>NZ_CP028923.1:3029090-3337272 GCF_005166025.1 Mangrovivirga cuniculi
TAAATTACTGAGAGACTTTTTAGGAACAGAACATCCAGAAAACCGGGAAGGCCTGGAAGAATTTATAAGCTCATTCAAAATCACCCAACATAATAAAGGAGAGATTTTACTTAAAGAAGGGCAAACCGATAAATCATTACGATTTCTAGTGTCAGGAAATATCAGAGAATATTATCAAACTGAAACGAAAGAATCGAATATATTTTTCTATACAATACCTCAGTTTTGTACTGACCTTAATTCATTTCAAAATATTACCCCTTCAAGGAAAAACCAGCAATGCCTGACAGCAGTTACTTTAATGTCTATTAGCAGATCCACATTTACTGAATTCATTTCTAAATATAGTTGTGGCAAATCATTTTTAGGTAGACAATTTGAAAAGATACTAGCTCACAAAGAAAAGTCCGAATATAACCGGACGATGAAAGATCCGGAAGAACTTTATAAAGAGCTTCTTACCGGTAAAGGTGACTGGTTAAATAAAGTACCTCAATACCATATCGCTTCATATTTAAATATTACTCCGGAAACACTTAGCAGAATCAGAAAAAGAATTTCTTGATTTGAATCAATGAAAAAATATGCGGTGGATTATTAATTGCAAATAAAAACTATGAAGATCCATCACATTAGAAATGCAACAATGGTAATTGAATCTGACAACAATTACATTCTCATTGATCCGATGCTAGGCCCAAAAGGAAGCCTGCCTCCTTTCTCCTTATTCAGAAGCAGACCAAGAAAAAACCCAACTATCGAATTGCCGGAAAATGCCTGGGAAATAATAAATAAAACAACCCATTGCCTTATCACCCATCTACATCCTGACCATCTTGACAATAAGGGAGAAAATTTCCTTAGGAAAAATAACATTCCGGTCATTTGTAGTGCAGGAGACTTAAATACCTTAAAGAAAAAATCTTTCAATATTACTCAGATAGTTGACTATCATAAAACGACTCCCTTTTTAAATGGAGAAATAACAGGCATTCCTGCAAAGCATGGTTATGGATTTATTGCCCGTTTAATGGGTAATGTTATGGGATTCCTAATTGATTTAGATAATGAACCCTCAGTTTATCTGAGTTCAGACACTGTTTATACAACTGATGTTAAAAGAGTGCTGGAGGAATTTAGACCCGGGATCAGTGTTGTTGCAGCAGGATCTGCACAATTTGATCTTTTTCAACCACTGTTAATGAATAAAAGAGAATTATTAAAATTCACGATTGATTCACCTGGACAAGTGATCGCTAACCATCTGGAATCAGTAAATCATTGTCCGACTACCCGAAAAGAACTTTTTCAACTATATAATAACTCAGGATTGAGTGAAAAAACATGGATACCAGAAGATGGGGAGTACAGGATATATAAAGTTTGAAAAAACGATTAATCCCTTGATAATCAACAAGTAGAGTAAATCAATAAAAATGAACGTTGATACTAAATATTATTTTTCAGTAAATTATTATTGTTTTACAATAATTTATTATTGATATTTGAAAAACAACAAACAAAACATCATGGAAAATAACATCTTAAAAATTGCTCTTTTCACTGCCCGCTTAATACGCATATTATTTATAGTCGGATTAGTTGTGGTCTTCGGAATGATGATCATATATACGATTGATAGTTCAGTATTCGAATTTGAAAATTTCAGAATGGTCAAAGAATCATTCACCAACCGATCACCGGGTCAGCTGGAGGAAAAAGGAGTACCAGTATCAGAAGTTCCTTCGATGTATATTTATTTGTGGTCAGTAAAATATATTTGTTACTATATAGTCCTTTTCTTTATAGTGACAATTGCGATTAAAATTATTAAATCAATTAAAAGCCTTTCCACTTTCAAATCTGAAAATGTACAGTCATTTAGAAAAATAGGCCTTTTATTCATTTTATTGATGCTTATATCTTCATTTTCTATTTTAGCGATCAACGGGGAAGTTTCTATAAAACTTGACTTCGATTTCAATTATTTGATATGGGCCCTCATATCATTTGTAATGGCTGAAGTGTTTTCAGAGGGAAATAAATTAATGGAAGAAAATAAACTTACAATTTAATATGGCCATTATAATTAATCTTGACGTAATAATGGCTAAAAGAAAGATCCGTTCCAAAGAACTGGCAAAGGAACTCGGTATTACTGAAGCCAATTTATCTATACTAAAGACTGGTAAAGCAAAAGCAATCCGATTTTCAACCCTTGAATCTATTTGTGAAATATTAGATTGCCAGCCAGGTGACATTCTTGAATATACCAATGAATAAAACAAATCGTTTTACAAATATTTTTACATAAGAACATTTCGCAGTATTAAAATTAAAAAACCGTTTGTGTAATTCTTTTTTGAAAAATCAACACGATACATTTATTTGGATTTATAAGTAAGCTAAATTATTTATATGAAAGCAGCAGTACTAACTGCATATGGCTCAGTAGAAAATATCCAGATAAAGGAGGTGCCTGACCCCATTCCAGAAACCAGTGAGGTTTTAATAAAAATTCATACCTGTACTGTATCAGCTGCAGATTGTGAAATTCGCAGATTTGATATTCAACCGCTGTTCTGGATACCATTAAGATTAGTAATGGGATTGTTTAAACCCAGAAAAAATAAAATTCTGGGACAGGAATTTGCCG
The DNA here is from genome assembly GCF_005166025.1 of Mangrovivirga cuniculi. Lineage (NCBI taxonomy): Bacteria > Pseudomonadati > Bacteroidota > Cytophagia > Cytophagales > Mangrovivirgaceae > Mangrovivirga > Mangrovivirga cuniculi. Next base: position 3,031,747 of record NZ_CP028923.1, read on the forward strand.
GAGAAATAATAGCTACCGGACCCGATGTAAAACATTTTAAGATTGGTGACCTGGTATTTGGATCAGGTGGATTCCAAATGGGTTGTCAGGCCGAATATAAATGTAAAAATGAAAATACTGGCATTATACATAAGCCTGCAGGCATCACTTTCGAAGAAGCTGTAACTATCCCTCTGGGTGGATTGAATGCATTACACTATCTTCGAAAGGCTAAAATCACGTCCAGTGACCGCGTTCTCATCATTGGAGCAGGTGGATCTATAGGCACCTATGCTGTTCAATTAGCCAGTAAAACCGGGGCCCATATTACCGCTACTGACAGTCATGAAAAACTGGAAATGTTAAAAGGAATTGGGGCCAATGAAGTAATAGACTATAAAAAAGAAGATTTTTGGCTATCAAAGAAGAAATATGATGTGATATTTGATGTCTCATTTAAAACGGGGTATTCCAAATGTATTAGTGCGTTAGCTCCAAAGGGCAGATACATTCCGGCTGATTATTCCCTGTCTCTTCTATTACGAGGATTTATGACCACACTCTTCACTTCTAACAAAGTGATTATCACACTTGCAGGAGACAAAAATGAAGACTTGTTTGAATTGGCTAAGTTGATAGAAAACAAAAATATTAAACCGGTTGTTGGTAAAACATATACACTCGAAGAAATTCCGGAAGCAAATAGGCATATTGAAAAAGGTCATAAGCAAGGGAGTTTAGTTGTAAGAGTTTCATAAAGACGAATTTTAAAAAAATCAACTCAACACTTTGCAGATCCTATTAAGGAATGATTTTTGTGGTATATATTATAAAATCAAAAGAAACTATGAAGTATTTATTTCCCTTATTTTTCCTATTTATTTTTATTTCCTGTGATGATGGGAATGATCCTAATCGCACTGGAAGAGTTGTAATTCCTATTGTAGAAATGGTGGTACCCGAAACTACAGAAGCTTATTCTCAAGTATCGATCGATATACAGGCAATAGCTCCAAATGGTTGCCATAGCGACCTGGTAATTGAAGCTGACCTTACTGAAGCTAACCGTATACTGTTTACCGCAACAGCTTTTGATAACGGTAATGAAATGTGTCCTGATGTCTTAGTTATAGAAGACTCAACTTTTAAATTTAATATAGGAGCAAATTCTGAATACATTTTTCAGGCGAATGAAGCTCCATTTGACATTATAAGAGATACAACAGTTATCACACAATAGAGATAAATAAAGAAGAGTTGAGGTGATTATTTATTAAATTATACCATATCTATTCTGGTATAATCAATATGAAATTATCTAAAACCCTCCTTTTTCTTTTACTATTTATTTCGTGTAGCAAAAAGTCCATTGAAAAAGTTGAAAAAAGAACCATTCACGAACAGCTAACCAGCCTGAACAAAGCGGCAAACTCATTAGATATAGATAAGTTTATGGATCACTTTCTAAAAAGTGATTCCACTTTATTTGTTTTCAATGCAAACCCGGCATTTGGATGGCAAAACATTAAAATAAGGCGGCTAGAATGTTGGGATACTATAGACACCGCTTACTACAAAATTTACAATCAACACATAATCCCCTTATCTGACTCGGTTTTTACCGCAACTAATTTTGCTACTTCATGGGCGATTACTAAAGAAGGCACAGAGAAAAACGGAAGATTTACCATTTCTATGACGTGGATAAAAACTTCAGAAGGCTGGAAAATCATCGAGGCACATGAATCGGCAGCTGGATTTGACATTAAGTAAGCTTTTTCAACTTTCAAATACTAACTCAAATTATTGTATCATTAAACTATCCAAATACTATCATTTACTTCCGTTTACTAACGGGTATTGCTGGATATCTTCAAAATAATCGCTCAGTTTTCAGGTATAATTCTTCTCATTCATTTGAGATACACGGATGTTTTTTCAACTTTATACCCTGAATTAAAATGGAATTAATGGAATTGCAGACCAACAGCATTACAGAATTAGCTAACAGGTATATTAATAATACGAACAGGCACATTTTCCTTACCGGTAAAGCCGGCACCGGAAAAACAACATTTCTTCGGCAGTTGGTAAATAGCACAGCCAAAAAAACCGCTGTAGCAGCTCCTACAGGTATTGCCGCAATTAATGCAGGTGGTGTAACACTGCATTCGTTATTGCAATTACCTTTTGGGGTATTTATACCTGATCAATACTATTCGTCTGCTGAGTTCATTAATACACCAAGAACGGTTTTATCCGGTTTCAGACTAAACAAATCCAAGCGAAAACTACTTCAGGAACTTGAATTATTAATAATTGACGAAGTAAGTATGTTAAGAGCCGATCTGCTGGATTGTATAGATACGGTTCTCAGGCATGCAAGGAGAAAGAAAAACATTCCGTTTGGAGGTCTCCAGATTTTATTCATAGGTGATTTACTTCAATTACCACCTGTAGTGAAAGATCACGAGCAAGGACATCTGAATAATTATTATAAAAACAGTTATTTTTTTTCTGCTCATGCCCTTCAGGAAAATCCTCCGATCTACCTCGAGCTTAATAAAATATATCGCCAGGAAGATGACCGCTTTGTGAGTTTACTCAACCGATTCCGAAATAATGAAGTAACAAAAGAAGACATAGAATATTTAAATACAAACCATTATAAGGAAATAGATAAAGATACTTTATCTGAAGACCATGTCCGGATTACTACTCACAACCAGAAAGCAGACACAATAAATCTTGAAGCTTTAAATAAACTAACGACAAAACCCCGGACGTTCAACGCGGATATTTCAGGAGACTTTCCGGAAAGTATGTTCCCTGTTAATCCTGAATTACAATTAAAAGAAGGTGCCCAGGTAATGTTTACCAAAAATGATGGTGAGGATAGAAGATATTTTAACGGAAAGATCGGTACAGTTACTGAAATAAATGATGACCTGATCGAAGTAACCTGTCCTGATAATGATCTTCCGATTTCAGTAAGTCCATATGAATGGCATAATATCAGATATAAGCTTAATAAAGAAACAAATGAGGTTGACGAAAAAATCATTGGTAGTTTCAGGCAATTTCCATTGAAGTTAGCCTGGGCAATCACAGTTCATAAAAGCCAGGGATTAACCTTCGACAAGGCAATTCTTGATCTTTCCGATGCATTTGCACCAGGCCAGGTTTATGTTGCTCTATCACGCCTGAGATCACTCGAGGGTTTGGTACTCTCCTCCCCCATATCAGATCAGATGATCAGTAATGATGAAGCGTTAACTTCTTACAGCAACAATAAACCTGAAATTGAAATACTTGAAGAACAATTAAAAAAGGACTTCAAAGAATATCTGAGGATTCATACTTCTGATGCATTTGATTTTTCAAAATTGATGTACACTTTGAAAGATCATCTTAAAAGTTTCGAAAAGCTGGAAGGTGGATCAAAAAAGCTTCCTTATCGTGAATGGACTAGTGAATTATTTTCGGAAGCTCAAAAATTGAGTCTGACTGCTGACAAATTCATCCGGCAGGTTAGAATGATCACAGCAGAAGAAGGCGATGTTCTACCGAACCTTGAAGAAAGAGTAAGTAAAGCAAAAGAGTATTTTGAACCCTTATTAAAATCAATCCAGGAAAAAATCGGTAAACAAATTGATAGCTTAAAACTTCAAACCGGTGTTAAAACTTATACAAACGAATTGATCGAGCTGGAAGCATCAGTTTTTGCCCAGGTAAAAGACCTGGATAAAGCACTTCAGTTTATTAAGGAAACAGGAAAAGGCAATCTTTTAACCAGAGACAAACTAAATACAGAAGCAAAAATTCAATCCAGAAGAGCTACCTTGAACAAAATAAAAAGCAAAGTTCAGAAAAAATCTACCAGGGAGATATCATATGAGCTATACCAGGCAGGTTCAACTATTGAAGATATTGCAGAACAGCGGGGCCTTTCGCCTAATACAATAGCCGGACATATGTGCTATTACGTTGCTCAAGGTGAAGCGAATGTTGAGGACTTTATAGAAAAAGAAAAGATTGATAATATTCTAAAGGTTGTTGATACTATAAAAAGCTTTAAACTTAATGATATAAAAGAAAAGCTGGGAGACGAATATGAGTATGGAGATATTAAATTTGCCCTGGCATTTAGAGAAAGTCAGGAGATATAACAATCTCTTTAATAGTGTTTAAATTTCTTCCTTAAAGTAAGTTCTATCAGAAATTCCACATGATAATATGAGAATCTCAATTTAATAAGTAAATAAATAAAGAATTTTAAAAAAAATCAGATAATTTTTACCATAGCAACTTTTACTTTGTATTTTAATATTTAAATCAAAAATTAAGTTATGAGAAAGTTAAATTTTTTATTAGTGACATTGTTTGTCCTATCATTTACTGCGTGTAACGAAAGCAGTGAGTCAACAGAAGATACAACAACAGAAACCACTACCGAAGAAACTACTACTGAGGAAACTACTACCGAAGAAGAAGATAAAGTAGAAGTACAATTAGACGCTGAAGAAAAAGAAGTTGGCATCGAAACTGAAGATGTTGATGTAGATCTTGAAGGTGACGAAGAAGAAAGCGATAGCGAAAATAATTAATAAATAAATTATACATTTAATTAGTTCAGGCAATACTTTAATTAGTATTGCCTTTTTTGATGATATTTAAATCGAATAGGTTTACTATTATTGACTTAATAAACTTTCCGGACTTTGCATAACTAAAAAACTAAACAACACCAGTAACAAAGTTGGTCTTCCGGTCTTCAGAATATATTACCATAAAAAATATTTTAATAATTAGGTTACCTTCGATTTATTAGTTTCGTAATAAACAATTTGGCAACAATAAACTACATCTTATTAAAGTAAGAGTTTTCAATTCTGTCTTTAAAATTCTAACTTCCATGTTTTTTAAGAGCCTGGAAAATTCCAGATCTATATTGAAATACCTGTTTCTGGCAAACTTGTATGAATTATTCATTGATGATATTAAAAAATAAATTTCAACGCGTTTTTATATTAATACTTTTGACCTTTTTATTAAACGGTTGTATTGAACCATACGACTTTGTGATAGAAAACGAAGGGACTAACCTTGTTGTGGAAGGATATATTTCTAATGTATCAAGAAACGAATCTACCCTATTCCCAAGTGATGGCCGTTATTTTTCAGTAAAAATTTCATATACCAGTTCAGTAACAAACAGGTTAAGTCAACCTGTTACAGATGCCTTTGTTGAACTCGTCGATGACGATGGCAATAGCTGGAATTACACTGAAACACGAGATAATAATCCTGCATATTATCTTTATGATACCGATTTTGAGGCCCTGCCTGACCGAAAATACCAACTAAGAATTACTCTGCCTAACGAAGAAAAATTTGAATCTGAATGGGTATCATTACCTAGCACACAAATAAAGCCGATGGGTTCGATAGATTTTGAGGAAGCCAGTATTGATAAGTATGATTATGTGGATGGTAAAAAGGAAATTATAACAGAAGAAGGAGTTTTTGTTACCGTCGAAATACCTGAAAATGAATCAGGAGAATCCGTTTATTATAGATGGGAGTATGATCCTACCTGGATAATCAAAACGATTATAGATGCAAATTACACGCAAGAAACACTTCCTCCAACAACCTGTTGGGCTATCAATAAAAACTATTTGACCGGGTATAATTTATTAGAGGACATCATAGGTGGTTATGAAAAGCAAGTATTTTTTATGCCAACTCATGGAAACGAACGTATCTATGAAGAATTATCTGTATTAATAATACAGCAAACGTTAAATAAAGATTATTACAATTTCTGGAAGGAATTAAAAGAGTCCACCTCAAATAGTTCTATTAATGATCAGCAACCATTTAATCTAAACAGCAATCTAAAAAACTCAAAAACAAACGAGAAAATATCAGGTTATTTTGATGTAGTTCAGGAACAAGCCAAAAGATGGTATTTTAACAGATATGACCTTTCATACTTTGTTCAAAACCAAAGAGAATATATTTGTTACGAAACCTATGGTCCTGCAGGTCCTTTGCCTGAATGTGCTAATTGCCTTAAATATACCAATGGTGAAGCAGTAGATATAAAACCATCATGGTGGGGTGAATAAGGTAATGGAAATATTAAATTGACCTTACTGGAAAACTATTGTTGTCAGTACAAAAATGCACTTCATAAATCAGACGATAAAACAGTCTGATTCACACTTTTTACTCAGGTAAAATAACTATTCAACAAATTAGAGAATTGCTTTATGAATCTACCAGAGAATCAGGAACCCGAATGGATCTATAAAATCAGTGGCGACGATTCAGCCAGGTTTGTCCTGGGAGAAAAAGGTAATAACATGATTGCTTGCATTGGTTTAAATCCCGGTCAGGCTCGCCCGGGAGATCTTGAAGGAACCCTAAGTTTTGTTAAGCGAATTGCTAATTTCAATGGCTATGATGGCTGGGTTATGTACAATGTATATCCTCAGCGAGCGACAAATCCAAAAAACATTCATCATCAATTTGATAAAGATTTGATAAAAGAAAACATAAATATTATCAGGAGTAGTCTCTTAGATTTAAAAATTAATACTATTTGGCTTGCTTATGGGGACTTGATTGAGTCCAGACGACTATTCAAGCCTTCCATGATCGAACTTTATGAAGTTTTAAAAGATTTAGAATTAGAATGGAAAATAATTAGTACCCCTACAAAAAAAGGCCATCCTCGTCATCCTTTGTATAAGCCAACCAAAAGCTTACTTTATCATTTTGAGATGGAAGAATACGCTAGAAAGCTTCTTTTATAATATATTATTGTAAACCGATTCAACCCATGAACCATGTGAAGAGTTTAGTTGTTTTTCTTAGCCGCTGAAATATAATTAGTAGTCAGCCCAAATTTTAATACAGAAACGAAGATCGCACCACCAATCAAATTACCTAAAACCGAAGGCCATAGAAATTGCCAGTAATCTTTATAATCAATCGAATCACTTACCCACATTGCTGTAAGCACTTCAACACTACCCACTATACAGTGGTGCAATCCTGCCATTCCGATAATTATCGTAATTAATAAAATCAATACAATTCTTGAGATACTTTCCTGTACAGAGGTGATCAACCATCCTAATAATCCCATCATCCAGCCAGCCAGGATCGCACTTCCCATAACTATGCCAATCGGTTCTTTAATAAACTTTTCTCCAAGTTCGATAAGTGTAGATTCAGGCACAAATCCTTTAGCAGGGCCAAACCATGAAAAACCGTAAGAAAAGATTAATCCTCCTATTAAGTTTCCAAGCAGAACTAACCCCCACAACGTCAATAAACTAACAAAATTCTTAGATTTGTTTAATACAGGAATCATGGCCAGGGCTGTCTGTTCTGTAAACAATTCTGATCGCCCGATGATAACGAAAATAAACCCGATAGGATAGCCAAAACTAACTATCAACCCTAGTACATCTGGGGGATAAATATCTTTAAAAACTGTATGCAAATACCCCATTAAAACCAGGCTAAAACCAATTTCCAATCCTGCGATCAGAGCTGATAAAAACAGTTTCCAGTTTTTAAGTTCATAAATCTCAAAACCAAACCGGGCCTGTTCTTCTACAATTTCATCAGGATTCTTCTGGGAATTTTCAGACATTCTATTCTTTTAAATTAAAATATATTCAACCGATTAGCTGAAGTATAATAAATTTAACTTATTTCATACCATTAATGTTAGAACACATTAGAATAATTGTCAATAAAGTATTAGGTAGCCCGATTATATTAAGTTTTAACAGGTACAAGCACATCTAAAAATAAGTAACATTACTACAAAATTTGGCAATAAAAAATCCATTCACTTTTAGCTAAAAGAGAATACACGATAAATAGAAATGAAAAATTCAATGTATATTTCTTATTGGTCTAAAGTAAAAAGCCAACCAGTTTAGCTTTCCTTTTAAATGGACGTAATTCTTTTTTTACCTTCTTTTTATACTTTTTAAAATCATTTTCTCCCAATAAGTCCTTAAATACTTTTGCATTCTTTTCCTGGGCTTTACGAAACCTCCTGGTTTTTTCTTCCTTGCTATCTGAACTTTTGGCTATAGAGAAAATATCATTGACTACATTCCTGTTTGTTTCCTTGAGTTTTTCTTCTTTGTCAGAACTTAATCCCAGGCCTTCAAATTTATTCATGGCTTTTAGCACTTCATCTTTTTCTACATCAACATCCTGGGCGTAGGCAACAGGCATGGAAAAAAGCATTATTAAAACGATTGGCAGATAATTTTTTAATGTCCTCATTGTAATTGATAGCTAAATTAAACTTAAAATAAGTAAATAATTTCTTATTATAATTTAATTAATATTTAGATTATTTGTTTTACTAGCCATTAAAAAATTTTTCTTCGGTATGAAATCATAAGATTAGTTTTATCAATTAATGCCTGTAAAATATTAATACTATCTAATTATTAATGTTATGGTGAAATCACTGGTATCTTTATACAAACATTTAGAAATTTGAACCGTTCATTATTTATTATACACTTATCGAGCTTTAGAACTCTTAATATGGCAGAAACATCTTTTTGGACAGGATCAGAAAAATATCTTTGCGACCCGGCATTAGCCCAGGCTTTTCATATGGCCAGAACACTTGGAATGCCTTTATTGATTGAAGGAGAACCGGGTACTGGTAAAACAGAATTACCAATACATTACGCCAACGACCGAGGTCTGGATCTGGAAGTTTTTCCTGTAGGGTCTAAAAGTAATGTCGAACAATTTGTAGCCCGTTTTGATCATGTAAAATATCTTCGTGATTCTCAAATAGAAATCCTCAATGCCCAAAGAGAAGAAAAGGGACTGGAAAGCAAACTTACTACCGGTGGAAGAAACCCGGAATCATTAAAAGATTACGTTGTAAAAGGACCGGCAACTATTGCTTATGAAAAGCCTAATTCGGTCTTACTTATTGACGAAATCGACAAAGCACCAAGAGAATTCCCTAATGACCTGCTTTATGCATTAAGTCACCGAAAATTTATCATGCCTGAATCGGGTGAAGTAGTCGAGGTATCTGAAAAAGATATGCCGGCCATAGTGATCACTTCAAATCGTGAACAGGAATTACCAACTGCCTTTAAAGGAAGATGTATCTATCATTATATTGATTTTCCGGGTAAAGAAACCATGGAAAAGATCATAGAAAAGCATCATCCTGCACTTGATGAAAAAGTAGTCCGTGCTGCAATGGATGTTTTTTATAATTTGAGAAGACTGGGACTTGAACGTGCTCCGACAACTCGAGAGATCCTGAACTGGTTAAAATATATGAGTGAAGTTGCCCCTGAAGAAGCAATAAAAAAGATCAATGGCCTACAAGGCATCGGGGTGCTAATCAAAACTCAAAATGACATGGAAAAAGTCAATCGCATGATCGGTGCTGATGACTCATTTTACGGATCTAATTTGAATTAATATGTTTAGCTCATTACCAGAACACTTTCGCGCTTACGGCTTGAAAGCAGATGTCAGAACATTACTGCTTTTAAGAAAAGCTATGCAAAAAGAACTGGTAAAGACTCTTGGTGATATCCATAATGTTTTAAAAGGTATAATAGTCAAAGAACCAACCGATATCGGTCCTTTCACTAAAGCTTATTATGCTTATTTTTTACATATTCCTATTGAGCCAGGCCAGACACTTGAGGATGCCATTCTAAGATCAGAAACATTTGCTAAATGGAAGACCCAGTTTCTCGATGAGGCAGACCGTGATTATGATGATGAGGAACTCGTTAATACCTTCCTCGACGAAGTTCACCTTACCAGTTATGACATCAAAGAAATTATCAATGGTAAGGAGATCTGGGATCAGGATAATCCGGATCTCGAGGATAGCGATACGGCTATGAACGACCAGGATACTGAAAGAAGAGATCTGACCAAAATGGCTGACTATTCAGATCTGTCACTCGAAGAATTACTCGAACGAATGGAAAAAGTCAGGCAACAGCAAAAAACTAGGCACGAAGGAGGAAGTCACTGGATAGGAACCGGTGGTATTTCACCTTATGGTCATGGAGGAGCAGCTAAAAACGGAATACGAGTTGGAGGTCAGGGAGGTGGAAAGATGGCCAGAAAAGTGATGGGCGATGAACATTATTTCCCGATCGACCGTGATGCTCTGCTTAATGACAATAACGTCGATGCTGCACTGGCTTCAATAAAAGGAGTTATACAAGAAAGTGCCTTCGAAAAGCTCGACGTACCAAAAACTATTAAATCAGGCATTAAACGCGGGGGTTTGTTTATTCCGGAGCTAACCAGTGAAAAAAATGAAGAGCTGAAAGTCATTGTGCTAATAGACAATGGCGGTTATTCTATGGCTCCTTACGTGAGAAGTGTACAAAACCTGTTCCGAAAAATGAAAACCCGCTTTGCTCACGATCTGGAGACATACTACTTTCATAATACGATCTACGACAGGGTTTATACTGACGAGCGTAGAACAAAATCAATTACGATCGATCAGCTTTTAATGCATAGTAAAGATTACCGGATATTTTTTATCGGCGATGCAGCTATGGCACCATATGAAATGGATTCATTAAGCATTCGCACTCTAAAGTCTATAATTAATAAGTTTAAAAAGACAGTCTGGTTAAACCCGGAACCATTAAAATACTGGCCGTACACTTACACGATACAGGTAGTCCAGCAGATCATCCCCATGTATCCACTAACACCAGCGGGGATCGAACGAGCAGTAGTGGCAATGAATAAGAAAAGGTCAGAAGGAAGCTGATTTATTAATAAAACTACATCTGCTTGACTGTGTATCAACAGGCAAGTTAATTTTCTTTCACATTTCAGGTGGAGACACTTGAAATCAGAGGCTTCAATTTATGATTAACCTTCTGAGGATCCATTTATCAAAATAGGTGATCCTTAGTGCTTGGCTGTGTCTCAACAGACAAGATATAAATGACACGCTATAAAAACTACCTATGCTTGACTGTGTCCCCACAGGCAAGGTATCTGCTTTCACATTTCAGGTGAAGACACCTGAAATCAGATACTGCTTTTACAAATCAAAATAGTTTTATATATTTACATCGTACACGATATAATTGTAAGCGATTTATGTATATACACACTTCTAAAACACAAAAGGTACTAAGAATATTGCTCGGCCTGTTTATGGTGTTCGCTGCTATCGGGCATTTAACATTTGACAGGGCAGAATTTCAGGCTCAAGTGCCAAATTGGGTACCTTTGTCCAAAGACCTGGTAGTGATACTATCCGGAATAGCAGAGTTATCATTAGGGCTGGCAATGGTCTTTCTTAAAAAGTATCGAATTGAGACCGGTATCGCACTAGCAGTATTTTATGTTTTGATCTTTCCGGGAAATATTGCTCAATATGTTAATGGAACTGATGCCTTCGGGTTAGATACAGACCGAAAAAGGCTCATCAGGCTCTTTTTCCAGCCGGTATTAATTTTATGGGCACTTTGGTCAACAGGAGCATGGAAATATTTGTTTAATAAGAAAGAAACTAAAAAAAATCATGATTAATTCATTTTACGATCTGGAAGCAGAAGATATCAAAGGTCAGAAAATACCGATGAGTGAATTTGAAGGCAAAACTGTAGTAGTAGTTAATACTGCCAGTAAATGCGGTTTAACCCCTCAATATGAAGGCCTGGAAAATCTATATGAAAAATACAAGGATAAGGGTTTAGTAATCCTGGGTTTTCCGTGTAATCAATTTGCCGGTCAGGAGCCTGGTGATGAAAATGACATTCAGGAGTTTTGCCAGTTAAATTATGGAGTTAGTTTCCCGATGTTCTCCAAAGTAGATGTAAACGGGTCGGATACTCATCCGGTTTTCAAATATCTTAAATCTGAACTCGGTGGATTCCTGGGAAACAAAATAAAGTGGAACTTCACGAAATTTGTGATAGATAAAAACGGCAAGCCAGTAAAGCGCTTCTCTCCCACTACCAAACCTGAAAAAATGGAAGCAACAATTAAAGCGGTACTTAAATCTTAATTGGCATAAATAATTATTAAAACCAGGGTTATTATTTATTTAACCCTGGTTTTTTTAATGCAATAGTGGCTATAATTATTTTTTATTTTATTTGAATAGACACTCTAAGTCCCTTCGATTTTTTAAAAAATTGCTACCTGCCTTTTAGGCAAAAGAAACACTGACTTTCTTGATATAAGTTTAAACAGAGATAGAAAAAAAGAATATTTCAAAAAACTAATTCAAAGAAAACTCTAAAAATCGAATTATTTCTTTCTATTAGCTATAGTTTCGCCATTTTAAAACAATAACGAAAACAGATACTTTAATTTTTTAAATATCATCGGTTCTCCTTTTAGACCTTTGTTAAAAATCAATTTATGAATAAAGTTTTATTACCATTATTAGTATTACTGATTATTTCATGTTCAGTTAATCAAAGTAATGATGTTGAAAGCGATAAATCAGATTCTACAGCATCATGGATAGACCAACAAGTAACAGAAATCTTAGAAAAGGAAAATATACCTTCAATCTCAATCGCAACAATACAGAATGGAGAACCAGCCCTTCTCAAAGGTTATGGTGTATTAAACAGAAAAGGAACTGCAAATTCAAATGAAAATACAGTATATCAAATTGCCTCAGTTTCTAAAATGTTTACTGGTACTATTGCAAATCATCTTTTAAAAGAAGGAATTATAGATCTGGATGAAAAAATAGTCTCATACCTTCCTGAAGACTTATCTACATCTAATAAAGAGAAGTTAGGAGACATAAAATTACGCCATCTGATGCACCATCGTTCCGGGTTACCCAGGGATTCTAAAGTTGTTAAAAGGGTTGATGGAGAACCATTTTTAGGTGGTTATACAGAAGATGATTTATTAAAGGATTTAGATGTTTTAGAATTAGAATTTAATTCTAATGAAAAATATAGTTATTCAAACATAGGCTATGGGCTTTTAGGATATATTTTAGAGCGTGCAAGTGGAAAATCGTACGAAGTCCTACTAAACGAGTATATCACAGATCCATTGGAGATGAATAATACCGAAGCTAATCCAGCTAATATCGATAAGAAGATAACTGCTACTCCATATAGGAAGGACGATAGAAATACACCTACCAAAGCTTGGGAAAGTGGAAAATTAGTTCCTGCGGGAGGTTTATATTCTACGACCGAAGATTTATCTAAACTTATGGTGCATCAGATCCAAGATTATGCAGAATACGAAAAAACAGGATCTGCAAGTAATTTTATAATTACAGAATTTAAAGCACCAAGAAAGTCTGAAATCGAATCTTATGGATTTGGCCTGATTGAAGTAAATACAGAAAGAGGGAATATTTACGGTCATCAGGGAGACATGGATGGTTTTGCCAGTAGTTATTTATTCTTTCCAAAATATAAAGTTGGAGTTATATTACTAACATCCAGTGGTGGTGACTGGCTGGGGAAATTATCGAGTGAAATACTCAAAAAACTCGTAGAAGAAGCAAAACAGAAAGGATAAGACTCCTTTCAAAAGTAAAAAACAATTGAAGCGTTAGGGATTCCTTACGCTTTTTTTATTTGTTAAATATCAATTTCAAGAGTTCTAAGATAATTGTTCATGCCTAGAAAAGCGAGCAATAGTGATGCCCGCAAAATGACCCATGATTTTTTTTTAAAAATTATATAAAATGCCTCTGCTTGGCTGTGTCTCAACAGGCAAGGTAATCTTCTTTCACATTTCAGGTGGAGACACCTGAAATCAGAGGCATCAAGGTAGCAATGACCTCTATATAAACTACCTCTGCTTGACTGTGTCTCCACAGACAAGGTAAAAAATACCTTACTTCACATTGTTTCTGTTTTATTGTAACCTCAAAAAAAGTGAAAATTATTAATTGCATTTGATGAAAAAGCAACTAAAAAAAGAATCATCTAAGAGCTAGAAACAACAATCCCTTGATTAATAACACTTTACGAACTAAAATATTTTTACAGATCAGATATTTTCTATATATTAAGGTATTGTAAGCTCATTGTTAACCAGAACTCATGCAAAAATTACACTCACATACTCTGTTGATTGCTGTAAAACCTTTTAGCTTACAAGGTGTGCAACCAATCTTCGACAACTAGTCAATTCTCACTTTCTTATTAAATCAGTCCTTTCATTTTTTGACAGGTGTACTATCGTATGCGGAAGTCTACACCCAAGCTGTATCCAATAGGGGCTGAAATTACATTCATCTATCTATAACCAAAATCCAAAAGACCATGAAAATCTTTAACAAATTTTCTATGGCTGTACTTATAGCCATGCTCTCATTTTATTCCTCAGCCCAGCCTTCAAAGTATGATTACAGCCTGGAGGGAGGTACAGTTAACAACCATGGATCTATCTCTCCTAATAAAGCTACCATGTTAATAGGTGGTGCCGAAGCAGGTGCTTCCGGAGAAATAGAAGCAACTACCTGGTTCTTAAATAATGCTGCTGGCGGAGATTATCTTGTTATCCGGACAGGAGGCACAGGCGGACAGGCCGCGTGGGTTTGGAATAATTTCAGTTCTCTTATAAGTTCTGCTGCTGAGCTCTCCATCGACAGCCGAAAAGCCGCTAACGATGCTTCTGTTGCACAATACATATATGATGCTGAAGCTATCTTTATAGCTGGTGGTGATCAGACATCCTACGTTGAAAACTGGAAAGATACTGAGGTAGAAACAGCTTTAAATTATGTGATTAATGTAAAAGGCATTCCAATTAGCGGTACTTCTGCAGGAATGGCCATTCTTGGCAGTTCATATTACGCCCCCGCCTCAACAGGAGTATTGTCTTCAGAGATATTAAATGATCCCTACAATAATAACATGACCAATTCATTATTTTATGATGACTTTTTAGACATTCCCTATCTTAGTAATGTAATAACAGATACCCATCTTGATCGAACACATGGTTCTGGAAATGAAAATCGCTACGGACGTGTATTTGGATTTTTAGCTCGATCGGTGAACGATCAGAATTCTTTAAATCGTTACGCAATAGGTTGTGAAGAAGGAGCATTTGTTTGTATTGATTCCAATGGTATTGCTAAAGTATTCGGTAGTGGTAATAACAATCAAAGCCATGCCTACTTTTTGCAAGTTAATTGCCAGGCGCCTGAAACTGTTCAGAGCGGATCTCCTTTAGTTTGGAATAACAGTGGACAAGCTGTGAAAGTATACCAAATTCCCGGTTCTCAAGATGGATCAGGTAATAGTTTTGATTTAAATAACTGGACTACAGCTTCCGGAGGCGGGTGGATGGATTGGTTCACAACCGGCGGGTATTCGGGATTTAATTTTATAAATGGCAGCGGGACCTCTACAGGAGCAACATCTCCATCCGGTTGTTCAGGTAATCCGGAAGAATGTACAGCTCCTTCATCCTTGAATAGCAGTAATATCACATCAAATTCAGTTACAATCAGCTGGGCAGCCACAAACGCAAATAGCTATGACCTTCAATATAGAGAAAGTAGTTCTTCAATCTGGTCTACTATAAACACGACCTCAACGAGTGAAAACATCTCTGGTCTATCTTCCAATACGATTTATGAATATCGGGTTCGATCAATTTGCAGCTCAACTACATCAGTCTATTCGGCTATAGATCAATTTTCTACCTTAAGTGAAGGAGGTGGAACTGTGAATTATTGTACCTCCTCAGGAAGCAGTACTCAATATGAATATATCGATGAAGTTGCAATAGACAATACATCTAATATTAGTGGAAATGATAGTGGCTATGGAGATTATACAAACTTTACATTTAATTTGAATGCAGGTAGTTCTCACACCATGTATATATATCCTCAAACAAGCGATCGGGAAATTATTATTGCCTGGATAGACTTTAACCAGGATGGAGATTTTACAGATGCAAATGAAGAAGTACTCTATGCCCAAACCAGAAGAAGGGCCAGGGGAACTATCTCAATCCCATCAGATGCTAAAAACGGAACAACAAGAATGCGTGTATCTATGAAATATGCCAACGATGGGGCACCAACATCATGCGAAAACTTTCAGTATGGGGAAGTGGAAGATTATATTATAAATATAAGTGGAGGTTCAACTGCACGAATAACCTCCTCCTTAGAATCTATACCTTCGAAGGAAATAGATTTTAAAAAGGAGGAAATGATCGTATATCCAAATCCATCAAAAGGAAAATTTTCAGTTAACATTTCTCAAGACGAGTTGGTAGAGATCGTCATTCATAACATCACCGGAGAAATAATTATGACACAAAAAAAGAAAAGTATAGATCTCAGCCATGTAAAAGCTGGTGTATATTTTATGACAATTAAAACAACTAAAAGAAGCCAGGTTATAAGATTGGTGAAAAAAGAATAATAAACAACTATAAAGTAAAAATTGTAAAACATCATTCTATCAGGGATGGTGTTTTTTTATTTTACATTAGCAAGGATGATTTCATTTATTATTTGAAACATCGATTAAAAAAACACAAATCAAAAGCAAGATAATTACATCTAATTTGAAAAGAATCAAATTAATACATTAATTATAGCCATAATTGATTTCTATTGTCTTTTCTTAAAAAGAAAGACCTAAAAATTAATAGTTAGGCAGGAAATTTGAAGTAAACTTAATTATTAATTACAAATCACCACTTTCAACCAACAAGATATGAGGACCAATTTATTCTTTACTGCTTTATTTTTTCATCTCACTATATTTTCACAACAATATGAACATATAAAAGGCATAGTGTTAGATAATGAAACGAATAAGGGCATTCCATCAGTACATGTTTCTGTTAATAATGGAGAGTTAGTAACGATAACTAACTCCGATGGAGAGTTTATTATAAAATCAGACAATCCAATTAAGAGATTATTATTTTCTCACCTGGGGTATAATCCCAGATCAATTGATTCTCAAGAGATATCCAAATCAGTCAATATCAAATTAGAACCCAGAAGCCAGCAATTAAAAGAGGTAGTTGTGGTTGGCTCAACTGCAAGAAAAATTGTAGAACAGGCAATCGATAATATTAAAAACAATCATTTTATTGAACCTGTTAATTATGCGTTCTTCACGAGAATAATTCACTATACTAAAGATAGTTCTCTACATTTTATCAATGAGCACGTTGGTCATATTTCACAGAATAAAATCCACAATAGCAAATTCGGCTTACTAAAAAGCAGAATGAATTACTTTTCTGCTGTAGGTGAAGAATTATTAAAAAAATACCGGTTAATTTCTTTGACAGAAATGTACACTGACAATCTAGGTAAATACCAGGAAGATTATATTCATCATCGCCGCAATAAAGCTTATAGTTATACATTTAAAGATGACATTAATATCATGGGTAGAGAATGCTATCAAATAGCATTTACAACAGATGAAAAAACTTACTACAAAAGTGGAATTTTAGTAATTGATAAGAAGGACTATGGCATTCATAAAAAAATATTGACTTATGGAGATTATAAAGAAATTAATTTTAACAGGCATGCTGGCCACTACTATCTAAGTTCGACCCATTACATCAAAAAAAGATCTTCATATATTGAAGAAAGATATACTATATATAATAAAGGCCCGCAAAAAGATAATCTGGAATATGTAAGTAAAATGTCTTTAACACCAAAATTTACCAGGAAATATTCTAAAGAATTTGATGATGAATTCTGGAAAGAATTCAACTTTATACCGTTACCTGGATGGATTAAAACTCAAATAGAAACTACTCCATAATAAATAAGATTTAAAGCCCTGGTTCTTGTCTCCACGAGCCAGTTTTTTCAACTATCTTATACCATTAACTGATTTGCCTTCCTAAAAAGGCTTTACAATCAACCCTGCAACTAGGCTTTGTTCACAAATCAAAATCAACTAATTTGGATCAAAACAACCGGTTAAAATTCTAACACCATGAACCCTCAATATTTTAAAGTCAAAATAGAAAACAAAATTGCCAACGTAGCTTTCAACAGACCAGAAAAGTCAAACGCCCTGCATATGGATGCCTGGATTGAAATGAAAGATATATTTAATTTCCTTTCTGGTAATGAAGAAACCCGGGCGATCATCCTTTCAGGCGAAGGAAATAACTTTTGTGCAGGTATAGATCTGGAATTATTAATGTCAGTAAACGAACTGAGAAATATCGATTGCTCCGGAAGAAGAAGTGAAAAGATCAGAAGCTTGGTGTTAACACTTCAGGAAACAGTTACCGCTATTGAAAATTGCTCAAAGCCAGTCCTGGCAGCTATTCACAAGGGCTGCATCGGTGGTGGTGTTGATATCATATCAGCCTGCGACATGAGATATTGTAGTGATGATGCATACTTTACAATTAAGGAAATCGATTTGGGAATGGTCGCTGATTTAGGTACCCTGCAACGACTTCCAAAGCTAATTTCCCCGGGTATGGTTGCAGAAATGGCATACACTGGAAGAAAAGTCACCGGACAAGAAGCCCAGAATATCGGATTAGTAAATCAATGCTATTCATCAAAGGAAGAAATGATGGAATATGTACAGCAGACAGCTCAAAATATTGCGGCGAAGTCTCCCCTGTCAATTCGAGGAACAAAAGAGGTATTAAAATATACCAGGGATCATTCAGTTGAAGATTCGTTGAATTATATGGCTACCTGGAATGCAGCCATGTTTTTATCGGATGATCTCACAGAAGCTTTCAAAGCCACCATGGAAAAGAGGCAGCCAAACTTTAAAGATTAATTGCTCATTTAACTATTCGAAATAATAAATCTGAAATTGTATTATTCTTTAATACAATACTTTATGAATGATTCATTCGCAGCTCGTCCCGACCACATTGTTTTATTTCTAATCAAAACATATTATTTTCGGATTTCAATAAAAAATAAATGATGACTACAATACCCAAATTAAAACAACTTATACCGATCTTAATTGGTGTGTTTGCCATGGTCAGCTGTAACCAGGAAACCAATCAAACTGAAGAAAAGGACATGAGTGATATTAACAATCCTCTACTCAAAGAATGGACAGGCCCTTATGGTGGTGTTCCGGCATTTGACAAGGTTAAAATAGAAGATGTAAAGCCTGCCATGCTTAAAGGAATGGAACTTAGCCTCGAAGATATCGATGCCATTGCCAAAAACCCTGAGGATCCGACCTTCGAAAATACCATTGAAGAAATGGAAAGGTCAGGTAAAGAATTAGACAGAGCATTTGCCTATTATGGCATTCTTAGCAGCAATATGTCTACTCCTGAATTTAGAGAAATACAAACTGAGTTAGCTCCACTATTTTCAGAGTATCAATCTAAAATCACTCAGAACGACACCCTTTTCCAGCGAATTAAAGCAGTTTATGATGCTTCCCTGGAAAACCCGCTACCTGAAGACCAACAACGGGTTGTTGACCTTATTTATACTCGGTTTGCAATGAACGGTGCAGAATTGGATGCTGAGAAAAAAGAAAGATATGCTGCGATTAACAAAGAATTATCAGGGCTTTATACCAAATTTTCGAACAACGTATTACACGATGAAGAAAATTATGTCACTTACCTGAATGAAGATCAATTAGGCGGATTATCAGATGCTTTCATTAAATCTGCGGCTAAGATCGCAGCCGATAAAGGCCAGGAAGGAAAATACGCCATTACAAACACCCGATCTTCAATGGATCCGTTCCTGACATTTTCGACTGAAAGAGACCTGCGCGAAAAGGTATGGACGAATTATTACTCCAGAGGTGATAATGCCGACGAATATGACAATAATGAAATAATTGCGGAAATATTAAAATTGCGTCGGGAGCGTGTTGAGCTGCTTGGTTATGACAATTATGCAGAATGGCGACTACAGGACAGAATGGCTAAAAACCCTGAAAACGCCATGGATCTGATGATGGCTGTCTGGCCCGCTGCAATTGCCAGGGTTGAAGAAGAAGTTGCCGATATGCAGGCAATAGCTGACGAAAGAGGTGACAACATTACTATTAAGCCATGGGATTATCGATTTTACGCTGAAAAAGTCAGAAAGAAAAAGTATGATCTGAATTCTGAAGAAGTAAAACAATATCTTCAATTAGATAAGCTTACAGAAGCTATGCATTATGTAGCAGGCAGGTTGTTTAACTACAACTTCACTCCTGTTCCGGAAGGAAAAGTGCCTGTTTACCATGAAGACGTAAAGGTATGGGAAGTAACAGATAAAGAAACTGGTGAAAATATCGGCCTTTGGTATCTCGACCCATATGCAAGAGAAGGTAAAAGATCAGGAGCCTGGGCAAATACTTTCAGAAGCTACACTACCTTTGATGGTAAAGAAAATGTGTTGGCTACAAACAATTCAAACTTTATAAAGCCTGCACCGGGAGAGCCTGTGCTTGTTTCATGGGATGATGCGACAACGTTCTTTCACGAATTTGGCCATGCTTTACACTTCTTTTCATCAAACGTAAAGTATCCAACCCTAAATAGTGGAGTAAGAGATTATACTGAGTTCCAGTCTCAATTACTCGAACGATGGTTATCGACAGATGACGTCATAAACAATTACCTGGTGCATTATGAAACCGGTGAACCAATGCCAAAGGAGTTAGTGACAAAGATTAAGAATGCTGCAACCTTCAACCAGGGTTTTGCAACCACAGAATATTTAGCTTCAGCAATAATTGATATGAAATTACATCTCGCTGATCCTGCAGATATTGACGTAGACAAATTCGAAAAAGAAACACTCGAAGAACTTAATATGCCGGAAGAGTTGGTGATGCGTCATCGCACCCCTCATTTTGGTCATGTATTCTCAGGTGAAGGATATGCAACAGCTTATTATGGTTACATGTGGGCAGACGTTTTAACATCAGATGCTGCCGAAGCCTTTGAAGAAGCCCCTGGAGGGTTTTATGATGAGGAAATGGCTCAGAAACTCGTGAAATATCTTTTTGCACCAAGAAACTCTATGGACCCGGCTGAAGCCTACAGGTTATTCAGAGGACGGGATGCAGAAATTGATGCGTTAATGCGAGACAGAGGTTTTCCGGTTCCAGAGAAATAATAAATTATTTATTAATGCTTAATGCAAAAGGAGAGATCAAAACTATTCGATCTCTCCTTTTATATTTCGCACCCTCATCTATTATTTTCCTTTTGGAGGTATCGGATCAGGAACAATATTACTTACCGGTTCTTTACTTTTTAAATAGGCAAATATTGACTTTAAGTCTTGATCAGTAAAGTTTTTATAGTGCTCCCAGGGCATCGGTGGTAGTAATGGCCGGCTTCCTTCAACCCCTTTTAATATTCCCTTTTTAATGCATGTTAAAAACTGTTCTTCAGTCCAATTACCGATCCCTGTTTCATCAGGAGTTAAATTGGAAGCAAAAGATGTACCCCAAGGGCCGGTAGCTGATGTAAGCCCGACAGAAAACAAGACATATCCTTTTGCTGTTTCCTTATCATAAGGCGGTAATTTTTCATCGGCAGGATGACCGGATAATTCTCTTGTCGGGTCTACCTTAATTCCTTCCGGAGTGAAAATTTTCGGGGAATGACAGTCGTGACAACCATTAGTACTGACAAGGTACTCTCCTCTTTCAACAGGATTAAATGCCTCCGTTACTAATGGCTCTAATGATTCTACGATAGAGGCATTATCCTCTTTATTTGAATTGCATCCAGTAATCGAAATACACAATGCTAATCCAAAAATTGCGATTTTTGATTTTAAATGGTTCATCTGTGATGTGTAGTGGCATATTAGTGATGCTATTTATTATAAACATACTAATTAAACTAAGAATAATTATAATTCAACATAAATATAAATAAATAAATAATTCATTTAACTGCTTAGAGTCAATAAGAATTTAAAGAACTTTCGATCGGACAATAATTGAGTTAATAAAAACCAATTGCATCATCTGAAATAATATGGTATATTCGATTTCTATAATTATCCTGCTTACCACTTTTCAAATGAATAAGATGAATAGAATTATCCTTTCCCTTCTTTTCCTGACAAGCATCGGTTTATACGCACAAAAACCTGCAGATTTTCTTTCTTCAGACTTCCATAAAGAAAGAAGAGAGATTCTTCGGGAAAAATTGCCTGAAAACAGCGTCGCTGTCTTTTTCTCCAATCCGATAAGAAACAGGGCTAATGATGTTAATTACAAGTACCATCAGGATCCTAATTTTTATTACCTGACCGGCCACAGAGCACCTCATGCCCTTCTAATGATATTTTCAGAAGAACAGGAGATCAATGGACAAAATGTAAATGAATTGCTTTTTGTAAGAGGCCGAAATGCATTAATGGAATTATACGATGGTGATAGGATCAGCCCGGAAGAAGCGAGAAAAGAACTAAAAATTTCAATGGTCAAACAAACCCCTGACTTTAAGGACTTTTCGATAGATTTTAGTCAGTTTGACCATGTGTTATTCTATGAATTTAAAGATGATGTAAGAAACACGAAAGAGGAAGGAGATCTATATGATCTGATCGATCAATTTAAAACCAAAGTTAAACATCCGGATAAGCAGCCTCCAACCCTGCATATGGAAGACCTTCCCAATAATTTGAATACCACTTTACTGGACAAACTTCTGGCTCCTATGAGAGGCATTAAAACAGAAGAAGAGTTAGATCTATTGCGAAAAGCAGTGAAGATATCTGCTCTGGGACAATCTGAGGTAATGAAGGCTATGAGACCTGGAATGTCTGAATTGGAAGTTCAGGGAATGCACGAATTCATCTACAAGAAATACAAAGCCGAATACGAAGGTTATCCAAGTATTGTTGGTGCAGGACATAATGGTTGTGTTTTACATTATATTGATAACTACAACCCTTCTATTGAAGATGGCGAATTAATACTTATGGATCTTGGGGCTGAGTACCATGGCTATACCGCTGATGTCACTCGTACAATACCCGTTAATGGTAAGTTTACTAAAGAACAGAAACAAATTTATAACCTGGTATATGAAGCGCAGGAAGCGGCTATGGCAATAGCAAAGCCAGGTGTACCTTTTAAAGCTCTTTATGACACCACATTAGCAGTAGTAAACAGAGGCCTGCTTGAGCTTGGAATTGTAGAAAACTTAAGTGAGGAAGAACTAATTAATCCTGCAACAGGCAGACACTGGTACTACCCACATGGTTGTTGTCACCATATCGGCCTTGATGTGCATGACATGGGGACTTATGATGTTTTACAAGAGGGAATGGTTATCACGATCGAACCAGGTATATATATTCCGGAAGGAAGTCCATGTGACAAGAAATGGTGGAATATACCTGTTAGAATTGAAGATGACTACCTGATCACATCAGAAAGTATCGAGCTATTATCAGATGATGCCCCGAGAAAGAGCGAGGAGATCGAAGTATTAATGCAACAGGAAAGTGCTTTCAGTCAATTTAATTTACCGACCCTCGAAGAAGAATAACAATTCAAATTATAGGAGCAAACCAGCTATTTTTTTATGAAGAACTTGTTTTTCATCATATTAACTCTATCCGTATCATTTAATATTTTGAGCCAGCACACAGGCTTTGAAAATTATCCGGATACAATCAATAAAAAAAGACTCAATACTACAATTGGAATTGAAGTTGGATCATATCTTGCTGGCATTTCTTTCCTACAGTATGTCTGGTATAAAGATCATAAAAGAGTCCCTTTTCATTTTTATGACGATTCAAAAGGATACTTACAAATGGACAAATTCGGTCATGCATATGGCGCATACCGGTATAGTTATTCAGCATATTATGGTTTACGGATGGCAGGTGTGAGCAAGAAAAAAGCACTGATTTACGGAGGACCTGTCGGATTGATATTTCAAACCCCTATTGAAGTCTTTGATGGAATGTATGAAGGATGGGGATTTTCCTGGTATGATATGATAGCGAATACCCTGGGATCAGCACTTTTTGTAGTGCAAGAAGCTGCTTTTGATGATCAAATATTTCTAATGAAATTCTCTTATTCCCCAGTATCTACCCTTCTTATCATCCTACTCTGGGTGAAAATCATATTCAACGTTTTTTCATGGACTATAATGGACATACATATTGGTTATCCGGTAATCTTCACAAATTAACTGGAATCGAAGGTATCCCTCCATGGCTGAATATTGCTTTTGGATATAGTGCTAATGGCATGATCCACGAATTTGATAATCCTGAATATTACCAGGGGGAACCGTTTCCTCATTTGGACAGGTACAGGCAATTTATGTTTTCCCTGGATATTGACTTAACAAAAATCCACACCAATAAAAAATGGTTACGAGGTCTGTTCAGGGCGCTTAACCTGGTTAAAATACCTTTCCCTGCATTGGAAATAAACAGAATCGATGGGTTGAAATTCAGACCATTATATTTTTAGATTTAGGCGGAAAATAATTTACCAGTTATTATCTTTTGGAAGATTCCGTGAAAAATATAACCTAAAGCCATATTCCCCGGCATTAAAAAAAGAGATAGTAATTATGAAAAATAAATTCTCGATTTTCTCAAGCCTGATATTATTAATCGGAAATTTTTCTTTTGGGCAGGATATTTATGATAAAAATGAAAATGTAGATATTCAGCATTATGTATTTAACCTGGAATTGAATGATAGCACAAATGCGATAGCCGGAGAGGCATTTGTCACTGTAAACTTCAAAGAAGAAACAGATCAGTTTTCACTGGATCTTATTCAGAAATCAGGTAAATACGGGATGGAAGTCTCATCTGTCTTTGAAGGTGATAAGGAATCAACTTATCAATACATTAACAATAAACTAGTAATATCTCCGGAAGAAGGTGATTCAAAAACCAGAACCTATCGAATAAAATATCATGGTATTCCCGAGAGAGGTCTGGTTATCGACACAACTAAATATGGTCGCCGTTCATTTTTGGTGATAATTGGCCTAACCTTGCCAGACACTGGCTTCCCTCAGTTGATCATCCATATGATAAAGCCTCAATAACATTCGGTATTACGGCACCGGAATGTTATGATGTAGTAGCAACCGGTATAAAAATCGAAGAAAGTAATTTGGGTAACGGATATAAGCTTACCACCTATCACGAGCCTGCACCAGTTGCAATGAAAGTAGTAACGATTGGAGTGACAAAATTTGCCACCAGGTCACTCGGTATGGTAAATGACATTCCGATTTCAGCCTGGGTATATCCGGAAAACAGGCTGGATGGATTCAATGATTATGCAGTCGCTACTGATGTGATGTCTTATTTCATTGATAATATTGGTCCCTATGCTTATGCAAAACTCGCCAATATGCAGGCAAAAACTCAATGGGGTGGATTAGAAAATGCCGGGACCATTGCCTATTTTGAAAATTCAGTAACGGGAAATAAGGAAGTTGAAGGTCTGATCGCTCATGAAATTGCCCACCAGTGGTTTGGTAACTCTGCAACAGAAAAAAGCTGGAATCACGTATGGCTAAGTGAAGGATTTGCTACATACTTCACTATACTCTACCTGGAAAGCGTTTACGGCAATGAAAGAAGAAAAAAAGAGCTAAAAACGGATAAAAAAGAAATAATTGACTATTACAAAATTAACCCCTCTCCCATTATAGACCTCTCCATAAAAGATCCGATGAAGGTCTTGAGTAAGAACACATACGAAAAAGCTGGTTGGGTATTAAATATGTTAAGACATAAATTAGGTGATGAGGTCTTTTGGAATGGGATAAGGCAATATTATAAGACGTACGCTAATTCTAATGTTTTGACTGAGGATTTCAGAACGGTAATGGAAAATGTTTCAGGAGAAAATCTCGAGTCCTTCTTTAATCAATGGCTTTTTATCGAAGGTCACCCTGTTGTTAAATGGAACTGGAAATATAAAAACGAAAAAATAAAAATCTCGATTGAGCAAATACAAGACCATCACACATTTAATTTCCCACTGGAAATTGGCGTATTCTATGGGGAAACAATGAAAACAGAAACCCTACAGATCGATTCAAAATCAGAAAAACTTGATATATCTACAGATAAAAAACCGGATAAAATCCTTTTAGATCCTGAAAGCTGGTTGCTCTTTGAAGAAAACTGAATGTACAATCATCATTAGCTAAGCCATTTAATCAGCAATAATAATATTGAGATATACCATTAGAATGTTTTGGTATCTTAGATTATATCAAGATTGAAATATACACCATGCCTTTTGGATATATTGCCCCATATCCTTTCGGGGCTACATATATATATTTCGGAAGAGATAATAAAATTTAATCCTTAATGAAAACCCCCGATCTTAAACCAGAAATTATAATCGCACTCATAGTTAGTTTATTTCTATATTCTAATTGTACCAGTCCCACAGACAATAATGACACTTCAAACCAAAATAAAATCGATGTAAAGATTGATAGTATTTTAAACAAAATGTCAATCGATGAAAAAATTGGTCAACTAGCTCTAAGAGGCACTAGCAGTAGTGAGAAAGGA
The DNA here is from genome assembly GCF_005166025.1 of Mangrovivirga cuniculi. Lineage (NCBI taxonomy): Bacteria > Pseudomonadati > Bacteroidota > Cytophagia > Cytophagales > Mangrovivirgaceae > Mangrovivirga > Mangrovivirga cuniculi. Next base: position 3,058,292 of record NZ_CP028923.1, read on the forward strand.
GCACTACCTGAAGAATTACTATCCAGTGTGAGAAAAGGAGAAATCGGTGCCTTTTTAAATGTAATGGATACTACAAATATTCGAAAACTCCAGGAAATAGCTGTCAATGAAAGTAAACATGGTATTCCATTGCTCTTTGCGCGAGATGTAATTCATGGCTTCAAGACAATTTTCCCGATCCCCCTGGGACAGGCTGCATCATTTAATCCCGAACTGGTCGAAGAAGGCAGCAGGATTGCTGCCCTTGAAGCGAGCTCCGTTGGAATCAGATGGACATTTGCTCCCATGTTGGATATTTGTCAGGATAGTCGCTGGGGAAGGATTGCGGAATCCCCGGAGAAGACCCTTACCTGGCCAGTGTTTTAGCCAAAGCATATATCAGGGGGTTCCAGGGCGAAGATCTTTCAGATCCGACCCGAATAGCGGCTTGTGCCAAGCATTTTATCGGATATGGTGCTGCAATTGGAGGCCGGGATTATAATACTGCCATCATAAGCACCGAACAACTTTATAACTTATATCTGCCTCCATTTAAAGAAGCAGTTGAAAATAATGTGGCAACCTTCATGTCTTCTTTTAATGAAGTGAATGGTTTACCGGCAACAGGTAACAGAAAATTATTAACTGATATCCTTCGTACTGAACTCGGTTTTGACGGATTCGTAGTATCAGACTGGAATTCTGTCACTGAAATGATTGCGCATGGTTTTGCAATGGACAGCAAACAGGCCGCAGAACTTGCCGCAAAAGCAGGCTTAGATATGGAAATGACTTCAAAGGGCTATGAAATATTCTTAAAAGATTTAATTGAAGAAGGAGTTATTCCTGAGGAACGATTAGATTTTTATGTCAGCAATATTCTGCGAATTAAGTTTAGAATGGGCCTTTTTGAAAACCCCTATATTCCAAATGATCACCCGGGATCTTTTTATGCTGAAGAAAATATGATAAAAGCAAAAAATGCAGCAATTGAAGGGTCTGTACTTTTAAGGAATGAGGGAATTTTACCGTTGAATTCTGATGCAAAAATACTTTTGACAGGCCCGCTGGCAGATCAGGGCCGTGAGCAATTGGGTACCTGGACCTTTGACGGAGAAGGCGACCCTTCTATTACTCCAAAAGAAGCAATAGAAGATGCAATTTTTATAGAAGGCCTGAGTTATAGTCGGGATAAAAGCAGAGAGAATTTTGATAAGGTAATCGCAGCAGCTAAGAAATCTGATGTAATCGTATTTGTCGGTGGTGAGGAAGCGATTTTGTCCGGAGAGGCACATTCAAGGGCAAATATTAAACTACCTGGTGTACAAGAAGAATTAATTTTAAAATTAGCTGAATTGAATAAGCCGGTTATCCTGGTATTAATGGCCGGAAGGCCAATAAACATTACCGATTATATTGACGATCTGGATGCGGTATTAATGATGTGGCATCCCGGAACTATGGGTGGGGCGGCTTTAAAGGAAATACTATACGGAACATCTGAACCTACAGGCAGGCTACCAGTGAGCTGGCCAAAAGCAGCAGGACAGCTACCCTATTTTTATAATCATAAAAGTACCGGCAGGCCGGCTAATCCGGACAAATTTGTAAGCATGGAAGAGATCCCCATTGGTGCTTGGCAAAGCAGTCTGGGAAATGAATCTCACTACCTTGACCTGGGATTTGATCCGCTCTTCCCTTTCGGTTTTGGATTAACATATGGAGATATTGAGTACGGAGCAATATCTATTAGTGATAGTGAAATTTCAAAAGATGAAGGATTTACTATTTCAATTGACATTACCAATACCGGAAATCGAAATACTTCCGAAGTAGTTCAGCTATATGCTCATGATAAGTTTGGTAGAATCACACGTCCGGTCAGGGAACTTAAAAGGTTTAAAAAGATCCAACTCAATCCTGGTGAAGGTCAAAGAGTTGAATTCAACTTAAATTACCGGGACTTCCAGTATTATGACAATGAAGGGAAATTATCTCTTGAACCGGGAGAAATTGATTTATATATTGGGGCTAATTCTGATACTCAAAATAAAACTACAATTAATATCCTTCAGGAAATCAAAGAATGAAATCCATTTATGTAACTCTGAAAATTTTTTGGTTAATTAATATAATTGGTTTTGTTTTATTTGTTTCCTGCTCATCAGAAACAAAAATAACATTACCTGAAACTGATATTACCAATGCCTCAGTTATTCCAAAGCCATTAAAAATAATTCGTTCAGATCAAGGTTTTGCACTTGATAAATATACAGCATTAATAATTGATGATCTCTCTCCTGATATATTGGAAACCGGACAATATTTGGTTGGTAAAATAAAATTAAAAACAGGATTAACTGTTTCATCGATACCTCTAAATAATACGAAGTCAATTATTAGAATATATAAATCTGATATTAAATCTGAAAATGATGAAGCATATGAGCTGGAAATAAAAAAGGACACAATAAATCTGAGTGCAAATACTGCTACCGGAATTTTTCGGGGTATTCAAACCATTAGACAACTTATTCCTGAAATGCCTAATGATAGTCTTTCAAGCCACAACATATGGATCATCCCCGGAGGGAAAATAATAGATGAACCTCAATACGAATACAGGAGTACGATGCTCGATGTTTCAAGGCACTTCTTCGATGTTGATTATGTCAAAAAGTATATCGAGGTTCTTGCCTATTACAAGATAAACATCTTGCATTTGCATTTATCTGATGATCAGGGCTGGCGTATTGAAATAAAATCCTGGCCTAAATTAACCGAAATCGGAGGAAGTACCGAAGTTGGTGGTGGACCAGGTGGCTTTTATACTCAGGAAGATTACAAGGATATTGTTGCTCATGCTAAAGCTCATCATATTACAATCGTCCCTGAAATAGATATGCCCGGACACACGAACGCTGCATCTGCTTCTTATCCTATTTTAAACGGTAATGGTCAGACTCCTAAACTTTATACTGGCACCAAGGTAGGTTTCAGTACATTCGACACCAGAAGCGATACGGTTTATTTATTTATTGATGATGTAATAAGAGAAATTTCCTCCATGACACCCGGGCCCTACTTTCATATTGGTGGTGATGAAAGTCATGTGACAAAAAAAGAGGATTACCTCTATTTTATAAAAAGGGTAGAAAGTATTGTCCAGAAATGCAACAAGAGAATGATTGGCTGGGATGAGGTAGCAAAATCAGATCTGGATTCTACAACGATTGTTCAATTTTGGAATAACCGGGAAAATGCTAAGTTAGCAGTAGAAAAAAATATGAAAGTAATCTTATCTCCTGCTAACAAGGCATATCTGGATATGAAATATGATTCATTAACAAAAATCGGTTATGACTGGGCAGGACTAATTCCATTAGATACTGCATACATCTGGAATCCGGAAGATTATATCCCTGATAAGTATATTCTCGGAATTGACGCACCATTATGGTCAGAAACTTTTGATACTACCAGTGATTTAGAACTTCTCGCTTTTCCACGTTTAATAGGCTATGCGGAACTGGGATGGACCACAAGTGGAAACAGAGATTGGAAAGATTACAGATCAAGACTAGCGGGTCAAGCTGATTTTCTAAAGAGAATGGATATTAATTATTATCGATCACCATTGATTGAGTGGTGAAATTGATAGCAGAAAATTCTAAACTTTATTTAAATATAAAAAATCACTGGTAACCAGTGATACTAATTTCAATTCAAAAAAAAGCTGATGATCTAATGTTCATCAGCCTAAAAATTCATAGTATTATATTATTACATTTCTTTTTCAACTTCTGCAGTCCATTGGCTTATAGTAACCAACTTTCCATCCTTAAAAGTAAATACTTCAAAAAGCCTTATATAAGAATCATCGCCCTCTTTTGAATTGATTGTTTCGTATGAATCAATAATAACTTTTTTAATGCTTGTATCTTCTACCTCAAGCGGTATAATCTCACTAACTGCCCAATCGACTGAATCTGCACTATCAAAAAAACCCTTCATAGAATCTTCCGTGAGCTTCCTGACATTCCCATCTGCTGCATACATTGTTACAGTATCAGCAGAATTCTCCCAGATGGCAGCGGCATCCATATCGTTAAAATCATCAATTATTTTCATCATCTGATCCATCTCGTTTCCTTTAGCAATCATCATTTCTTTACCTTTATGATCACCGGTAAATATCATCGCACCGTCTGGATTTCCATATGATGGGATAGCTTCAATTTCTTCATTAAGGTCAGCGGTCCATTGCCTGACTCCTGCCATTACTCCATCTTCGAAAGTAAATTCTTCAACAAGCCTCATTTTCATCGCTTCACCGTTTTTCATATATGCTTTTTCACGGGTTAAAACAATGATCTTCACGACATCTTCACCAACTATCTCTAGTGGTACCATAGCATCAATTACCCAGTTTACAGAGTCAAGGGATGAAAAATATCCCGTCATTTCTTCTTTCGTCAGCTTGGTTTTAGTTCCGTCAAACGATAATACAGAAACACTATCTGCAGAATTTTTCCAGATTTTCTCCACATCCATTTCATTGTAGCTCTTGATTACATCCATCATTTTATCGATTTCATTTCCCTGAGCTATCGCAAATTCTTTACCTCCATATTCGCCACCAAGGATCATTCCCCCGGTATGAACCTGCACTGAATCTTCCTCTGTTTCGGATTGATCGTCTTCTGATTGATTTTCATTTGATTGGCAGGATACGATAAACATGACAAAAGCTGCCATGGTGAATAGGCTTATATAATATTTCATAACGTGTGATAAGGTTTTATTATAATTTAAAGTTAAAATATAAGCATTCCAACTGTTACTTTGAATTAATAAATTACAGCTCATCAATAACGGTATCGATTATTAGTATTCATAATGGATACGTTTCTAAAAGTGTGGAACAGCTTTCAAGCAACCAATTATATAATAACAAAATGTACATGATCTAACACTCTTAATCTATTCACTAACATCTTTATTAACTCTATTCATATGTTAACTAACTTTTAAAAAACTAATAAGTGAATTATCTACTATAAATATAGTATATATAAAAACTTTATAGTAGATTAGCATAAGTTTAAAGAAATAAACAATGCAGGAGTTAACAAAAGCACAGGAAGATATACTCAAAGCGCTATGGAAAATCGATGATGGAGCTGTGAGTGATATATTGGACCAGATACCCGAACCTAAACCAGCATACAACACTGTTGCCACAGTTGTTAAAGTGTTAGAAAAAAAGGGATATGTCGACCATAAAACCTATGGAAAAACGAATGTTTATTTCCCTCTGATTTCTCAGGACACTTATGCAAAAAAGTTAATGAAGTCGACTATTGGTAGCTTCTTTAATGGATCAATAAAGCAAATGGTTTCTCATTTTGTGAAAGATAAAGATATAAATATCCACGAACTGGAATCACTTAAAGAAATGATTGAAAAGGAAATTAAAACTCAAAAGAAATAACATGTCATTTATATTTTATATTCTTATTTCTTCTGTAAGCCTCGGAATATTTTTCCTGATATATAAACTGGTCTTTAATGAAAAAACTCCATTAAAGATTCACAGGATGTATCTACTTATTGGGCTGATAATTTCCGCATTAATTCCACTACAACCCTGGACAATTGACTCGATAAATCCTGTAAATAATTTTGCACAAAACTTAAGTTTCTTGAATTCAATTGATGCCACAACCGGCTCATTGGATAGCACTGAGGAGTATGCAGAAATCAATATAATTGATATTTTATTCTGGATTTATATCACAATACTGGTAATTCTTCTATCAAAATCACTGATCAGTTTAGGAAGAATTCTTTACTTGTATCTAACATCTAAAAAAGAGGAGAACAAGGGCTATACATTAATCCATACGGAAAAAATCAACACTCCATTCTCCTTTTTTAAGTGGGTATTTATTCCCTGTAAGGGGCTAAAACCGGAAGAGAAACATAGTATTCTGATACATGAAGAAACACATGCTATAAATTTTCATTCAATTGATGTTTTACTATGTCGGGTTACCACAGCTGTTTTTTGGTTTAACCCTGTGATCTGGTTTTATAAAAGTGAACTTGAGCTAATTCATGAATACGAGGCTGATCAAGGAGTTATTAAAACAGGTGTAGATAAACTGCAATATCAAATCTCTCTTATAAATCAAATCTCAGAAGAAAAACTCATTAACGTGTCTTCTAATTTTAATCAATCACTAATCAAAAAAAGAATGATCATGATGAATAAAAATGTAAAAATCAAAAATTCAAATAGCTTAAAAGCTCTTATATTGATTCCTATTACCTTATTGTTAGTTGTTGGCGTTGCCTGTGCAAAGGAAGATCAGGTAAACTCTCCGTTACAACTTGAATCTGAGCTAATGGAAAATGCAGTATTTTATGTTGATGGTAAAAAAGTTCCAACTATCGGTAACATTGACAAATCAAAAATTTTATCGGTTGATGTAAGTAAAGAGAATGGAGAGAAAAAGGTATCAATTTATACAAAAGACACTGATAAACAACAAGATCCTCAAAAAGTATTATTCATAGTAGATGGAGAAAAAAAACCAAAAGGTTACGAACCTAAAGAACTTGATCCTGACCAAATTGAATCAATCAAAGTAATTAAAACAAAAGAAATAATTAAAGAATATACCGATGAGGAATACGATGGTATAATCTTAATTACGACTAAATAACTTTAACAATACTAGAGTAAATTTCCTCCTTTAAATTAAGGAGGAAATTTACTATTTTAGAGACTTTAGAAAGGGTCTATTCTCAAGCTAAAACTTTACCTGAATTTCATCTAGAGATGCAGTACAAAACCTGCTGAAACATTAAAAAAGTGCAACCAATTTTTGACATATCCATCACCGGGCCATTTTTCTTCATTATCCGAACCTTCAGCACCTCCTCCTAAATACCTTAAATTAAAAAACAAGTTAGTGGATTTGTTTACATAAGCTCCCATTCTTAAGCTAGCGTCCAGGATAGCTCCTACTGTTTCATTATCACTTCCATTTAAAACACTAATTGGTGCATACATACCATCTGCTTCCAGTTCGGTATAAAAACGTTCATTTAAATTTAACCTGCTACGAATTTTAAGTGCTGGCACAGGTCCTACTCCCCTATTGTCTGTGTACCTCGTACCATCTGTGGATTCAAACGATATTGTAGCATTTCTAATTTGTAATGACCCTCCTAATGCAAAATTAAATTTGTCGTTATTCTTCGTTAATACTCTTAGGTAACTAATTCTATAAAAAGGAAAATTATACAGACTTTTAATACTCGTTAGCGCCGGAAAAGTAGTTCCATTTGCTACCAGATCTTCTTTCAGTACAGCCTGTGTTTCAATTTTCAACGGTTGGTATAAAAGAATGATGGTGTTTCTATCATTCCAATCCATCTCAAGGGAAAACCTGACTGTAGGAAAAAGAACATCCTGACCTCCGTTATCAACATAATCGAAATAAGTTCCGGACTCTCCTAACTGAATTTTATGAGAAAGGACAGATATAAATCCTACTTCAGAAACCGCCCTGAATTGAAATTTAGACTCTTCTTTATTTTTTTCTGTTGTATTTTCCTGTGCTGATACTATTAAAGCAAATAACATCAGGCAAATAGATAATTTTATTTTCACGATTATAGCAGTTTGTTTAAATTTCTTATATAGAACCTAAAAATAGTATATGGAATTAACAAATAAGCTGACCATTATCAGGTATAGCCGATTAATTGGGCAATACTAATTTTTATTTAAAATTTGATTAAATACACACAATATCAGAAACTACTATAAAGTTGTAATCATTTTTATGCAATCACTAAAAAAGATAGGAACAGCTTGCTTGTATCTTAACAGGTAAAATAAAATTTCCCGTATTTTATTTACCAGAAATTTATAAAAAACATTTCTACTCAAATTTTTACGGTATCGTGCATATACTTCATGTAAATAAAAAAAGTCCCGAGATTTTCGGGACTCCTAAATTAATATTAAATAAACCTTACTCAATTTTAAATCGATGTTCCTGGTCAACTTCAACTACAACGTCTTTCCACTCTTCAAGAAAATTTTGCCATGAATTTTCACCATGAATACTATTATACGTCTCTACCAATTTACTATCACTTTCAAGATCAGCATAATTATTATATCCCCAGACTATTCCGCGATCAGGCCCACCTTTTCGATTAACCTCGCTATTAAAAACAAGCATGGTTCTATTTCCCATTTTCTCAAATGCTGCATGTAGTTTTTCTAATATAGCATTAAACCTGTACCCTTGCCATGGTTTGAGTTCTATTGCCCAGGCTTCATATCTCTTCTGAGTCTGAAATTTATCCATACCGAAGGATAAATTTTTATTAAAAGACCATAGATCTGTTTCTCCGTACTTTTCAACATACTTACCTACATTATCCTCCCAGTCTTCGCTATGGTCATCATCATCAGGCCTGTTGTCAAGTGATGCATAGGTGCCATTCATTACCCAAACATACCAGCCGGCTTTATTGCCGTATTCCACTCTTCTTAATACGGCCTCATTATCCTGACCTCTGGCATGATACTTTTGATTATGTTTAGCAACCCCTTCTTCCATTTGCTTTGCCATCCCGGGTTTTGGTTGCAAGTAAATTGTCTCTGTCAACGCTGCGGGTGATTCTTGTGGTAGAGCTTCAGTATGAAATAGTATACAAACTGCAGCTATCATGATTATTCTCTTCATGGTGTTATTAATTTGGTTTTAAAATAGATTAATTTGGCTCTAACTTAATTTAGTTAAATTTATTCATGTTTTACTACAATTTTATACTTATATTTTTTTTGCTATTCTATCAATAAAATGGTCTGCTAATAATATCAAAAGAAACATCGTTACAGGTTATTTCTATTTTGCTTTATAATTTTCTTTGCGTATTTTAAATTCATCAAACTAGTTGGCTCCCAATTATTTACAACTTAAAGACATGTTCCATGTTGACTAGACATTCTTACGCTGTATTATTAATATTATTACTTGCTGGAATAGCCTCCTTTTCAAAGATTAATCAGCAGCCTATTCATAAAAATAAAAAGCCTAACATTCTGCTAATAGTTGCAGATGACCTGGGTTATTCTGACCTTGGATGCTTTGGTAGTGATATAGAAACTCCGAACATTGATCAACTTGCCGGCAAAGGTATAATATTCAGCAATTTTCATACTGCCCCAATGTGTGCTCCCACCAGGGCAATGCTTCTCTCCGGAAATGACAATCACATTGCCGGAATGGGACGTCAGAGTATTAATTCGGAGTTCTTTGGGTATGAGGGTCATCTTACGAATAGAATTGCAACGATCCCTCAAGTACTTAAGCAGGCTGGTTATCATACTTATATGGCAGGCAAATGGCATCTGGGAATGAGGCCTGAAGATAATCCTCATAAAAAAGGTTTTGACCATTCTTATGTACTACTTAGAGGTGCAGGGAATCACTACAATGACCAGGGTATATTTAAGAACACTCCAACTTCTCTTTATACTGAAGATGGAAAACCAGCCAAATGGAGAGACGGAGATTATTCTACAGATTTTTACACAGATAAAATTATAGAATACATCGAATTAAATAAAAATGATGACAAAGCGTTCTTTGCTTTCGCTGCATACACTTCTCCTCATTGGCCACTCCAGGTGGATGAAAAATTCTGGAAAAAATATAAAGGGAAATATGATAAAGGATATGAAGAACTGAGAAAGAAAAGATTGAAAACCTTGAAAAAAGCAGGTATTATACCAAAAAACACACAGCTTCCACCCCTTCACCCTGATATCTCTCCCTGGGATTCTTTAACTGAAAAACAACAAAAGATCGAAGCAAGAAAAATGGAGCTCTATGCCGGAATGGTGGATAACCTGGATTATAATATTGGAAGACTGATCAATTATCTAAAAAGCATCGGAGAATATGAAAATACGATGATCGTCTTTATGTCTGATAATGGAGCGGCAGCAGAAGACTTTTATTATAATGACTATTTTGGTCCTTTTCTTAAGAAACACTTCGTTAATGATTATGAAAATATGGGCAAACCCAATTCCTTTATATCTTATGGACCTCAGTGGGCCGAAGCTGGCTCAGCTCCATATAAATATTTCAAAGGTTATACCACCGAGGGAGGTATGATAGCACCTATTATCATAACAGGTCCGGGTGTAAACCGTAAAAATGAAATTCACAATAACTTTACAACCCTGGTTGATCTTGCTCCTACATTTTATGAAATATCAGGTTCCACGTATCCTGACACCTATAATGGGAATAAGATCTACCCATTAAAAGGTGAATCATTACTTCCTTTTCTCAGTGGTAAAAACAATGAGACCCATTCAGAAGATTATGTATTTGCTTTAGAACATTCACTTCGGTCAATGGTCCGAAAAGGAGACTGGAAGATCACCAATATCTCCAGGCCATTCAACATTGATTCTTTTAAATTGTATAATATAAAAAATGACCTGGCTGAAATACATGACCTTAAAGAAAAAGAACCAGAAAAATTCCAGAAATTGATTGAGGAATGGAAAAAATATAAAGCTGAAACGAGATTATTGACCAAAAGACAGAATCAATCTGAATAGTTCATCACCTAAAATATTTGAGAAGCATTATATTTAATCAGGGACTATTTTATTAATTAGAGATTTAATATATACGTCAAAATAAAATATAACTTTTTTTATCTAGAGCAGATTGTTTCTGAACATCGTTTTATTTATACCTAGTTTTTTATATTACCCTTGTTTAAAGATAGCTCTATCCCTGTTTACATGACTTGAAAAATTGAAGTAACAGCAATTTTTAAAGAGATCGGAATTCACTCAACAAATTCAATAACAACTTTTTAAAGGATTTTGCCTTAATCCTGAAAAAGACTAGTTTTAGATGAATTAACTATGCTAATTGAATTTTATAAAAGTATTTTTTCAACTGGCAAATGACATCAATTAAAAAACATTTTTTTAGAAAGCCCCTAAAATTTAATCTCACAAGTTTACTTACCGGACTCATTATTTGGTTATTATCGGCTTACATTTTCTATGCCTTATTCCAGTTATTCAGGGAAGCGTTAAGATTGTTTACCGGCTATTTTGGAGACAAAACCTTAATTATACTCTCTCCTACTGAAAATTACATCTATAATGTATTTTATGCATCGATAGCCTCAGCATTGGGTTATTCATTTGCATTAAAATTTATTCTACAAACCTCATTATATAAATTCAATAGAAAAGCCAGGTTCCAGATCAAAAGAACATTAAATATTGAAGGATTTAATACCTGGTCATATTTGTTTTGGATAGGTAAAATGGGAAGCCTGCTTGGAGTCTGGTATCTCACTATAGCTTTTCAATATAATTTAAACCTGTTAGAGGAATTCCCCACTTTACTTGTCCTCCTTCCTATTGTTCTTTTTTACTCATCATGGCCAAATTTTAGCCGCGTGATCAGCAAAAACAAAGGTTGGTGGTTTATCAGCATATCGATGATTTTTTTAATTACCAGTTTTACCTATGGCACAAAGAATTTTCTTGATTATAAAAAAAATAACGATAAAATACTAAGCCAATCAATCCCACATGTATACAACCTGCAAGTACCCAAAAGCCAAAGTCAGCGCAGAATCACAAGAAAATGGAGTGTAATTGACATGTATGTTGTGAAGGACACTGCTGTTGCTTCTGATCCTGCTATCTTCTTTAAAGATATAAACAACAAAATCTATATTAATCAAATCAAAAATGAAATTGCAGACCTCGGATTTACACCACCTGATCAACCAATAATAAATCTACGCATTGATACACGTATTCCTGTAGGATTTGTCAAAAGTATAATTAAGGAAATTAGAAAAGCAGGCATATATGATATCCAATTATCAACAGCTGCTGAAAACTCAAAATATCCACCGGACTATCCCGACTTCAGATACTTTGGAATTCGGAAAGTATTACCCAGATATTTTCCTGAAATTGAGGCCTTTCTTGACTCTGCTGAGCAGATAGATTTAAGCGGTAAGCGCATCAGAATAAATGATTCTTATAAGTATAGAAATAATTTGATTAAGCAGTTTAATCGAATAGAAATCGCTGTATCGAAGGATTCGATAACACTTAATGGTAAAAAAACAGATAAAAAGAAACTTGAAGAAATAGTATATAAATTTATTAAAAAGTATTCACCAGGCTATGTGATAATATTTAATTCAGACAATAACATTTCTTATAGACGATACATTAATACTCTGGATATTTTACATTCCCAGGTTGACCGATTAAGAAATGAAAGATCATTGGTACAAAATGGCCGGACTTATGAATCGTGGAATATGAGCAATGAATTTGAGCTAATCAAAAGGCAATATCCTATTCGCATTCTTGAATGGACAGAAGAAGAACAAAGAATTAATGATTTAGCTGAATAGGCTGAAAATCAATGATTACAAAAGATCTAATGGTTACAAAAGATCTTAAATGTGTATTAACAATTAAGAGTTTATTCTAACCTCTACCGCAAATGAAATTAAAAATTTTAATCGGGTTATACTTCATCACTCAAATCGCCTTTTTGCAAATAAAAGAGGTAGATCCATCTTCGGTTCAAGAAATGAACTTTAGCCTGGAAGGTGAGAAAGCCTTTAATGAGAACTACCAGGCTTGTTTGAAAATATGGGACAAAATGTCTGATGGTGTTGATTATGATGATTTAAGCCAGGAAGAAAAAGATGCTTTAGCCAAAGTAGATGAAACCAGGGAAAGCTACTGGGATATCGAAGGTATGGCATGTAGCTGGTATTGTGGCGGTGGACCTAAAAGTGTGACCGCATCAAGTTATTTAAAACCCCAGGGTAAAAATAGTTATCAACCTATCAATGCGCATGACCTGAACTTTAAACATGCCTGGGTGGAAGGTGCACCCGGAAATGGTATTGGTGAATATTTAACCTATACTTTTGGTGCAAGAGCACCACGAATTACTGAGATCAAGGTAGTAAATGGATATGTCAAAAGTCATACAGCATGGATTAATAATTCCAGGGTTAAAAAACTAAAAGTTTATCTTGATAATAAGCCATTTGCTATTTTAAATCTGAAAGATATCAGAGGCATTCAATCTTTCAAATTTGACCCGATAGGTAAAGGCTGGGAAGCACCTGAAAACTCACCGGTTTGGGAGCTAAAATTTGAAATCATCGAAGTCTATAAAGGCAGTAAATATGACGATGTAGTTATATCAGAAATATTCTTCGATGGCATTGATGTTCATTGTTTTGCTAAAGGAACCAAAATCCAAATGGCAGATAATTCCATCAAAAACATTGAGAAACTGGAAATTGGTGATAAAGTAGCTCAAATGAATCTCGAAACTATGGAGATCACTTCAGCACGCATTGAGAAACTGGAAAAGGTTATTCATCATAGATTGATAACCTATCAATTTGAGAGTGGATTAAAAATAACTGCTACATTAGATCACCCCTTTATGATTCAAAATAAAGGATGGGCCTCTTTTTTACCTGAGCAATCAAGTCAATATAAAGGATTTGAGAATATTAAAACCATCGTTCCCGGGGACTTATTTATAACCTCCGATGGCATTGAAAGACTAGTTGGTTTAAAATTTGAGCAGGGAGATCAGGAAACTTATACCATTTCAAAATTAAGTTCCGGCAATAATTTCATTGCAAATGGATTAGTCGTTGGTGTCGAAGAGTTAAATGGCAAAAGCAGTAATCAATAATTATAATAAAGTGTGAATTAAATAGTTAAAAGCAGGTTTTGGTGGCCAAGTGAATATATATTTGAATAAATTAAGCACAGTTTAACTCCCCAACCTTCAAATGCCATGACTCTACCACTAACATTAAGCTTCATCTTTCTGATACTAGGCCTTATTCATCTTAACTGGGTAATCGGAGGTGAATTTGGGTTTGCCCAATCACTACCAACCAAAGAAAACGGAGAAAGAGTATTAAATCCAAAGAAAGCAGACAGTGCCATTGTGGGCTTAGGTCTTATATTTTTTTCCTTGTTTTATATATTCAAATCAGGAATGATCGACCATCAGATTCCTCAGTGGGTTATGAAATATGGAGGATGGATAATTCCGGCTATTTTTCTTTTACGAGCTATAGGAGACTTTAGGTATGTCGGTTTCTTTAAGAAAGTCAGGACAACGGAATTTGGAAAATTAGATACTAAACTATTTTCCCCATTATGCCTGGTGATTGGCATCGTAGGAATAATTATTCAGCTTAATTAAATAAAACTTTTGAGTGTCAACCAATCGTCCTCGTTTGCAAGTAGGATGATTGAAATTGGCAATTGTATCGCCATTAAATTTATCATAAAAATAAAAGCCCCGAATCTCCTCGGGGCTTTCCATTTTATTGAGCACGATTTTCTCTTTCCGGATAGCGAATGTCAAACCTGTCGAGCTTCATTACTTTGTCCCATGCTGCGACAAAGTCCCTGACAAATTTTTCCCTGGCATCAGCACTGGCATATACTTCTGAAATAGCTCTTAACTCTGAATTTGAACCAAAGATCAAATCTGCACGAGTAGCGGTGTATATTAGATCTCCGGTTTCTCTGTCATATCCGTTAAAGAGCTCTTTGCTGTCATCTGCCGGCTTCCATTCTGTACTCATATCCATCAAAGCAACAAAGAAGTCATTAGTTAACTGATCGTTAGTTTTAGCAAATATCCCATTCTTAGAATCATCGTAGTTAGTATTCAATGACCTCATCCCTCCTACTAATACAGTCATTTCAGGAGCCGTTAATGTTAATAGCTGGGCCTTATCAACTAACAATTCCTCGGTAGAGATCATATATTTTGTTTTCAGATAGTTTCTGAATCCATCTGCCATTGGCTCAAGTAGTGCGAATGATTCAACATCAGTCTGTTCCTGAGTAGCGTCCATACGGCCAGGCTCGAAAGGTACTTCTACGGTAAATCCTGCATTAGCTGCTGCTTGTTCAACTGCTGCTGCACCACCAAGAACAATCAGGTCAGCCATTGATATTTTCTTAGCGCCATTACTCTTGTTAAATTCTTTCTGAATTTTCTCATAAGCAGCAAGCACTTTAGCCAACTGTTCCGGGTTATTTACTTCCCAGTCTTTCTGTGGAGCAAGTCTGATACGGGCACCGTTTGCTCCTCCCCTTCTGTCTGACCCACGATAAGTAGATGCAGAAGCCCAGGCAGTTTCTACCATCTCACTGATCGTTAATCCTGAATTTAATAATTGACCTTTCAAATTTCGGATATCATTCTCATCAACTAACAGATGGTCGACCTCAGGAATCGGATCCTGCCAGATTAGGTCTTCCTCAGGAACTTCAGGCCCAAGATAAGTAGTCTTTGGACCCATATCTCTGTGTGTCAACTTAAACCACGCACGAGCAAATGCCTCATTGAATAATTGAGGATTCTCATAAAACTTTTTAGAGATTTTTCTGAACTCAGGATCTTCTATCAGAGCAAGATCGGTGGTGAACATGATCGGCTTGTGCGTTTTGTTTTCATCAAACGCATCAGGCACTTTCATTTTAGTTTCTTTTGGTTCCCATTGGTGAGCTCCTGCAGGACTTTTTGTCAACTCCCATTCGTGCTCAAACAGATTAAAAAAGTACAAGTGACTCCATTTTGTCGGAGAAGATGTCCATGCACCTTCAAGTCCTGAGGTAATCGCATCTGCACCTTTTCCGGATTTATACTCGCTTTTCCAGCCAAAACCCTGCTCTTCAATGGGAGCAGCTTCTGGTTCAGGACCTACATTTGATGCATCACCAGCTCCATGAGCCTTACCAAGAGTGTGGCCACCGGCAATCAGGGCTACTGTCTCTTCATCATTCATTCCCATTCTTCCAAAAGAAGTACGGATATCATCTGCAGCTAAAAGCGGATCAGGATTTCCATTCGGACCTTCTGGATTAACATAGATTAATCCCATTTGTACTGCTGCAAGAGGCTTTTTAAGTTCACCATCTTCTGAGTAGCGTTCATCATTGCTTAACCATTCTTTTTCAGAACCCCAATACACATCCTTATTAGGCTCCCATACATCTTCTCTTCCGCCACCAAAACCAAAAGTCTGGAATCCCATATCTTCAAGAGCTACATTTCCGGTTAATACCATCAGGTCAGCCCAGGATATTTTCTTACCGTACTTTTGCTTAACAGGCCACATAAGTCTTCTAGCCTTATCCAGGTTGGCGTTATCAGGCCAGCTGTTCTGAGGCGCAAATCTTTGCATACCAGATCGCGATCCTCCACGACCATCAGCGGTACGATATGTTCCGGCACTATGCCATGCCATACGAATGAACAACCCACCATAATGACCATAATCTGCAGGCCACCAGTCTTTTGAGTCTGTTAGTGCCTTTCGGATGTCGCTTTTAAGTGAATCATAATTTATCGAGTTAAACTCTTCCAGGTAATTAAAATCCTCATTCATCGGATCAGATAAGGATGAATGCTGGCGAAGGACTGCCAGATTTAACCTGTTAGGCCACCATTCGGCATTGCTGGTAGAAACTTTATTAGACCGGCTTTTCATAGTTGCACCGGAACTTCCGTCAGCTGATGTACTGTCCTCATTAGCACTGCTTTGCTGGCAGGCTGGAAGAAAAATCACGAGAACTATCAGCAGTAAAAATGCTGTTATCTTTTTCATTTGGCAATTAATTTATTGTGATTCCATTGCAATTATACAGCTTTAATAATCATAATTCAAATTGATAAAATCTATCAAACAATAGACAAAATCTATAAATAATTAAGTTATTGGTATCTAGCAACATACGACCTATTAAAAGCTAAAAAGCTAATTATATTTATAAAAAAACCACCTCAAAACGCCAGAAAAGTTTGAATTGTATAATTTTGATTAATCAATCAAAACCTAAAAACATCAATGAAAATAATTTTACTCTCACTTATTCTGGTCAGTATCAATCCCGATCAGTTTGAAAAGGTTGATCAGTTATTAGCAGATCGCCAGTATCATGATGCTTTTCTGTTATTAGAAGAAATAGACCCTGAAAACGAAGACCCTGAAGCCTTCAGAAGAAAAATCGAAGCTTGTATTGATGGATATTTATTTTCTACCGGTCATTATTTATTTGCATTAAAAAATCTTAGTCCTGATGAAGATATTGATGAATTAAGGGCTAAAGAGTGGTGTGAAAGAGATATGCAAATACTAAATGTAAAGCAGAGAGGCCCGGAATTAATGAGGGCTTATCCGGATAACTATAAGCTGAAGTTTGCGGTGGCTAATTTTTATCTAAGTATGCAGACAGATAAAGGATGTGCTCAATGCCCTGTTATAGATCAGGAATTCATGGATAATTATGAAAATCTCTTCATGGATTGCTACGAAAACAATATTTACGATTATAAAAGCTTTTATGCCATAGCCATATCCAATCACAATAAAAAGAATTATAAGAAAGCAAAAGAGTATTACAAAAAATCTATAGACCTTAATCCTGAATATGGATTAAACTATCTTAATTTAGCTATAATATCTGCTGACGAAGGCAAATTAGACAATGCCATTTCCTATTCAAAACTAGCAATTAATAAAAGTAGAACTGATGATTTAAAAGCAAGAGGCAATAATTATATTGCTTTAATTTACGTGGAAAAAGAGGACAATCAAAAAGCATTGGAGTATTTTGAAATGGCTAATAACCTGGTACCAGGAAATACAGAAAGATTATTAAATTTTTTAATTACAAGCAGGAAAACGGGATATCCAAAAGAGCATCAGATCAGGAAACAGTATTTTGATTCTGCACCAAATAATTTAAATACCTACATCAATCTTATGTTTTTATATAAACAGGAGATAAGTAATCTTATAACCTTCTTCAAAGATCAAAGAGACGAATATCATAGTAACACTGAGGCCTTAGGTTTTCTTTCATTAATGATTGCAAAAAGTCATTTGAATTTAGGCAATCTAGATGAAGCATCTATTGAATTTGAACAAGCAAAAAATCAGCTTATTAAAAGCTGGGGAAGCAGCCAAAGTGTTTTAAAAAATATAGATGATATTATTTCTCAGCTTAAAACTAAGAATCTATAACTTCTCTATTATTTGCAGGTGATTTTGATCGAATCCAGATTATATTAAACAGTTACCAATTGCACTCGTTTATATAATAAATGCATGTTTAATCAAAACCAACCAACAAATGTCAAGTCCGGAACACAAACAAAAGATTTGGAATCTTATAAAAGATATAAAAGTAGGGATGCTCGTTACCCAGGAGAATAACGAGAGCGATCGGCTAAGAGCACGTCCAATGTCATTAGTTCAGGATGCTTACGATGGCACATTGTATTTCTACACTCCTAAAAGTGATTCAAAGGTTTACGAAATTAAAAATGATCGCGATGTGTGCATCACCTTCTCCGATCCTGAAAATCAAGTGTATGTTTCATTAACCGGTAAGGCAAAACTTACCCAGGATAAGGATTTAATTGACAAATATTGGAATGCCTGGGCCAGCGCCTGGTTCAAAGAAGGAAAAGAGGATCCTGAAGTAGCAATGCTGGAAGTCAAAATCAACAAAGGAGAACACTGGGTAACTGACGAAAATAAAGTCCTTCAACTTTATGAAGTTGCCAAGGCTAATATAAAAGAAGAGACCGTTCCCGACATGGGAGAAAATGAAAAATTTGGAAATTGATAAAAACAGCCCGGTTAGCGCCGGGTTATTTTTTTTATATTTTTTATTAATATCCTACCATTTAATAACTCTCAATCTTATATTTAAATCCTATTAATTTATCAACTATAAGGGAAGTGTATAAGCCAGGATATAATGCCGGTAATATTATTCACTTCTTTTTTTTTAAACCAGACTGAGAAAATGAGAATCATTACCACTATTGTGTTCCTACTGTCATTTAGTAACACTTTATTCTGTCAGAAGCAGTTTAACATTCCTGACATTCCTAGGATTCATAACTTTATTGAGAGACTTCCAAGATTGATCAAAACCCATAATTTAGAAGAAATAAGAGCTTCAGAAGATTCCTTAAATATCCGAATATGGCAATCGAATTCTGTCATGACTGTCAGCGTTGATGAAGAGACAGTTTCTGAATATCAGGTTTTCACTACTGGAAGTGATCCGGAAATAAAAGACACCACTTTTAGCACAGCAACTTCAAAGAGAATTTTAAAATCTATTTTGCAAAATAAAGTAATGACAGTCAAAGATGATCCATCCAGTGGTATTGATGGGGCGATGGTCTACATAGAAATTTCAACCCCTGAAAGCTATAAAATTGTTAGTATGTGGTCTCCATGCGACGAGAAAGATCAAAACAAGAAAAGAGTAGTCAAAATACTAAGGGATATCAATGAAGAAATTGATACCAAAAAGATCATCGATGACTTTCAAGTTTCCCTCGATCCTGGAGGTTACAGTTGGGGAATGACCTCCTTCTCAATCGATAGATTTTTAGATGATGAACAGGAAAAGACAGATTTTTACAAGAGAGCTGAAGCAAAAATCAAAAATGAGTTAAATATCAATGAACAAACTGATCCCAGACATTTTCCACTAGTGGTTATTAATGGTATACCTCGTACAGGTATTGCAGACTTAAACAAGTATACTGACAGTGAAGTTGAAAGTATTAAAGTACTTTCTGGTTCTGATGGAAAAGGTACCGAATTATATGGTAGACGGGGAGAAAATGGAGTAGTCCTTATAAAAACCATTAATTAATACAGAGATTTAAAAACAACACCTGAAATAAAAGGCCCTGAAAATTGCTTTAACAGTCAATTTTCAGGGCCTTTCTCAATTAAAAACACCATTACAAAAAAACTCATAAACCAGCTGAATTTCAGCAATATAAAAAATCATTTTCGCTAATGATCCTTATCATTAACAAATCATATTTTGATATGTATATTCATATCATGATATGGGTCATTTACATAATATTGGTAATTATAGTATTGCTGGCCGTTATGGTAGGTTGGGTTTTATTAACTACACTGATTATTAATGTAAACACCAGGCAAGATGAATATTCTCTTCACCTGACTGGACTATTTAAAGCAAAACTGGAAATAAAAGAACTCAACCCGATAATTCATCTGAATACTTTAGTTGGCAATTTTAACGTAAAGCCTCTTGAAGTAAAGAAAACACAAAAAATTCAGGAACCGGAGAAAAAGAAAGAAATCAAACACTCTGGAAAACGAAAAGGTAAATCACCTCGTGCGATAAAAAGATTCGCAATACATGCGCTCAATACTTTTAGAATTAAACACTTAAAGGTAAATATTGACACCGACGATTATGTCATGAATGCTCAGTTGTTCCCTTTATTTTATTTAATAAGCAGTCCTCGGAGGCAAACAGAAATAAATTTTACGGGAAGAAACGAATTAGAATTAATTATCCAGAATCGCTTGATCAGATTGGTCAGGCCAGCCTGGAAATTTATCAGAAGCAAATAATCATTAACTAAAGTCTATACAGCCATGGAAGTAAATTTCGATCAGTTATTGAACAAGATTACCGAGTTCATCAAGGATGAAGCAAATACAGAAACTATTATTGGTAAACCATTCGAATTGGGCAAGTTCACTTGTGTACCCGTTGTCAGAATCGGTATGGGATTCGGCAGTGGTGGAGGATTCGGAGATTCAAACAGAGCCGGAAAAGGAGAAGGCGGTGGTGCCGGGGTCGGTATGGGTATTGAGCCAATCGGATTCCTGGTTACCCGTGATAATGAAATATCATTTCTATCTGCAAATAAAGGTAGTAAAGGAATGTCTGCCGCTTTTGAAAAGATTCCGGATATGGTAAGTAAAATTCTTGACAAAAAAGAAAATGCGAAACACTGAATAAAAAGCTTAATACATTTTTCAATCCTTTAAAATCGCTTTTTTAAGATTTAAAATCCCCCCGACCTCCTCATGTACCCCATGAGGGGTCTTTGTTTTTAAATTATACCCTCATAATTATAAAAGATGTAACATCTTATTGACTTTTTGACACATTAAATTATCTTGGCATTCTTTTTTATCAACAATTGAATAAATAATATAATATCTTTAACCCTATAGTTATGGCATTTGGATTTGGACCAGGAGCTGAATTGCAAAAAGATTACAACCGAAACAATTCTCCGGTTAAGAAGAGCAAATGAATTGCCTCCTCTTTGATAACTACAGAATAGTAAAATAACAATATACTCTCCATATATATTGATGTCTCTCCGGTCTTAAGAAATTAAAACCATTAAAATAATTATAGCCCAATCATAGTAATAATTATTTATCTTAGAGCTTTGAATCTAAACCACACCAAAGTCCTATTTAAATGAATAGAAGATTACTCCCACTTTTTTTAATTCTATTTCCATTATTAATAAATGCTCAAAAGGTGACCGACATTTATGTTGACACCTCTGATAATGGTAAATTATTTACGGAATTTCTCGAAGAGCTAAAAGAGGAACATGGCGTAGTAATAGCCTATGAAAAGAATGATTTTCCCCATAAATTAGTTTATGGAATTCAATCACCATGGCGTTTAGTCAGTTGGCTTGAAGAATATATACCGGAATATCATGTTTTCACCCTGGAGAATGATCAATTAGTCATAATTAGCAGAGAAGAAGCAGGGTATTATGCCAAAAGAAAAGAAAATTACATTTTACTAAAAGGCAGTCCCGGAAAGCAGACTACTGTTACGGGAACTGTAATTGATAAGAGCACTAATGAGACAGTTGTTGGTGCCCAGGTTACAATTCCTTCGAAAGGCAAGGGAAAGGTCACTGATGTCAATGGCAAATTCTCTCTTAAAACAACTCCCGGATTTCAGATTCTGAAAATTAATTTCGTTGGTTTTGATGAAGTGTCATACATTCTGTGTTTTGATGAAAATGCCCCTGAGAGAACGATCACTACCGAGATATTCCCGGAATCTATCGAATTGGATGCCTTTGTAGTTACTGCCTCAAGACCTGATCAAAATGTTCGTAGTGAGATGACAGGTATCCAAAAAATGACCATTGAGTCGATCAAGTCATTACCGACCTTCCTGGGAGAAGTCGATCCAATCAGAAGCATGACCTCGCTACCCGGTGTTAGTACTACCGGTGAGTTGGCTTCAGGATTTAATGTAAGAGGTGGAGAAACTGGTCAAAACCTGATTCTTCAGGACGAAGCTACTATCTATAACCCCGCCCATTTGTTTGGTTTTTTCTCAGCCTTTAATCCGGACATGGTAAGTAACGTTTCACTTTACAAAGGTGGCGGACCGGCAGAATATGGTAGTCGTATATCTTCTGTACTCGATGTTTCACTTAGAAATGGTGATGCAGGTAGATTTAAAGTTTCAGGTGGTGTAGGATTGGTCTCATCAAGGCTGACATTAGAAGGCCCAATCGTTAAAAATAAATCATCTTATATTGTAGGTGGGCGAATGTCCTACACTAACTGGTTATTAAGATCAACCAATGATGTTGACCTTAATAACAGTTCAGCTCAATTTTATGATGTTACTGCACGGATTTTCCATACAATTGATGAAAATAACATTATAACTTTAACTTTATATAATAGTTATGACGATTTCAGCCTGGCTAGTGATTCTGTATTTAGCTGGCAAACGTTTAATGCCTCTGCAGTTTGGGATAGAACCTACAATGAAAAAATGAACTCATCACTAAGCCTGGCAAGCAGTAACTACAATAGTCAGGTTACTAATGTCGACGAATTAGAAGGGTTTACCTATAAGAATAAGATCAGAAGTTTACATGCTAAATATAAAATTCAGTACGAAATGTCTGAAGATGTAACTTTTAGTGCAGGGGCTGAAACTGAAAGAGTATTCGTTGAACCTGGTATTTTAAGTCCGTTAAAGGAAGAAAGCAACGTGCTCCCTGCTGATATGCAAGACCAGAGAGCGTTGGAATCAGCTGTTTTTGTACAGGCTAATTTTCCTCTGACGGATAAACTCTCGATATCAACAGGACTTAGATATTCTCACTTTTTAAGATTCGGTCCTGAGGATATTTATGAATTTGATTTCGATAATATGAATGGGCGATACCCTTCCATAAGTGATACTCTTAGTTATTCAAATGGCGAAGTTATAAAATCTTTTGGAGGGCTGGAACCACGTGTTTCATTCAGATACCTACTTACTGACGATCTTTCATTAAAAGCAAGTTATTTCAGAACCATACAGTATTTGCATATGGTCTCCAATACGACATCCACTACGCCCCAGGATTACTGGATATCGAGTGGACCTTATTTAAAACCTTCTACCGGAGATCAGTTTTCGTTAGGTTTCTTTAAAAATTTTGGCGGCAACATGTATGAAACTTCTGTGGAAGGATTTTATAAGACAACAAAAAATGCTGTTGACTATATAGATGGAGCTGAAATCACGCTAAATCCTGCATTGGAAGCAGGGCTTTTACAGGGTGATGGACTGGCATATGGTTTAGAAATGTTAGTAAAGAAAAACAAAGGGACAGTTTCGGGATGGATAGCATATACCTATTCAAGGAGTTTAAGAAGGTTTAACGGCCAGGTAGAAAACAGGATTTTAATAAATGATGGAAAATATTATGCTGCAGTTTATGACCAGCCACATAATTTATCCGTTGTTTCCAATTTCAAACTAGGACCAAGAACCACACTATCAGCTAATTTTAATTACAGCACCGGAAGGCCAATCACTATTCCAGTTTCTAAATTTTCCTATGGACCATATCTTTCTGTATTAAATTATTCCGAAAGAAATAAATACAGGATTCCGGATTATCACAGACTTGATCTATCATTGACAATAGCAGACAATCCGACTAAAAATAAAAGGTTTCATGGCGAATGGGTATTTTCAATTTATAACGTGTATGGAAGAAAAAATGCATATTCTATCGTATTTGACAAATATGGTAAAGCAAAGAAGATATCAATTCTTGGAAGTGTCTTCCCTTCCATAAATTATAATTTCAATTTCTAATCAGACTTTAATATCAATATCAAATGATAAAAAGAAATAATAGATATAAGAGACTAATTTTTTTACCGCTTTTTATATTATTGGTTGGTTGTGTAGAGTTGTATGATTTCGTTATCGAAGATGAAAGTCCCTATCTAGTAGTTGAAGGTTATATCTCAGATGCTTCATTTAATGAAACACTCACATACCCTAGTGATGGACGCTATTTTACCGTTAAATTATCATATACTAGTGAAGTAACGAATGTTTGGGGTCAGGATGTTAGTGGAGCAATAGTTAAACTGATAGATTCTGAGGATAACACCTGGTATTACACGGAAGTTTATACTGATGACAGACCGGTCTACCAATTATTAGACAATACTTTTGAGGCTGAATCCGGAAGAGAATATAAGTTGCACGTCACCCTGCCTGATGAAAATATTTTTGAGTCGGAATGGGTTAGCCTTCCATCGTTATCTCCCGAAGTAGGTGAGGTAAATTTTACTGAGGAAGATAAGGACGGATATGATTATATAAGGGGAGAAAAAGAAGTAGTTACCATTAAGGGGATCACTGCTTCCGTAGAGTTACCAGAGCATAATCAGAATGACACCTATTTTTATAAATGGACTTTTGACCCAACTTACATAGTAAAAACGCCATATGACATTCCTGATGGAAGTCCTATACCAGCATATTGCTATGTTACTAATAAATACTTTTTGAATGTTTTCACCCTTCAGGAAGATATAACCGGTGGTTACCAACAAGACCTCTTTTTCCTGGAAGTTATAGGAAATGAAAGTATGGATGATTGGTTATCAGTGCTTATAGTTCAACAGTCATTAAATAAGGAATACTTTTTCTTTTGGCAGGAATTAAAAGAATCAAATTCAGGAAATCCAATCATTGAAAAGCAACCATTTAATCTTGCTACTAATTTCAAATCAGTAAATTCTGAAAGTCAGGTAGCAGGATACTTTGATGTTGTATCAGAAAAAGCTACCAGGTGGTATTTTAATCACGATATGTTATCATATGATACGGAGGATGCCTGGGCAAGTATGTGTGCATTAGCAATAGGCCCCGGGCCTCCTCCGGACGGTTGTGAAAATTGCCTGGAGTACCCAAAAGGTATTGTAACGGATCAAAAGCCTTCATGGTGGAATCCAAACTAAACAATATAAAATTCGAATCCCTGGTATGTAATTTGTGCCAGGGATTTAATTTTTATAGTGATTAAATCGCCTTTCCTTCTTACTGTATAGATTGTAATTCATTAATAATTTAATTAAATTAATAAATAGTATTATACCCTCCGGTTTGTACTATTCAATTAACATACAACTCTTTCTACTAAAATTATGAGGCTGGCAAAATTTATAAAAAACCATAAGGAATTGATCATAGATGAATGGGTCAATTATGCTCAAAATTACATTGAACCAGCCTTAGATATGGGACCTGGAATGATAGAAGACCATATCAGTGAAATGCTCGATCAGATTCCACAGGAAATGGAACAATTCCAGACCAAAGAAGAAAGAGAAGAAAAATCAAAAAATCTGGAAAAAGTACTGGAACCGGATAACAAACCGTCCAAACTTCATGGAGAACAGCGAGTAGACATCGGTTTTGATATCGTACATGTAAGTTCGGAATTTCGTGCATTAAGAGCCAGTGTATTGCGACTTTACGATGAGAAAATCGGTGTTGAAGCAGGTGAACAAAAATTTCAGGATATAATTCGATTCAACGAAGCGATAGACAGAGCCTGGATGCATTCCGTAGCTCGTTATCATAATTTAATGGATCAAAGTAAAAACTGGTTTTTAGGGATTTTAGGACATGATCTGCGCAGCCCCCTGGCCAGTATAGCTTCAATACAGGAATTGCTTTCTAAAACTGAAAACCTTTCTCCCGATGGAGAAGAGCTTTTACAACACTCAAGAACAAGCATTAGACGGATGAATGACCTCATCAGCAATTTGCTTGAATTGACCAATTTACGACTTGGAAGTGGAATTACTGTAAATAAAACCAACTGTGATTTAACCTCACATTGTAAACATATTATTGAAGAATTTAAAATAACTTATCCAAAAGCTGATATTCAAATAAATTCACCAGGCCCCATAAACGGGCAATGGGACGATCTTCGAATTGGACAGGTCGTAGCCAATCTTATAACTAATGCATTGCGTTATGGTCGACCTGGAGGTCCAGTGGTTGTAAACCTGTCAGCAAAAGACAAAGAAGCAACGATTGCTGTACATAATGAAGGGGAGCCAATACCTGAAAACAAAAAAGAAATAATATTCAACGGTATGTTTAAGGATACTGAAGAAAATGAAGATTCCAGGCAGAGTAGCTTTGGATTCGGGTTGTTTATTGTCAACAAAATTGCAGAAGCCCATGATGGATCAGTAGACCTGGAGAGCACAAAGGAAAAGGGTACAACCTTCATGGTAAATCTGCCTCGATATTAATTAGATTAAGTTAGCAGGATTCAAGTAAAGTTATTTACCTATTCCACTAACTAACTTAATACCTCGCTTAAGGCAATTTCATTCCTTATCAGTATATTCTCATAATACTATCAGGCTTTCTATCCATATATTTAGATAGACTATACTTAGGAACATCAATTTTAAAAATTATATTGAATCCGGAGTATAAAATAATCCATAGAATGGAATGAAATCATTCCGGTATCTTTAAAATCTCAGGCCTGTAAGCAAAATATTTTTCTCATATAATAAATCTGCTTCAATTTAATTGAAAGTGAATACAACCATAGGAACGCCATTATGCAGAAGCTCAGGCACACCATGGTAGATTTGTTTCCTGATAAGCAATGGAAACACCGCCTGATGGATTTTAATAACATACCCGAAACCGACTGCGGTGTTTTGATGGATTTGCTCGATTGTGTAGAAAAAGAAGTAATCCCTGAATTGGAACAAAAAAGCAGCTAAGCTTGCTTTATAGCCTAAAACCATTAATTTCCTATAACTTAAATACTACATAATCTGTCAAAGCCACAAATCATGAAAAACACATTTCTTATCTCCATATTCATTTACGGAATTTTTTTTTCGCAAATTATCTTTGGTCAAACCATCGACAAAAAAGACCTGGAAGTTAAAATTGACGCCATGGTGCCAAGCCAGGTAAATGATTCTACCCCGGGAGTAGTAGTTGGAGTTGTTCATAATGGTGAGCTGATATTTAGCAAAGGATACGGAATGGCAAATCTAGCTTATGGCATCCCCAACGATCCTAAAATGGTATACAACATAGGATCGGTAAGTAAGCAATTCCTTGGCTATGCATTTGCTATGCTACATGTTAAAGGCGATTTAAATATTGATGATCCTGTAAGTAAATACCTGGAAGAATGGCCGGAATTTGATCATCCCGTCACACTAAAACATTTACTCTCCCACACAAGTGGTTACCGGGAAGCATATACCATGTCTCATCTTGGAGGCAGAAGAATTGGTGTTGATCATCTCTCCAGGGAAGAATGTCTGAATGTTGTCAGAGCTCAACCTGATTTAGAATTTGTACCAGGATCACGATGGACTTATAATAGTACCGCCTGGGTAATCCTGGCTGAGGTTTTGAAAAAAGTAACCGGAGAGGAAGCGGATACCTGGGTTGAAGAAAACATTCTCAAACCATTGGATATGCATAGCACTCAAATTGAAAGTTATGTCGGAGAGGTAATTAATAATGCGGCAGAATCATATTCACTGGAAAAAGATAATGGCTTTAAAAACGAAGAAAGTAACCGGGCTATATTTGGAGCAGCCGACATATATACAAACATACCGGATTTGGTCAGGTGGATCAACAATTATCGAACTGCAGAAATCGGAGGTAGTGAGGTGCAAAATCTCTTTTTTGATCCATTTATTCTTAATAATGGGACTAATTCTGAATATGCATTAGGAATAAGGTCTCAAAAATACCGTGGTTTAAGACGATACGGGCATACAGGCGGTCATGAAGCTTTTTCCACTCAATTGAGCTATTTTCCTGATCATGACTTAGGTATTATTATCATTTCAAATTTTGGTGGCAATGGTTGGTTTGCATCATCAAAAATTGCAGACCTTATGCTCGAAGAATTTATGACCTCCTCTTCTGATAAAAAGAGAAAACCGGTTGCTTTAAATAAAGATGCGCTGAAAAAATTTGAAGGCCTATACCTCTCCCCTGCTTCAAACAGCACGATAGAGTTTATTATCTCTGATGATACACTAACAATCGACGGACAAAGAAAACTTATACCTATATCGGAAAACATGTTTACAATGGACGGATGGAATGGAAGCATTCAGTTTAACGAACTGGAAACCGGAGAAACTCAATTAACTATTATTAATGGCACGGAAGAAAAACTAAGAAAAGTTAAAAAATGGGAGCCACAAGTAGAAGAATTGAAAGAATTTGAAGCCAATTACTGGAGTGAGGAACTGGAAACTGTTTATCATATTGTAACGAAGGATGATAGTCTCGTTATCAACCACCGTTGGATGGAAGAAATAACATTAGAGCCAGTGACCAACGACCTGTTTAAATCCGATAGAGGGATGAGCCTGAAATTTGCCAGAAATAAGAATGGAGAGATAAAAGGGTTGAGTATATATAGTGGCCGAACTATGAATGTGTATTTTCAGAAACAGTAAGTCTGATAAAGCATGAAATAAAATCTAACTGCAAATTGGCAGCCTTTTTATAACAATAAATTTATTTGATATGATCTTACAATTCATCAGATTGAAGACAAATCTTCCGGAAGAAGAATTGCTTAAAAGGGCAAAAGACAGACAGCCTCAATTTAAAGCCATTGATGGTCTTCTTCAGAAATATTATGTTAAAACCAGTCAGGAAGGAGAATATGGAGGTATTTATATATGGGATTCTCCTGAGTCACTCCAGTCCTTTAGAAATTCAGACCTGGCAAAAAGCATTCCCGGGGCTTATGAGATTACAGAAGCCCCGGATGTTGAACTTATGGACATTCTTTTTCAACTAAGGGATTAAACAAAACTAGTTATGAAAACTGAATTCCTTGAAATTTCTCCTGTTTTACCCAGCCAGGATATTAACAGAGATGTAGATTGGTATAAGAAAAATGTAGGTTTTACTTTGTTGCATAAAGACAATATGTATGCAGTTTTGAAGAGAGAGAATTTATGCATTCACCTGCAATGGCATGCAGACACAGACGATGATCCTCTTCTTGGAGGGTCAGTCATAAAAATTTTTGTCAAAAATATACATCCGATATTTAATGAGTTATTGGAAAGGGGAACTGTTTCAAAGGAGAAATTGAGATTAGAAACTCCCTGGAAAACCAATGAATTTGGGTTTTATGACCTAAATAAAAATTCTGTCTTTTTTGTAGAAGATATCTAACACATTTTAGCCATGGTCAAATACTTCATTCTTTTTGTTTCCATTTTTAGTTTATACAGCACTAAAATAAATGAAGAAAAGATTCTTTTTTCATCCGGAAGAAATGGAAACTCGGACATTTTCATCATGGATGCTAATGGTAAAAACCAGATAGCATTAACTCAAAATCAGGAAGAAGATTGGGCACCAACATGGATAGATAAGAATAATATTAGTTTTTTGAGGCAAAAGGGAGACTCAATTGTCAGAGTAAAATTAAATTTAAGAAACGGGAAAGAGTCAACATTAAGTCATCCTGTGGATTGCAATTTAACAGATAAAAACACCCTTTATTCAAGTAATAAAACCCATGAATTATATTCCTGCAAGGACGATATCTTCATTTTAAACCCCGAAAATGGTAAATCAATTAATATTACAATTAATCTTAAAGGAAAGGCTCTATATCCGGGCTGGAGTAGCGACGGCAATAAAGTCTTATTTACCAGTAATCACTCAGGCACAAATGAAATCTACTTGTATGATTTGAACTCAAAAGATATAATTCAACTAACAGATTCAGATTCAAATAATGAGAGAGGTGATCTTTCTCCGGATGGTAAACTTTTAATTTACAGTTCAGATTATTTTGAAAAGGGAAATCAGGATATTCTGATTAAGAATCTGGATACAGGTGAAATTAAACATATATCTAACAGTCCGGGGATGGAACTTATCGCTCGATTTTCATCAGACGGAAATGATATCTTTTATGGAAGCAATAAAGACGGAAACTGGGAAATTTATTCTTATAATTTAAATTCAGAAACTCATACAAGGCTCACTAATAACAAAGAGTTTGATGGTGACCCTCGGGTGTTAAAACACTAATTTTTAAGTTCGGTTTGTAGTCGATTTAATCCTTCATCCCTGTGTTTAATACCTATTAGCAAATCAAGTTTTTAAATCTATATAGTTAAAAAAGAGGATTCTCTTTAAAAAAGCTAAGTTTAAGGATTAAACTAATAACAAACATGCAAGATTTACGATTAAACGATTTTCCCATTAAAAGCTATGATAAACTCCGCTATGCTGATACAGACAAACTAGGGCATGTAAATAATGCAGTGTTTTCTACATTTTTAGAAACGGGTAGGGTTGAGTTTTTCTTTAACAGCTCAAATCCTATTACAAGTGAACATACCAGTTTCGTCATTGCATCATTAAAGCTTGACTTTGTAAATGAAGTTCATTGGCCTGGCCAGGTAGAGATTGGTACGGGGTTCTTAAAATCGGTAACAGCTCCATTGTTCTTTTTCAAATGATCTTTCAAAATGATATATGTGTTGCAAAAGCTGAAACCGTCATCGTTCAAACACATAAAGAGAAAAAGGGGAGTCATCCATTAAGCGAAAAGGCAAAAGAAGCAATTGGTGAAATGTTATTGAAGAAATAGCTTATCACTTTCTAAGAGATAGAATAGAAAATCAAGGTAATCAATTTAATATACGATCTGGTGTTTATTAACAAAATGGCAACAAATAAAAATAGGGTAAAGAAATACATTGCTGAATCTATAAACCTGGAAGATATTTATTATGAATCAATCTTATCAAAAACCAAGACTACAACAATCCGAATTGGATATGTGATATTCAATGATATAACAACTAACTTAACCTTTAACAGTAAACCAACAATAAAAGCAATAATTAAAAAACTGGATTATAGTAAAACCTTTAGAGCCCTTGATAAAAATGATGCTGTCAACGATGGATATGAATCAGTCGATAAGCTTAAAAATGATTTAAAGAAGTATTACCCTGATATAGAGGATGATTCACCGTTAACGATAATAACCTTTCTTCCTTTATAGGAAAAATAACTAGCAAGATAAAAAATAGGGCTAAAAACAACTTATTCAATCCTAATACCAAAAGGTTAATATTGTTTTTCCAATCTAAATAATTATTTTAGCATCAGGAATTAATAGAGCATTAAGCAATAAAATTCACAATGAAGGTTTATTGCAAAAACTTAATCTAACAACCAATTATATTTATCATTTATGAAAAAAACAGCATCACTTTTAGTAATTGGATTTCTTTTTGTTTCATGTTCACACAAAGAATGCTGTACAATTGTTGATACAGAAGTCCTAATAATGTATTTAAATGATAGCGGTGAAAACTTATTTGAAATAGAGGATGGCTATACTGAATCAAATGTAAGGGTATATTATAATATCGACGGATCATGGAAGAGGGAATATCAAGGAGGTGGTATGGTAGAATATGAGGATGGAACATATTTAAGCGTGTCCCCAAGTTTGTATATCTTAGAAGATGGTTATTCCGAAACCAAAATTGAATTTTCAAATTCTGAAATTGATATCATGAGAACAAAAATCAGTGACGGTCATAATACATATGTAACTGAGGTATATTATAATGGTGAATTCAAATGGGAAAGTGGAACCTTCAGGTCATTTGAAGTGGTAAAATAATTTGATGTGCAAAAAGGTTTGATTTATTCAATCTGAAATCTAGGCATATAAATAAAAAATAACCAATCTCCCTCGTTTCGAATAAGAACGTATGTGGTTACGATCGAATTGCTGAAATGTAATTTTTAATTGTTTTTTCAGTATTACTAACGCTGATCTCAGTCCCCGCTCGCTACTCTGCGCTAAACAAGTGGAATAGATATTAGCCGGATTAAAGATTCTTTGAAAACAGTAGGTAATTGCAAATGTGGTACAGCATTATATTATAATTAAACTTCCACGGAGAATTATTACAGGTTTCAAGATACTTTAATGCTCTTTGGAATTTGTAATTCCGAAGTCCTATCCTTGGATTTTTAATCCATAATTCGAAGTGAACGGCTAAATAAGCAGCCTATTATATAAATTCGGCCATCGTCTTCATTTGCAATGAGGATCTACGAGGTTGGCGATTGTATCGCTATTTAAATCAATCCCTTTTAATTGACCAATATCACCTCCTCAAGTGAAAATGATCATTCCTTTTCACCTGATTATTTCCTTTCTTAAGCGGAGTAAAATCTACTACCCGCTATGAAACTGCTGCAGCTAATCATCTTTGTGATATTAATTTTTCTGTTTCCAATTCTCATAAAAGGTCAGGATGCTAAACAAATTGTACAAAAAGCTGATCTGAAAAGACGTGGAGACACTGGCAAAGCGACTATGACCATCACCATAAAGCGACCTACCTGGAAGCGTGAAATGAAATTAAAAAGCTGGTCTCATGGTACAGATTATTCTCTTATACTAGTTACTTCACCTGCACGCGATAAAGGAACTGTTTTCTTAAAAAGAGATAAAGAAATATGGAACTGGATCCCTTCCATCGAAAGAAACATTAAGCTCCCTCCTTCTATGATGATGCAATCGTGGATGGGTTCAGACTTCACTAATGACGATCTAATTAAAGAATCCTCAATCGTAGAAGATTACGAACATTCCCTTGTTGGTGATTCCGTAATACTGGGAAGACCTGTTTACAAAATACAGCTTATCCCCAAACCCAACGCACCAGTGGTATGGGGCAAAATTTATAGCTGGATAGACAAAAATGATTTCATGGAACTCAAAACTGAACTCTATGACGAGGACGGGTACCTTGTTAACAAGGTCATTTATTCTGATATAAAAGAGCTCGGAGGAAGACTCCTTCCGGCAAAAATGGAATACATCCCAGTAGACAAAGATGGGCATAAGACCATCATAGAATACGAATCCGTAGCCTATAACATTCCCATAACAACAGACTTTTTCTCCTTGCAAAACATGAAACGTGTAAAGTAAGATGTTACTAAAACTGGCCTGGCGAAACATTTGGAAAAACCGTAAACGCACTCTGATTTCAGCTACCAGTATTGTATTTGCAGTAGTTTTAGCCACTTTGATGAATTCGGTAACGGAGGGAGTTCTTTACAAATTACAGGAAAATGTGGTTTCCTTCTATTCCGGTGCTGTTCAGGTACACAAAGACGGTTACTGGGACGACCAGTCCCTCGATAACTCTATGATGACAAATGATACCCTCATCAATCAACTAACCTCACATGAAGGCATTAACGGAGTTATACAACGATTAGAATCCTTCGCCTTATCTGCCTCTGAAGATCATACCCGTGGATGCATGGTGGTTGGAATAGAACCTGAAAACGAACCCATGGTTACCGGAGTAGATAAGAAAATAACCAAAGGCGAATACTTAAATAAAGGTGACAATCAGGTTCTTGTTGCTGAAGGCTTAGCTCAATATTTAGGATTGGATGTTGGTGACACGCTTGTAATTATCGGCCAGGGATATCATGGCATTAATGCTGCGGACAAATTCCCTATTAAAGGATTGCTTCATTTTGCCAGTCCGGACCTCAATAAACGAATGGTCTACCTCCCTATAAAACTGGCCCAACATCTTTTTGGTGCTCCGGACAGGGTCACTGCATTAGTTTTAGCTGTTGATAATGTGGTCGAAGCCGAAGAACTGGAAAAGGAACTCAGTCGAACGGTTTCTGCTGAATATGAGGTGATGGGATGGAAAACAATGATGCCCGAACTTCATCAGCTTTTACAAAATGAGCGTGGTGAAAACCTGGTTTTTCAAATGGTCCTTTACATCCTTATTGCATTCGGAATTTTCGGTACTGTTTTAATGATGACCCTGGAGCGACAGTATGAGTTCGGTGTCCTGGTAGCAATCGGGATGAGAAGAATTAAACTCTCTGTACTGATAATCCTGGAAAATATATTAATCACTCTCATTGGAGCAATATCGGGTACACTATTAAGTATTCCGGTGGTTATGTATTTTCATTTTAACCCTATCCAGGTAGGAGAAAGTTTGCAAAAAATATATGAAGAATGGGGGTTTGAACCCATCTTTTATTTTTCTGTTGATCCTGTGATTTTCATCAGGCAAACAGTGATCGTTCTCATCATTGCTTTAGTGATATCCATCTATCCACTATTGAATATTCTTAGACTGGAACCCGTTACGGCAATGCGTAAATAACTTAAATTAATATTAAGATGCTGTTTACTATAGCATGGAAAAACATCTGGAGAAATAAAGTAAGAAGCCTGGTAGTGATAATCGCAGTAATGCTAGGGATGTGGGCGGGGTCATTCATCCTGGCTTATATGTATGGTATGATAGACCAGCGTTTACAAGATGCTATTGGTAATGAGGTTTCCCACTTACAGATTCATCACCCGGATTTTGACCGCGATAATGACCCGAAATATTTCATAAAAAAAGCGAAGACATTCTGGCCGAGATCTCCAGAGATGAGAAAGTCAAAAATATCAGTGGAAGAGTACTGGCTTTTGGAATGGTAGCATCTCCCGGCACCAGTTCCGGAGGTAAATTCATAGGCATTGATCCAGCGTCAGAAGATAGTGTCACCCAACTCAGCCAAAATGTTACCGAGGGAGAATATTTATCTCCACAAGATAAAAACAAGGTAATTATCGGTAAGAAACTAGCTGAAAAACTTAAAGTAAAAGTACGATCAAAAATTGTCCTGACATTTCAGGATATAGATGGAAATATTGTGGCCGGAGCATTTAGGATTGTTGGTATTTTCCAAAGTTATAACTCCACACTTGAGGAAATGAATTTATATGTCAATCAGGCTGACCTTGCCGGGTTACAAAACACAGAAAACAATGTACATGAAATAGCCATTCTTTTAAATGATGCTGACGAAGTACCGGAATACAAAAAAGTGCTTTTTGACAGATATCCATCATTGCTCACTCAAAGCTGGAAAGAACTAGCCCTGAACTTGGCTTTATGATCGACTCACTGGACCAGTATATGGTTATCTTCTTCGTCATCATTTTACTGGCATTATCCTTTGGTATCGTTAACACTATGCTTATGGCTGTACTTGAAAGAGTAAGAGAAATAGGCATGCTCATGGCAATTGGAATGAACAAGTGGAAGCTATTTGCTATGATCTCACTAGAAACGATCTTCATGGTAATGATTGCAGCTCCTCTGGGATTGCTTTTAGCATACATTACAATTGAATACCTGGGAACTCATGGCCTGGACATGACCGGACTTTATAAAGAAGGTTATTCAGCCTATGGATTTAAACCCATTATCTATCCTCAGCTGGATATGAGGTATTATTTTAATATCCTTATTCTGGTTGCAGTAACAGCCGTGCTGGCATCAATATACCCTGCCATCACGGCATTGAGACTTGATCCCGTAAAAGCCATTAGAAAAATATAAGTTATGAAAGAAGATAATCATAGCAATTGTGTAATCCACACCGAAGAGCTTTCTAAAGTATATGATGAAGGGGCTGTTCCTGTGAAGGCAGTTAACAATGTTCATCTCCACATCGAAAAGGGAGAATTTACTGCTCTTGTTGGACCTTCCGGATCCGGAAAAACAACTTTACTGAATTTGCTGGGTGGCCTGGACTCACCAACTTCAGGAAAAGTGTGGATCCACGGAAAGAATATCTCCACACTGAAGAAAAACCAGATGATCGATTTTCGCTTGCACAACATCGGTTTTGTTTTCCAGGCTTATAACCTGATACCGGTTCTCACTGCCAAAGAGAATATCGAATTTGTCATGCTATTGCAAAAAGCAGGTAAAGAGGAACGAAAGCAAAGAGTCGAACAATTATTACAGGAAACAGGACTGGCAGATCAGGGTGATAAAAGGCCGGGTGAACTTTCCGGAGGCCAGCAACAAAGAGTTGCCGTAGCCAGAGCACTTGCATCAAAACCCCAATTTGTATTGGCTGATGAGCCAACAGCTAATCTAGATTCTAAAACTGCCGGAAACCTGCTTGACATGATGGCCAGGCTTAACAGAGATGAAGGCATGACCTTTATATTTTCTACCCATGACCAGCGAGTAATAGACAGAGCCAGAAGAGTGATCACGCTGGTGGATGGTGCTATTTCAAAGGATGAAGTCCGGGAAACCAAAAACGTAAGTTCTTAAACGATGCTTCGGTACTGGATATTTATATTATTTACTATCGCAATTCCTTCAATATACGCACAAAAAGAATCAGAAGAACAAAAAAACTGGACCTTATCAGGGTATGTAAAAGACATGCTCACGATAAACATCGCAGAAGACTCTACCCTGGTTGATAACCTCATACACAACCGACTCAACTTTGATTGGTATCCCGATGATCAGTGGCACTTTCAATTTGAATTACGCACCAGGCTATTTTACGGTAGCTTAGTGAAAGCTATCCCGAACTACGGAGAGTTTATCGATCAAAATAATGATTACTTCGACTTCTCATTTTACGGTCCCAAAAATGAATCCTGGTTGTTTCACACGATGATCGACCGGGTTTATATCGAATGGTACAATGAGAAATGGGAAGTTCGGGCAGGAAGACAACGAATAAACTGGGGTGTCAACCTGATCTGGAACCCGAATGACATTTTTAATACCTATTCATTTTTTGACTTTGATTATGAAGAACGACCGGGTAGTGATGCAATCAGAATTAAAAGATATTTGGGATTTGCATCAAGTCTTGATATAGCTGTTACCGTGCATGATAACTTTGATGAAATGGTTATGGCCGGCATGTATAAATTCAATAAGAAAGGATATGACTTCCAGGTTTTTGCAGGAAAAGCAAGGCAGGATATTACTATCGGTTTGGGTTGGGCAGGTAACCTGGGAAATGCCGGATTTAAAAGTGAGATAAGCTACTTTAAACCATATACCAATAAAAAATTATTTAACAATGCGTTACTGGCTTCGATATCAGTTGACTACAGCTTTGAAAATTCATTATACCTCCATGGATCATATCTTTATAATTCTGATGGAGATAAAGAATTATCGTCAGAACTACCGATAGATAATTCCCGCCAACGGCTAACGGTTCGGGATCTCTCACCACTCACCCATTCAGTATTTTTGCAATCCTCATATAACATTCATCCATTACTTATCGGGGATTAGCAACTATCTACTACCCTACTACCCAGGCGATATTCCTCAATCCGTCAATTACCTATTCTATCAAACCCAACCTTGATCTTGACCTTATCGGGCAACTGTTTTACGATAATTACACAGGTAAATTTAAAGCCCAGGCAAAGCTATTATATGCTCGTTTGAAGTGGAGTTTTTAGTATGTAAATCTTCATCTTAAGCTAATTAAAAACTATCAGAATTTATTATTATTGCAAATCCATCTTGGATGTGCATCTGTAGATTGGACTGCAATTGGAGCACCAATTTGTCACGGAGCTGTACTGGTAGCTCAAATAGAAGCATCTGATAATTGTAATGCTGAAGCTGAAAACTGTAATAATGATTGTGATGATTAAAATACTGAAATTTACACCTTTTATACTATTGATCTTATATTTCACTTTCATTCATAAACTTGATATTTCTTGGAATGTGAAATTATCAATTATGGCTACCATGATTATGGTAAGTATTATCAGCCTCTTTCAAATAAGAAAAAAATATAATTCAAAGAAAAGTATTTATATTTTAGCATTTGGAATTTTGAGTGTCCTTCTGACATCCATAAATTTTACTATCCTACCATAAACACCCCCGCCGTCTGGATTTTAGCCATAGCATAACTACAGACTTTTAATAAAAAGCAGGGATTGTATCCCGGTCTAAATTAAAAGTATATCCATTCGTAAACGATTACAAACGGTTATTAAATCACCCGATTACAACCAGTTACAAACATTTACTAATGGATATAAACAATAGAAAATAGTTGATTTTGAGCAAAAAACAGGTGTTTTTAACTTTTTAGGAATTTATTATCAACCAAAAACAACGATAGTGATATAAGGAATATGAGCCACAGGGTTGCCCATAGCCAATCGTTCGGTGTAAGTTGAAAAACTTACCAAAATTTGGTACTTTTAATAAAAAGTGAATTCATGAATAAAAATACATCCATATCATTAGGAGAATACTTTGATAAATTTGTAAAAGATAGCGTCTCCCAGGGAAGATTTAAAAATGCCAGTGAAGTTATTCGTGCAGGATTAAGACTGTTAGAAGAGGAAGAAAATAGAGTATTAGCTTTAAAAAATTCAATTAAAGAAGGAATAAATAGTGGACATGCTGTGGATTTTGATCCTGATAATCATTTAAAATCCTTGAAAGCAAATAGAAAACTTAATGGCTAAATATATATTAACCAATAAAGCCGTTGAGGATTTGACTGATATATGGAACTATACTCTTAATGAGTGGTCAGAAAATCAAGCAGATAAATATTATAATATGCTAATTGAAGCAATTAAACAGATTGCAAAAACTCCTCAAATTGGTAAGAACTATGAAATGGTAATTCCTGACCTAAGTGGGTTTAGAGTGTCAAAGCATATTATTTTTTATAAAATTCTTAATGAGGACTCAATTGAAGTCGTTCGAATTCTACACGAAAGAATGGATTTAAAATATAGAGTAGAAGAATAAAAACTACACCCCACTGTCTGGAGCTAAGCGATAACCTAACTTGGACTTTTCATGAAAAGCAGGGATTGTATCCCGGTCTAAACTAAAAATTTATCCATTCATAAACGATTACAAACGGTTATTAAATCACCCGATTACAGCCAGTTACAAACATTTACTAACGGATATAAACAATAGAAAATATTTGATTTCGAGCTGAAAACACGTGTTTTTAGCCTTTTAAGGGAATAATTATCAACCAAAAACAACGATAGTTATATAATGAATATGATCCACTAAGTGGCGCATCGTCAATCGTTAGGGTTAATGGAATTATACTATCAATGAATCATCCAATTATGATGCAATCCAAAAAATAATTAAATTTGGTTTATGAGATCATTACAGGATATAAAATCTAAGTTGGAGAAACACAAGCAGCACTTGTTTGCCAATTATCCTATTAAATCAATGGCGATTTTTGGATCGTATTCCAGAAAATCGCAAAATGCTGATAGTGATCTTGATATTCTTGTTGAATTTAATGACAAAATCGGCATTCGATTTATTGATTTAGCTGATGAAATCGAAAAATTAGTCGGTTTTAAAGTCGATCTGGTTTCTAAAAATGGAATCAAAGACAAATATTTTGAATCAATAAATTCGGATTTAATTTATGTCTAAGCGTGATACTTTTTTACTTCTCGAAGACATGCTTGAATCATGCAGGAAAATCCAAAAATACACTAAGGACCATAACTATGAATCATTTAATTCAGATGATAAAACTGTCGATGCAGTTGTAAGGAATTTTGAAATAATTGGAGAAGCAGCAAATAGAATTGATTCTGAATTTAAAGATCAACATCCTTAAATTGAATGGAATAGAATAAGAGGATTTAGAAACAGAATAGTCCATGAATATTTTGGGATAGATAATTCAATTGTCTGGGCAATTATAGAAGATTATTTAGAGGAGCTTACAAATTGGATAGAGAAAATAATAAACGAAAAGACCACTTAATCCTAACATCATGTTCCATGAATAATCCCTCTCTCTAAACTTAAACATAATTCACTGATAGTCATTAACTTTTCTTTTTGTCTTTATCGCTCTTTTTCTTTTTCAAATGAATGATAGCGGTCAAGGCCGGGCATAGCAATCCCAGGCATATTGATAGGTCCGCTGCGTAAAGCCAAACCTTTACCTTATTAAGCAAAATAGCAGGTTAACACTAACCGCTATTTCTAGATATTATTGTTTTGTTTGGCACCAAATACACCCCCAATGAACAGACTTAGGTGCATTGAATAACTACCTTTCCCCTCACTTTACGATTCATCTTTTCTTCCAGGGCTTCGGAAGCCTCCGCTAATGGGTATACCTTATGAATATGTGGAGTAACTTTTCCTTCTGCCAGCCATTGCATGAGTTGTTTGGTGTTTTCCATATTCTTTTGTGGCGTTTTCATGGCAAAATTCCCCCAAAACACTCCAACTATAGAACATCCTTTTAACAGGGTTAGGTTTAATGGAATTTTGGGAATGTCACCGGCAGCAAATCCAACGACTAAATAGCGGCCTTCCCAGGCCATGGTTCGTAAGGCCTGCTCAGAATAATCACCTCCTACCGGATCATAAATTACATCGGCGCCGCTACCCTCAGTCAATTCTTTGATTCTTGCCTTTAAATCTTCTTGTGTATAGTTAATCAGTTCATCAGCACCATATTGCTTGCAAAGCTGTAATTTCTCATCAGTGGAAGCAACGGCAATCACTTTAGCTCCCATCAGCTTGCCGAGTTCTACCGCTGCCAGTCCGACTCCACCGGATGCACCTAATACGACCAGTGTTTCTCCCGGCTGTAAATTTGCCCGGTCCTTTAATGCGTGGTAAGAAGTTCCATATGCGATCATAAAAGATGCAGCAACCGAAAAGTCCATCTTATTCGGTTTTTTAAAGCAAACATTGGCCGGAACTGCAACCTCCTCAGCATATCCGCCTTGCATGACAAAACCAAAAACTTCATCGCCAACTTCCAGGTGTTTGACACCAGCACCCACTTCCTTAACTACGCCCGCTACATCACTCCCGGGAATGAATGGCAACTCGGGTTTAAATTGGTACAATCCCTGGATGATCAAGGTGTCCGGGAAATTAACACCACAGGTTTTTACGGTAATTAATACTTCTTTGTCTTTAATCTTTGGTGACTCAATATCTTCTACCATGAGCTTCGATGGTGGACCAAATTCTTTACATACTACTGCTTTCATATTAGTCTTCGATCACTTTTAATACCAATTTACCCATTTTCTCTCCTGAGAATAAGCGCAAAAATGTCTCGTGAAAATTTTCTATTCCTTCATACACATCTTCTTTACTCTTCAATTTCCCTTGCGCGATCCAACCTCCCATTTCCTGGGCTGCTTTTCCATAATCCTTCGCATAGTCCATGACCACCATCCCCTGCATAGTTGCCCGGTTTACTAACAAAGACAAATAATTACTTGGGCCGTTGACGTTTTCTTTATTGTTATACTGTGAAATAGCTCCGCAGATAACCACCCTGGCGTGCATTCGCAGCCTGGCTAAAGCAGCATCCAGAATTTCTCCTCCAACATTATCAAAGTACACATCAATCCCTTTAGGGCATTCCCGCTTAATTGCAGTGTGTACATTTTCTGATTTATAGTCGATAGCACCATCAAAGCCTAATTCTTCTTTTATATAATTGCATTTCTTTTCACCACCAGCAATACCAACTACTTTGCATCCTTTGATCTTAGCTATTTGCCCGACGACACTACCCACTGCTCCAGCTGCTCCGGAAACAAGCACGACATCTCCTTCTTTAATCTTTCCCACTTCTAAAATGCCAAAATAGGCAGTCATCCCCGGCATTCCCAGGGTGCCAATATACGTGGGTAAAGATGCCAGGTTAGGATCTACTTTGTACCAGTTATCACCATTGGAAACGGCATACTGCTGTACCCCACCCCAGCCAGTCAAGACATCTCCTTCGTTAAACTTTGGGTGGTTGTTGGATTTAATTACTTCCCCTATCGATCCTGCACGCATAACATCATCAATTTTTACAGGTTCAATATATGACTTGCTATCGTTTATCCATCCCCGCATGGCCGGGTCGAGTGATACATAATGCTGCTGAATTAACACTTCGCCATCGCCGGGTTCCGGAACCGGATTAGATTGTAGTTCCCAGGTATCTTTTTCCGGTAGCCCTTGAGGGCGCTTTTTTAATATGATTTGCTTATTCATGATTATTTAAGGTTTTGTGTTTATAGTTTTTTACAGGGAGGTTCCACCATCTAAGGTGATGGTTTGCCCGGTAATAAATTTAGTGCTTTCTGATGCTAACCACACGATGGCTTCTGCTACTTCTTCTGCCTGGCCATAGCGCTTCATTGGGATAACGCTTTTAAGCATCTCATCCATATCGGGTCTTACAGCTAACAGCTTATCTAGCAGGGCTGATTCTGTATAACCGGGACACACGGCATTGATTCGGATATTTTTTGTAGCATATTCTAATGCTGCCGATTTTGTCATGCCTACTACGGCAAACTTACTGGCGGAATAAGACAAGTTATTGAGCGATGCCTTAAGTCCTGCCAGGGAAGCCACATTGACAATATTGCCATGCCCTTGCTTCATCATCTGCTGCAAGGCGAGCTTCATGCCATAGAATACGCCCGTTTGATTGACAGCAATCACACTGTCCCAATCTTCGAGGGCATAATCGCCCGTTTTGGCCATCGTTTTTGGACCGATACCAGCATTATTGACCATTACGTCTAATTGCCCATACTCTGCTACCGTTTTGTTTACCAGTTCTTCTACTTCATCAAACCTGGCAACATTGGCTACGATCGCTTTTGCCTCGCCACCTTTTTCAATGATTTCATCAACTACTTTTTGTGCTTTATCTTCTCGTATATCGGAGACTACCACTTTCGCCCGGTGGTTTGAGAAATGCTTTGCCGCAGCCGCCCCGATGCCAGATCCTGCCCCGGTAACTATTACTACTTTATCTTTTACTTCCATTGGTCTGTTTTCTTATTCCGGGTATCTAAAAATTTCTATTATTATCGGAATGCTTCCTGATTACACTTTTACCCAATTGATACATGTGCACTTCATCGGGGCCGTCGGCTAAGCGCAACACTCTTGCCGCAGCATAGAAATGCGCGAGTGGCGTATCCGGGCCAACTCCCATACCTCCGTGAATCTGAATGGCTCGGTCTATGACTTTTAGCGCCATATTTGGAGCAACTATTTTTATCATAGCGATCAGGTCTTTTGATGCTTTATTACCAAGCTTATCCATTTTATCGGCAGCAGAAAGCGTTAATAACCGGGCTTGCTCTATTTCGCATTGGGATTGGGCAATCTCCTGGCGGATACTACTGTAATCTTTCAATGTTTTGCCAAAGGTAGATCGTTCTGTAGCGCGCCTGGACATTAGTTCCAGCGATCGCTGGGCCATTCCTATCAATCGCATGCAATGGTGAATACGTCCGGGACCTAATCTACCTTGAGCAATCTCAAATCCCCTTCCTTCTCCAAGGATCAGGTTTTCTTTAGGCACTCGTACGTTTTCTAATTCAATTTCTGCATGACCTTCCGGCGAATCGTTGAAGCCAAATACCGATAATGCCCTTACCACCTTTACCCCCGGAGTGTCCATCGGAACTAAAATCATGCTCTGTTGCTGATGTCGTGGTGCCTCAGGATCAGTTTTACCCATTACAATAGCAATTTTACACGCAGGGTTCATTCCTCCGGAAGACCACCATTTGGTACCATTAATAATATAGTCGTCACCCTCTGGAGTAATTGTCGTTTCAATATTGGTGGCATCAGAAGAAGCAACCTGAGGTTCAGTCATTAAAAAAGCTGAGCGGATTGTACCATCCATTAATGGGTCCAGCCATTGTTTTTGCTGTTCCGGTGATCCATATTTTGCCAGCACCTCCATGTTTCCCGTATCCGGGGCATTACAATTAAAAATCTCTGATGACCACAAAATACGCCCCATTATTTCTGCCAGGGGGCATACTCAAGGTTTGATAATCCGGAACTTAAATCTCCATAGCTTTTGGCAAAAATAAGTTCCATAACCCTGCAGCTTTCGCCTTTTCTTTAAGATCTTCCATTCCCGGCCAGGGCTTCCATCGATTATCAGGATTGTAAAGAAACGCATTGACCTCCCCTTCTACCGGGAGTATATGCTCTTCAAAAAAACTGGTTAGCTTCTTTTGGAGTTCAAGTGTTCTTTCTGTGTACTCAAAATTCATTTTTTATGTATCTTATTTCGTTTTGGCTTTACAACAGTTTGCAGCAGGAGCCATCGCTTTCTTTATGTTCTTTATGTAAGGATCATGAGTGGCAAATCACGACAACCTAAAAACATAAATGGGAAACCGTAAGGATATGCCTTTATGAACGAATAAATCCTTATTTAACCGGCTATTATATAGCTTTTAGGCTTGCGTTTTTAATTCGTTAACTACCTCATAAACTGCGTCTTGCTATTAATTAAAAACCTCTTTTTCCCCGGCAATGGTCAATACCTCTTCATTTAGCAATACTTCGGCCAGTCCATTAGTCTTAGGCAGTTCGTATTTAAAATAGAATTTCATTGCGTGAATTTTGCTTTCGTAAAACTCCTCTGAATATGTTTTCTTTCCGGTAACTAACGCATTTTTAGCATTTACAGCCATCTCTAACCATATCCACGATAATGTAATGGTGCT
Source organism: Mangrovivirga cuniculi (assembly GCF_005166025.1). Classification (NCBI taxonomy): domain Bacteria; kingdom Pseudomonadati; phylum Bacteroidota; class Cytophagia; order Cytophagales; family Mangrovivirgaceae; genus Mangrovivirga; species Mangrovivirga cuniculi. The sequence goes on from NZ_CP028923.1 coordinate 3,103,042, forward strand.
TAGATACTCCATAAATGGGGTAGCATCTGACAGGAAACGTTCATAATCGCCCTTTTTGGCAAAACCAATCAAGTGCTGTATCACTTTGGATGCTTCTTGTAGTTTATCACCTAATTTCCCGGCATACTTTTTCAGATCATCATATTTTAAAGCGCTATTAATGGTCTGTTTAATCTCCTCCGTCAACAGTTGCAAGGCTTTACCATTTTCTAATAGCAATTTTCTACCTAATAAATCTTGTGACTGAATTCCTGTGGTTCCTTCATAGATAGAAAAAATACGGATATCGCGATGATATTGCTGTAAGATAAAGTCAGTACAAAATCCATAGCCACCTAACACCTGCAATCCGTTAGAAACTGATTGTGCTCCCATTTCAGACGGATAAGTTTTAACCATTGGTATGATTAACTCCAACAATAAACCATACTTTTCCTTCTCCTTTTCATCGGTCAGGGTGTGTTTTAAATCATAGTATTTAGATGCCAGTAAAACCAGGCCCAAAGAGCCTTCTGATACAGTTTTCTGGAAGAGCAACATTCTTCTAACATCCGGATGATTGATAATAAAGGTTTGTCCCTCCTCCGGGTCTTTTTTACCGGTGCTGGCTAATTTTCTACCTTGCGGACGTTCTTTGGCATATTCTAATGATGCATGATATGCAGCCGTAGCAATGGCAGCGCCACCCCTTCCTACTGCAATACGAGCACCGTTCATCATTAAAAACATATATTTTAGTCCCTTATTGGCCTCACCGACCAAAAACCCCTGACACTCGCCGGCATCGCCAAAACCTAGATGAGTGGTACAATAGCCCCGTTGGCCCATTTTCTGAAAGTCTGCGACCGTGGTAACATCATTGGAAACCAGATTCCCCTCTTCATCCGGACGTTTTTTAGGCACGACAAATAAGGAGATCCCTTTAGTTCCTGCCGGAGCGCCCTCTATTCGTGCCAAAACCAGGTGTACAATGTTATCGGCATATTGATGGTCTCCACCGGAAATAAAAATTTTCTGTCCGGATATTTTATAAGAACCATCGCTTTGAGGAATGGCTTTGGTAGTAATATCAGATAACGAACTTCCTGCCTGGGGTTCTGTCAGACACATGGTTCCACCCCAGTCTCCCGATAGCATCTTGGGTACGTAAATATCCTTTAATTCCTGGCTTCCAAAATTGATAATCAGTTCTGCTGCCCCTAAGGTTAACCCGATGTACCCGGTCAAATGATTATTGGCAGCCTCCTGTATAAAAGAAGAGGCCGTATAAAGCATCATCGGAAGTTGTAAACCTCCCTCTTCATAATCGAAGGGTCCTGAGATAAATCCCATTTCTCCTCCCTGCTTCATCATTACGCCAACCTGTTTATGTACTTCTACCCCACCATCTTTATAGTGGGCCGGTTGTTCGTCCATTTCTTTTAAATAAGGATACAACTCCCTGTCAGAAAAGTCCTTAACAGAATCTAAAATTAAATTCATTGATGAGATATCATGATCCTCACATCGATCCTGATTTAACACCTCTTCTAATTGATACACATCATACAAAAGGTATTTTAACGTATTTATATCGACATACTTTTTTGCCATCACTACAGGTTTTAAAGAATTGATTATTAACTATTCAATAAATTACGGAGATATTTATTAAATAATAATTAAACTGGTTTAATAAATCATTTTCTTAGGAATGCGCATAAAGAGAACCTGAAAAAAACGGTGGGAATAGCCTTTATTTTTAGCAGCTTCCCATACCCGTAAATATTTAAATGAAAGTATTAAGAACTGATGGAGTTGTTAGGTGATCGGGTTAAACTAATCGAAATGTAATTTTAGTTTTTAATTTCCTCCTTGCTCAGTCTTTTTCGAATTTTAGAAAGACCAACAGGAGTCAGGCCGAGATAAGATGCTATGAGATATTGTGGTACCCGTTGAAAAAGGGACGGTCTTTTTTCTAACAGCTCCAGGTATCGTTCCTGGTTTGATACATTTTTAATTTGGTGGATGCGTTGAAAATTATTGATAAACGCCTTTTGCATGGACAACCTGCCAAACCGCTCGAGCTGATGAGAATAATCAAAGATTTTTTCAACATCCTTTTTAGAGACTGTATACAGGGTCGAATCTTCCATCACTTCGAGGTAAGAAAGCGACGGGACTTCCTGGATATAGGCATATAAGTCCGTAAAAAAATACCCTTCGGTAAATAACTCCATCACTTGAGATATGCCATCATCTACGGTATAATAAGAAACGCAACCTTCTTTCATGAAGTAGAAAGAATCGATATACTGGCCGGGTTTTAATAGAAAAGAACCTTTGGGAACCGATTCCTTTTTATAAAACTGCAAAGCAAACTCCATATCAGCGTCGCTAACAGTAGTAAATGATCTTATTTTTTGTTGTAAATCCTCCAAGTCAGTAGTTTAGATAAGTGCTACTAAAAAACAAAATATTCAATGATTGAGCAAGTTTAGCCATGGCAATAAATAGATTAATCTTATGCTTTTATACTCCCCTGGCGCGCGTTGCTTTTTTCAGCAAAACGCGTGCCCTATACTAACCCATTTACCCATCCTAGCTTATCATTAATTTTGGAATAAATATTTTCTAATATACATTTACACTATCAAATATAAACCAGAAATTATAGTGATCATAAAAAGGGATTGTTATAGGTGGATTTTTTAATATAAGCACGCGTATTGCTTCGCTACGCGCGCCAGTGGAAACAGGCATAAAAGAGGGGGAAGTTTGATTTTGACCTGTAAACAGCTATTTTTGGTTTTTAAAGGAATTTATAAACGACCAGAACAACAATGGTTATATAATTGATATGGGCGACTGAGTTGCGCATAGCCAATCTTTAAAAGTAAAATATGTATATAGTTCAACTAATTATTCTTTTATTCTTTTTAGACCCGGATACTGAAAATCTTGGAGGTAACGAACTTGTTAGAAATGAGAATCATGTTATTACTTACGAATGCTTCGAGGATAGAATAGAATTTGTAATTGATGTTATTGGAGATAGAACAGATAATACTAACGGTAAGTGGCCAAACCTTGATTATTTCTACTTGTGGGTTGATTTCAATAATAATGGCAAATTAGACTCGCTTATTGATAGAAACTTTGGTCCGAAGTTTTACAATAACAAACTCCAAGTTTGTAAATCTTTATTGTACAGTAAAACCAGACAAACTACCTGTTTTTTCAATTCAAATTCAACTTGTCATAGACAATTCAAAAAAACACAAAATTTAGAAATTGATCATGTGGTTTTTGAAATATCGATACCTAAAAAAGAACTTTCTAAGTCCAATTCTTACAATGTTTACTTCATGATCGCAGATAAATATTCCAAAACATACTATCCAATCAACAATATAAAATTTGAGGCAACATTTAAGATTGAATGCAATAATATAAGCACAGAACAAATGCTAAAATGAATGTACAAACTGAGCATTCCCCCCTGCCTGCAGTTTAGAGAATGCTTAGCTTCCGACTTTTTATGAAAGGCAGGGATTATATTGCCATCAATATAAAAATTATTTTAAACTGTAAACTTATTTTAGGACGATACATTTTAATATAGCCACGCGTATTGCTTCGCTACGCGAGCCAGTGGAGTTGCGCATAGCACTTCATTGTGTAGTATTTCAACCAAGAAACAGCTAATGTTTGATTATAACTTTTTTGATATGAATAAAATGTATGTATTACTTATTTTAACAACTATTATATCCTGTACCCAATTGAAGGGGCAAGATCCCTATGACGAATTGATACAGACATTCGATGACTATAGATCTCTAATAAAACAAAAAAAATATGACAAAGCTTTTGATTATTATCAACAGACATTTCTAAAATATGTACCGAGAGAACAGTTAAAAAAGCAAATATCAGAAATACACAGTAATAAGAATTTTAAAGTTCAGGCTTCCAACTCAGAAATAGTGTTTCTTTCTGAAATAATTAAAGACAGTGCTAATAATCAATATGCATTCCTTAGATATACTTCATACAATCAATTTAAATTTACAGATGAAGCTAGCGAAGAATACAAAACAAGAATAAAAAAAATGTTTCAAGACAGTTTTGGGGAAAAAGCTTCCTACTTTGAAAATGAAGATAAAGTTAGTTTTTCAAGAGACGGAGAATTTGTTGCCGTCAAAATAGATAATGATTGGCGCTTTGTTCTTTACAAAAAGAAACTTAGACCCTATATGCATTTGTGGATTCCACAAGAAATATTAAACATGTTGGTTTTTATTAAGAATGGAAAAAATATGGTGAACCGGAAATAGATTATAACAAAAAATAATATAGGCTAGTAGCAATAATCAGCCATTAGCACAAGATTATCCCCCGGGCGCTTGTTGCTTTTTCAGCAAAACGCGTGCCCTGAAATGATCATTTAAATCACCCCTATTATCTGAAGTTTAGCGACAGCGTAACTTCAGACATTTTATAAAAGGCAGGGATTGTATCCCAGACAAAACAAAAAATATATCCCCCCTAGCTAGGGCGGGTTAGCGATAATTGAAGAGCATGCAAAAACAGGCTTTACACATTTAAAAGAATGACTTCAGGTTAAAATGGAAATATCAAGGCTCTAACATTGATATTTATTTGCCTATCAAAACGAATATATGAATAATTATAAAGAAGAAATTTTAAACAAGATATGTTATACCGAACTTGTTTATGACAGAATAAATAAGAAATTAAAATTAGAACTTCCAAAATAAGAAATTGAAGCCCTTATTTATACAATTATATTAGAAACAGAAAAATCTAATTTTCAAAAAAAAGGTAAAAACATTTATATAATTAACAAGAAAAGAAATATCAGGCTTACGATCAATTCCTTTACGAATAATATCATTACAGCTGACAAATTGAACAAAACACAGGCCACCTACAATGTGTAAAAAGCATATGCTTGTTGCCCCCGCTGTCTGAAGTTACGCTATCGCTAAACTTCAGACTTTTATGAAAGTCAGGGATTGTATCCCGGATAAAACAAACAATATATCCATTCATTGACAATTACAAACGGCTAGAAAATCATCCGATTACAGTCGGTTACAAACATTTTCCAACTGGTGTAAACATTAGAAAATATTTGATTTTGACCAGTAAACAGCTATATTAAGGAATATATAGGGAATTATTAATAACCAAAGCAACGATAGTTGTATAAAGAATAAGCACGACAAAGCATCGGTTATCCATTCGTTGTTTATAATTTGACAAATGGCAGATAAAGAGCATAAAATAGAAATTGAATTTTTAGACCATGTAGCAATTCGAGTTGCTGATATGGAGGCTTCTACTGCTTGGTATGAAAAAGTATTGGGACTAAAACGATATCAGCTGCCCGAATGGGGTGATTACCCGGTCTTTTTACTTTCCGGAAAATCGGGTATCGCAATTTTTCCTGCAAATGTCAATGATTCCAAACTTGACTCTACCTCAAAAAATGTAAAAATTGATCATTTTGCCTTTAATGTCACAAACGAGAATTTCGAGAAAGCTAAAAAACGATATACTGAATTGAATTTAGATTTCAATATTCAGGATCACCATTACTTTGATTCGATTTATACGAAAGACCCTGATGGGCATACTGTTGAACTAACTACCATCAAAGTGGATGAACGCGATTTTTACAAATAATTAATGGGTTGATTTAAAGATACCGGGAAATACAGGAATTAAATTCTTAAAACCATTATTGAGTTTAATAATCAACTGCCAGTAATTAATTTGTATCGTCCTAAAATAAGTTGACAGTTATGAAAAAAACCGGAAGAATAATATTCCTACTACTCATCGCATTAACCTTTATGCAAGCCGGGGCAAGCCTGTTTGCAATCACCGTTAACATTTCTTCTCTCATAGAGGCCCCTCCTGCATCTCTGACCAATGCGCAGGGACCTTATGCTTTTAATCCCGATATATTCTGGGAGAAGTTTCCACCATTAGTATTCCTTACTCTTCTTCTTGCCTTAATCTTAAACTGGAAAACTTATTTAAGAAAATGGATCATAAGCGGTGGAGTAATTTGGGTGCTTTCCGGGTTTGTAGCCATAGTGTTGTTAGGCCCGGTACAAACAGAATTTTTATCCACTGATTACTCGGATACCGTAAACCCGAACCTCCGGAAACTCGGTGAACTTTGGAGAAATTACAGCCTTTTATTTATGGCCCTTTCAGCTTTATCGGGAATAGTATACCTGCTTGGAATAAGCAGGCTAGCTGATAGATAAATAAATTTATAACACAATCAAATTTTATTATACTAGGATCATAAAACCGGGTTTACAATATCCAAAAAAATGACCAAGACATTCCTTTATATCTCTTTTATCCAGATATTTTTTATATCCTTTTGCAATGGACAAACAAGTCAGTCAGCAGATACAATAAAAATCAAAGACTTTGAATTTAACTCCTGGTTCGGGCATAAGAAAGATTCAAAGAGTAATCATAATTACAGTCTTCTTGGAACAGGCTTTTTCAGAACTCCCAGGGCAGAAAATATCGACTCGTTGATTTCAACATGGATAGAAAATCATCCAAATGCTAAAGTTATTCCTGTTTACACTTTTGGACCGACAATGAATGATGATCCAAATTCAAAACAAACATATTGCTGGGTAGTAAACAATTCCGACACGCTGAACATTTACCTTGTTAAAAAAGGAGCTATTCCTGGAGGAACCATGCAGCGTCCAAAAACGTGGAAAGAAATGTCAGGAAAAGAAAGAAAATTATATGAAGACAAACCAGATGAAGAAGTTCATGTAACCGACAAAGAATATCAGGACTTCATTACTAAAATAAAAATTGCTGCCGAGTTTGCTCGCCAAAACAAGATTGGAATTTATGATAGTCAGGAATAAAAATAGAATATCTCTGCGTAGGCCATGACCTTGTATGTTATAAATTCAAAAATTTACAATAATTGATAGGTTCAATGACTAAAACAATCAAAATATTATCTGGGTTTTTCATAATTATTTGCATGTTCGGATGTAGCAATTATGAAGATAAAATCATTGATGACATGAATTCCAATATTGAAAACTATGATTCAATTATAAATATTATTAACAATAATGATTTCAAAAGATTTAAATACGGCCAATATATAAGCCGTGAATATTTCCCGAAATCACTTATCCAGGCGCTTAACAAAACTGCTTTAAAAGGCAGAGTTCAATACCTTATTTTAAATAAAGGTTTCAATTGTAATAGTAAAGCAATTGAATTTATATCAAGTAAATTTCATATCAGATATACCCCATGTCCGGGACCAGATTTTCCGAAACCCGGCTCCTATGAAGAGGTTGGCTTAATAGAAACATGGGGAATAGACGAGAACTGGATGATTTGGAAAGATAATGATTACATTTAAATTCATCCTTAGGTCATATCCTCCTGGATCATTCCAATCATAATCTCTGCCAATATATTTCCTAGCTCAACTTCTTTTTCAAAATTTTACCCGTAGCACTTAAGGGCAACGCATCCATAAATTCGATAATGCGAGGATATTTATAGGCTGCGATATGGTCCTCTGTCCAGTCTATTAGTTCCTGCTCGGAAATATCCTGTCCGTTTTTAAGTACCACACAGGCTTTGATCTCCTCCCCTGCCTCATCATCCGGAACGCCAATCACTGCCACCATTGAAATGGCATCGTGCTTCATCATGACTTCTTCGATCTCACGAGGATAAACATTTAATCCCTTTCGGTTGATCATTTCCTTGGTACGGTCTACGATATAGAAAAAGCCGTCTTCATCTTTTACAGCCACATCTCCGGAGTGTAGCCAGCCGTTTTTCAATGTGACTTTATTTGCTTCCGGTTTATTGAAATAGCCTTTCATCACATTATGTCCACGGTAGACTAATTCTCCCTTTTCTCCTACAGGAACTTCATTATCATTTTTATCGACGATCTTTACTTCCACACCCCACACAGGAGTACCTACTGAACCTGGCTTTTTGCCAAATTGCTCCTGGTTAAATGTCACCACGGGAGAACCTTCCGACATTCCATACCCTTCCAGAATCTCCACTCCAAATTTTTCTGCAAAACTCTCCAGCACCTTAACCGGTAACGCTGCGCCACCTGAAACACAAGACTTCAGATTAGCGGCAATTGCTTTAAGATCAAATTTGGTGTTTTCATAATGGAGTAACCCCCAATACATAGTCGGCACTCCGGCAAATATGGTGATCTTGTGCTTTTCCATCAGGCCCAAAACAGTCTCGGCATCAAATCGAGGTAAAAGAACTGATGTTATACCTTTATAAAGACCTGCATTCATTAATACCGTCATGGCAAAAATGTGAAACAGGGGTAAAACGATTAATGATTTATCTTCGCTGTCAGCTTCGACAATTTCAGTTGAAATAATAGCGTTGATCAGAAGGTTTGAATGGGTTAGCTCGGCTCCTTTTGGCTTGCCCGTCGTACCGGAAGTATAAATTATCACAGCTGTATCATCGGATGAGGTGACTACATTTTCAAAAAACGGATCCTCGTCTGCCATCAGCATACCAAGGGTTTTGGTGCCTTCTATTGGAGATGGAGACGTAGGGTCACCTGTTATTACATAAAATTGCTCACAGACATCTGTCTCATCAAACCCGGCTTTCCCTTCTTTACCCATGGGCAATTCAGGTGTGCCTTCAAAACAAAAGTAAGCAGAGGCTCCGGAATCCTGTAAATGATAGGCGACTTCCTCTCTTTTCAATAAAACCGATAACGGAACTACTATCGCTCCGGCTTTAAGTATACCAAAATAGACCATCGGGAAATAAGGCAAATTCAGGCAGCTTAAAGCAACCCGATCTCCTTTTTTATTCCTGCTGCTATTAGTCCGTTAGCAATTTGGTTTGCTGCTCCGTTGATTTGGGAAAAACTCAAATGCTTTTCCATAAAGATAAAAGCATCCTTGTCCGGAAACTTACGGGCGCTATCTTCTAATACCACTGAAAGGTTAGTCATAATTTGTTCTATTTAGATTCTTAACCAGGCAAATATTACGGTGACGACTAGACAAATTATGTATTACAATATACAACTAAATAAGCTTTAGCTTCTTGAAATTTAAAGGAATTTTACCTTGAAAAATCAGGCATGGCTAAGGTAAATAAAACTAACACAAATGAGAGAATTGGCGAAAATCGGGATTATTTATCAAAACATTTGTTTTAGAAATAAAATCTACTACACTCCTGTCAACGCTACTGGCAAAGCTAACTTTTGCCATTGCCAAAAATACTCACTAGCTTTGCTTTGTTTGTATTAAAGAAAATTTTTTAACAACCAAATCAACACTACCGACAATATGAATTTCAACCTCGAAAGATTACTCTCGATGATGTTCATACAAATTTATATAGAAAATAAGCTAAAATACCCAGCCAGGTATCTTTATGCTTTCAGACCAAAAGCTGGTATTTAATGCCAGATCTTCAATTTTAAAAAAGGCTTTCATTTTCATTTTGATGCCTGATCCTTTTTTGATCAGTAAAAATCACCATTTCACTATACGATAACCATCGCCTTGAACTCTACCTATTTATAGTGTTGGTCAGTGAAATCAAAAACAGTTAAAACAGGATGAGTAAAAAAATCTTGATGAAAATGTTAATGTTCAGGAATTACAATCACTAATCTATAAACCATAAATAATTTACAAATGACAGCATTAAGATTAACCAAATCAATTTTGTTTAAAACCATTTTTTTAATGACACTTTTTGTTGGGTTAACATCCTGTGAAGGACTTGAAGGGCCGGAAGGACCTCCGGGACCACAAGGTCCGGAAGGACCACAGGGTGTCGAAGGACCAGAAGGGCCACAGGGACCGGCAGGAGAAGACGGCAATGCTGAAGTACTGTATAGTGACTGGATTCCTGCAAACTTTGAAGGCACTTCATCATCTGCCAAATTCATGAATATTGATTTTCCGGAAGATATCCCTAGTGCCTTTAGTATTAAAAATACTCACATAATACTGGTTTATTTTACTGGTTTTGGAGATGGTAATGTATATCAGCTACCGGTACTTAATTTCAGAGGGGCTCAATTTACATTCGGGTTTGGGAGCGGTAGTTCCGCTGTTGAAGATATTATAATCCGTGCAAGGGCATTAAGTGGTGATTTAAATGAATTTCAGATCGATCCTGCCAGAGGGAATAAATTTCGATATGTCATTATCCCCCTAATGTCCCCGTAGGAAGATCTACAATGGACTTTTCAGATTATGAAGCGGTAAAAGAACATTTTAATATTGAAGACTAGTAAAAGACATTTTTAAAAACACTCAAAACCTCTGGTAGAACTCTGCCAGAGGTTTTTTTATATACTGTATCATTGATTGATTATATTGTTTTTTAAAGCTGATAACTCAAGTTAATTAATTAGTAAGCTTGATTATCTGATCAATAAATACTTATTTAATTTGATAACTAAACCAGGACATGAAGAAAAACTCAATTCTGCCCTTACTGTTATTATTAATACCGTCTATAATCATCGCACAAGACTCAAAGGAGAGCTTCACTTCTCTCTGGGGTGAAAGTGCTAAAACTGCACTCGGCTTTTTCTGGAAATCCGGTTGGGCATTCGTTCTGGGATATATGATCAGTGGTGCAATCCAGGCTTTTGTTCCTAAAAGAAAGTTAACCCGTCATATGGGTGAAGGTGATGCCAAAAGTGTATCGTTATCTACCTTTTTTGGAGCCATTTCTTCTTCCTGCTCATTTGCAGCGCTTGCAGCAGCAAGGTCTCTATTCCTGAAAGGTGCTCACTTTATCAGTACCGTGGCATTCATGTTTGCTTCGACTAACCTGGTTATTGAATTGGGAATATTAATATTTATTTTCCTCGGATGGGAATTTATAGTGGCAGAAATTATCGGTGGTATACTATTGATCATCATCAGTTCAATTATCATCAAACTCACCTATCCTAAAAAATGGATCAAAGCAGCTCGTGAAAGACTTGAAGAGCAATCTGAAGAAGAGGAAGATTTTAACTGGAGAGAACGAATCAAGTCTAAAGAAGGCTGGTTTTTGGTCGGAAAAAAATTCGTGATGGAATGGAAAATGGCCTGGGAAGACATTTTGATTGGCTTTACCATTGCCGGATTTGTCTCTGTTTTAGTACCTCAATCTTTCTGGGAAGCCATTTTTCTAAATAATATGCAGGGCGAGTTACCTGAATTTGTGATTCGTCTCGAAAATGCACTGGTTGCTCCATTTGTTGCAGCAGCAACCTTTATCGGATCGATGGGTAATATTCCCCTAGCCACCGTTCTTAATGAAAATGGAATCTTATTCGCCGGACTAATGGGTTTCATTTATTCTGATCTGATGGTACCGCCATTAGTAAACATGAATCGCAAATACTATGGTGTTAAGGTTGCCTTTTATATTGCCGGGGTTATGTATGTCAGTATTGTACTAACCGCTTTGATCCTAAATTACAGCTTTGATTTACTCAATGTATTACCGGAAGGAAGCCGAAAAGTAAAGGAAGTAACTCAGTTTAAAATTGATTACACTTTTTATTTCAATATTGTATTCGCAGCATTTACTGGTTTGATGTTGTACTTCAACTCAAAAGCTCAAAGTAAAAGCCACGGACATGAACACAACCATGGAGGTGGTGGTATTTCCTTTAAACGAATAGTGGTATATGTTTTTGCAGCAATCGTGCTTATCGGTTTGATAATTCACCTAATCTAAAGAATACGCAAAGCATTTGCTTTTCCTTAAAATTAAAATCAATAAAGGGAGATTTGATTTTGAAATAAAAACAGCTATTTTCGCTTTCTGTTTTTATATATAATTGGTCCCGAAAACAGCTATATTCCGGGGTTCTTTTATGTCTGATTTTTTTAAGGGATTTATTAACAACATAATCAAACAAGATATAAGGTTTAATATAGCCAGAAGGCTTTGAATAAATAGATTGGTTTGATAAGAATAGAAGAGCAAATGAAACTACACCTGATACTTTTAACAGGATTTTTTTTAAGTATAATAAATATTCACGCTCAAACTGATTTCAGGCCGGGATATGTCATTACATCTTCCGAAGATACTTTACAGGGTGAGATTGATTACCGGGGCGATTTGTTAATGAGTAAAGTCTGCAAATTCAAAAATAAATCAAATAACGTCACTGAGTTCTCTCCAGGTGACATTATCGCTTACCGGTTTATCGATAGTAAATATTATGTATCCAAAGAGGTAAACCAAAAAGATGTTTTTCTTGAATACTTAATTCAGGGAGAAATGAATATTTACTATATGCGCGATGAATCGGGAGATCACTATTATATCGAAAAGGATAATACCGAATTCACCCGCCTGCCCTACGAAGAAAAAATCATGCACGTTGATGGCAAGAGAGTTCTGTATGAAAGCACCCAACATATAGGTTTACTAAAATATTATACCCGCGACGCTCCTGATTTTGTATCCCGTGTTAAAACCATAAAAAAACCAGAGCATCGGAACCTAATTAAATTAGCAGAAGACTACCATAATGCTGTTTGCAAAGAGGAAGAAAAATGTATTATCTACGAAAAGAAACTTCCCCTGATAAAAATTGCTGTAACACCTTACTTAGGCTTGACAAAATATAAAGGGTACGATGGATTTGTGAATGAAATTGGAGGGTATTTATCATTTTGGGCACCCCGAACAAGTGAGAAATTATTTTTCAAAACAGGATTAATTTACAATAAGTTATCAGAAGAAGAAGGGGAAGATATTACCGTATATAAAATTCCACTTCAGGTTCAATATATATTCAGGGCTCATAGAATTCAGCCAAACTTAAGTGCAGGCGTTAATTTTTTAACAGCAAGACTGAATAACTATAAAGAGATCAGCCATACATTAACTCTGAATGCCGGCCTGGATTATAAGATATTTAAAAATGCTTATTTATCTACCATGCTTAATTCCGAATTCACCCCTCCAAGTAGAGTGGCTGTAAGTGATTCAATGGGTTTTGGCTTAATATCTTATTCATTTATCGTTGCAATGAGATTTGATTTATAGAATTTCCTTTTTTGAGGGAAAGGGCAAGAATCTTAACAGACCGACCTTAAAAAGACAACCAATTTGGATAGCGGTGTATTATTAGAATTCCACTATTTGTTTTCGGATAAAAAACAGCTATTTTTAAGATGCTGCCCGGAAGATCTTAGAATTTGATAATTACTAATTTCAGAAAAAACCAGGCAGGTTTACTCTGTAAGGGATTTATTAATCAACCAAAACCAAATAGCAGTATTTAATTGAATTCTGAAATTATTCGAATACTTAAGAGCATAACAACCCAAATAATATTGGAAAAGGAATTATATCAATGGCATTATTCCTTCGAATCTAACAGTAATTAATCAAAACTACCTGACCTACACCAATGATCAACCTTTTTAGAAAAATCAGAAAACAACTTATATCGGAAAGTAAAATAGGACAATTTTTAATCTATTCAATTGGTGAAATCATATTAGTTGTCATTGGTATTTTATTCGCTCTTGGAATAAATAATTGGAATGAAAACAGAAAACTTCAAAAAAAGAAATTTAGACTATCCAGAACCTGATCGAAGAAATTGAATTCAACAATGCTGTTTTAAAGGCGGTAAATGATGCCGATTCACTGGCAGTTAATAATAACAAAGCACTTTTAAAAATCTTAAAAAATAAAAACTCTCAATACAATGATTCAATGAGTTATGCCTTTAAATCTATGTTGAATAATAAAATCTTTGTCATACGTAAAATCATTTATGAAAACCTGAAATCAAATGATTTCAACGTGATAAGATCAGACTCTATTCGCGCACAACTTTCAGTGTATTACGACGGCATTTACTCCTACCTTGAAAACCAGCAAAACGAAAGAAAACTATATGCCCGTAAAACATTTAGTGTACTAATAAATAAGAATTTCGAGCAGATTGCATTAGATCGTTTTGTCCCGAATGATTACGATAAATTAAAAAATGACAGGGCTTTCATAAATGCATTTTCATTCTACACTCACAATATCCAAGCTAATTACAATCAGAATATAGCATACTATTACTACCTGGAAAGCTTCAAAAATGACTTGGATGACTACCTATCTGAATTAAAAATCGGAGAGGACAATCAAGGCCTGTTTTCCTCTTATTAGTCAGTTTTAAAATAAACATTTGATTCTTTAATATTTCTGAAAATATCTCCATCAATCTTTCCTGACATCCACCTTTATCACACTTTGCAAGTGATTGACTATCCTGCTATTTATTAATTAATTTCATCACAAAACGCTATAAAACAATCACTTAAATTCCTTATATTGAAATAATTCAATTATACGCCTCGAAAATGAGAAAACATTTTTACCTGGTCGTAAGTGTAATACTCTGGCTAATAATGATTATCGGGTTTTCTGATAATTGGTTAACTGATGTTGGACAACCCAGTAATTCTCAACCAAAATTTTTAATTCATGCCTTTTTTGCATTTAGCTGGTTTACCATTCTGGTAATTCAAAATGGTTTTATTGAAAAACAAGACTTCAGCACCCATATAAAGGTGGGCAAGCTGGGATTTCTTATTTACATTGGATTCCTACTTTCTACCTTACCGCTTTATCTGAAGGAATTCGAACCTCTTTCTTTAATGGTTTTTAGCCAGCTAATATTTGGCAGTATCCTGATTGGGCTTTCTTATTATTATAGAAAGAAAGACGTGCAAATCCATAAAATGAATATGATGTTTGGTTCCTTTCTATTAGTTCAGCCCGCATGGGACCGGGCTGCGGGACACCTGTTTGGGTCTCAGGGTATAGAATGGCTTTTACTCTATCTAGTATTCTTCGGGCTATTTATATGGTATCATAAAAAGCTTAAGTGGCAAATTGCCACCGGTATCCTTATTTGGGCTGCAGGATTAACCAATATAATTTTAAATATGAACTAAAATGTAGTGTTGAAAATTTACTTGACCTAATAATAAGCAGATATGAAAAACCTAACCCACATTAAGCTTGGTGGTTTCTTTTTAATTCTTGGTTCTTTAATTTTACTGACCACAATATACTTCGAGTATCAAACGGGATGGATCGGTGTGGAAAGAACAGATCAGGATGTTCCGGTTTTTATCTATGAAAACTGGCCTGCACTGGAGAGCATCTGGGGCTGGCAAATGCTTACCCATGTATTTTTTATTATCGCCTACATAATGATCATCAAAATATCAAAACCGCTGATGTCACTAATATGGTCTCTGATGCTTATAGGTTCGATGATGGCTATAATCGGTTATGGCATAACACTTGGTAGCTACTACCCTGCCCTGGAGATCTTCGATACTCAACCGGCATTATTTAACTCTGTAAGAGGAGCTGTGGGCAATCTATTTGGTACAGGAATGATGGGAATGCTTTTATTTATTATCCCGTTTTGCTATGATTCATTTACTTCTGAAGGTACGATCAACAAGACTTTTGGTATCGTCGCTTTGGTTATCATCGCTTCATCAATAATCATCGGATTGGCTACAAGCCTTGATATTAAAGTTACCGCTGTAACATGGTTTTTCTTACCTCTTTTCCTGGGCTTTTCATACCTGAAAAAATAAAAATAACCTATTTTTCTTTCATCAATTTTATTGCTAAAACACGAAGAAACTGGTATCCAGTCAATTACATAATTCAACTAGATTTCAACATTTATTTTATCTGAATCTCTCATTTTCAAACCCACTTTTGGAATAAAATTTGTGGAATTCAAATCATCGTAAACAGTGAATTAAAATATTTACAGATATTGCCTTTAAGCGAAAATAACGGATTCAATTTTTGTCTTCCTTCTGTTAATTTAAATTTGCTTTAAGGTGCTTTTTTTAATGAATTATTAACTATTAAATCAAAAACCCTGAGAGTTAAGTTCTAAGAGCAGAGTTTACCCTTGGGTAATCACAACATGAAAAAACTTTTTACTTTTCTTACCACACTATTTTTATTAACTGCCTGCAACAACGAAGATGATATTAAAATTCATCTAACTGAAAAAAATATCAGCCTCGAGCGGATTGAAACAGATTTTGGAATAAAAGAGATCGACTTCCTCGATAATAACATTGGATATGTAATTGATTTTGAAGGTCGGATTTTAAGTACAGATAATTCTGGAACTGACTGGACTATACTTTACAATACGGATTATGAATTACTTGACATCCAATTTCTAAACAGTCAGACAGGATTTATACTTGCAAAAACTCCTGAAGAAGAATTATTTCATCTTTTAAAAACAACTGATGCTGGCGACTCTTTCATGGAAACTGAAATTTCAGGAGGTATAAACTTAAGGGAAATTCATTTCATAGATTCCAATACAGGTTTCACCTTAGGTGATCATATTTTGAGAACTTATGATAGTGGAACCGGGTGGACCGAGCTTGATATCAATTCTCACTTTTGGGGAGATTTAATTGAAAAAGAAAATGGCGACCTTTATGCCTGTGGGAGTGGAGGTGAATTCATTAAAAGTTCTGACGATGGTATAAACTGGAAACAAGTAAATTTAAATACTTCATCCCATTTATATCAGGTAACTGCATTCCAGGAAAATTTTTATTTCATTGGCCAGAATTTCTTGAAAAGTAATATTCAAACTACCTGGGAATATGAAATCCCCGCCTATATTAACGATATTAAAGTATACAATAATGATATTGTAATCGGTTTTGGAAAGCAATATCCTGAAAAAGGATTTTTTCCCTATGGAGCTCTATATATAACTAATAATTCAGGAAAGGATTGGGAAACTACTATTTTTCATGATATAAGCGACATGAGAGCAATCGATTTCATTGATTCAAATTCAGGCTTTGGTATAGCTTATACCGGAATGACGGGCATTGAATATCTTATTAAAATAAAAATTGAAGAATAATCAATTTAAACATAAACACCCTATAACGTTTACGTAAGTGTTTAATGATCCTGACCCTGCATGTATCACAGGCAGGGTTTCTTCTTTTTATCTATTTAAAAATCATTATTCTGCGAATAATTCTTAGTTTATTTCTTCAGTAGTTTTATTCAACAAATCGATAAAACCCAAAAATCCAATACTTTCAATCATTTATTGTTAAATTAAGTAACAGTCACTTACTCAAGTAATTGAGTACCCGAAACAATCTGATTTCACCACTTAACCGCAGACAATCATGCCTTCCTGTCTTACCAAACGCCTTTATTTAGTTATTGTATTTATTTTTGTTACCTGTGTAATCAACATTCAGGGACAAAACGGTTCTTCAACAGATAACAGTCCTAAACTCAGTCTACAGCATGTAACTATAGTTGTTACTGATTTTGAAAAAAGTAAACATTTCTACACCAAAGTACTAAAGCTAAAAGAAATAAAAGCCGACTGGTTACCGGAAAAACAGATGTTTATCTCACTCGGTGACAACCTGGAGCTCCACATGGGTGAAGTTGAAGGGGTTAAAGTCAATCCGAATAGTTTTAATCATTTCGCACTGGCTGTTCCGAATTTTGATGAGTTTTTAAAAGACCTTAAAGATCGAGGCTATACTTATGGTAGTCTGGGAAAAGGAAACGATGATTTTATCAGTGAAAGACCGGACAATGTCAGGCAAACATGGATAAAAGATCCTGATGGATATTGGGTAGAGATCAATGACTTGTATAAATAATTTAGTGTGAGTAAATTCCTGAATTCCCTAATCAATAATCTTTATTGGAAAATGATAAAATATTGATGAAAAAATATTTTAAAGTTCTGTTTTATATACTTTTGTTAATACTTCTGGGCTGCAGTATTCCTAATGAAAAAAATATAAACGTATTAGTAGTTACCGGCGGAAAAAAGATGGATACTTTGGCTGTAAAAACTATGTTTGATCAGTTCAATCATATATCGTATGCCACTAAATCTCAACCGGAAGCTAATAATATTTATCTGTCTTCTGCAATCGATAGTATTGATGTAATTGTATATTATGACGTAGTACAGGAAATCAATGAAGAACAAAAAGAAAAATTCCTTAAAGTCTTAAGTAAAGGAAAAGGCCTGGTTTTTTTACATCATGCCCTGGTTTCTTATCAAAAATGGAGTGAATATGAAAAAATAATTGGTGGAAAATATTATAAGATTCTCGATGATGGTGACTCACTAAAAGTCACCCCTTCCACTTATAAGCATGATGTTAAAATCCCCATCCATATAGTTGATAATAACCATCCTATCACAAGAGGAATCAAAGATTTCACTATTCTTGATGAGGTATATAAAAAATATTCAGTATCAGCAGATGTAAACCCAATACTAACTACAAATCACCCTGATAATGAAAAGATCATGGGGTGGACTCATATGTATAAAAAATCGAGAATAGTGTATTTACAATTAGGTGACAGAGGAGAAACCTTCTCAAACCCTGTTTTTAGAAAATTGGTTAGTCGTTCAATAGAATGGACAGCCACTAATGATGTTAGCATTTTAGAATAAGTAGACATTAATAATAATATTGAAAGGAATATCAACCTGTCATACAATTTACTTCCTGATTTTTAATTGATTAATAGTTAGGAGAGTTTTAATTGGATTCGGAAAAGGTTATTTTACAATAACCCTTGAAACTTATAATACCACTATAAGGGATGAGAAATATGGAGTAAGAGTTCCTGTGAAAATTCTTCTTCATAATTGTAACCAAAATATTTAAACAACAAAAATTAACACACCATGCAGAACGGACACGACAAAGGAGGTAGTTATCTTAAGTTTTTTGCAATGATCGCTACATCGATGATTGCAATGTTTCTATTAATGTACACTCATTCTTACCAGGTGATCGATCATTTTTGGTATAGTGAAACCAGGCTTTTTATGACTATTATAATGGGTGGGGCAATGATCATTATCATGCTTTCTTATATGCTTCACATGTATAAAGATAAAAGCAAAAATATGGCAATCTTCGCTCTGGGATTTTTAATGATCGGAGGATCTATCTGGCTGGTAAGAAGCCAGGTAACTGTAACAGGAACTGACTATATGGAAGGAATGATTCCACACCACTCAATCGCTATTTTAACGAGTGAAAGGGCTCAAATCAAAGATGTCCGAGTCCGGGAACTTGCAAATGATATAATCAAAGCCCAGCGTAAAGAGATCATGGAAATGCAGTGGCTGATCGACGATATAAAGAAAAACGGGATAGTAAAAACAGAAGAAGAAAAAGAAGCACGGCCCATCCCAAAATTTGAAGGTAAACTTGATGAAAAAACAAGAAAAACTGAAAGTGTTAAGGCTAACTAATTAAGAAACCATTCACTGATGCTCTTCGGGATTTTTAATCCATAGTTTACATTTCAGGTGGAGACACCTGAAATCAGAGGCAGATTTGATATGATGATTCTATTGAAGCAGCAAGGAGTATTTTCCTTCAATTCAGAATACTGCTTCTGCTTGACTGTGTCTTCACAGGCAAGGTAATCTATCAATCCGGATTACAAATCCTATGATAACAGTTCGACATTACAAATGTCGAACAGCATCTTTCTTTTACGAAAATACTTCAGGAATATGTAGCAGATTTTATGATATACAACTGCTCTTTGGAATTTGCAATTCCGAAGCCCTATCGATGGATTTTTAATCCATAGTTTACATTTCAGGTGGAGACACCTGAAATCAGGGACAATTGTGATATAATGACTCTATTGTAGCAGCAGTGAGTATTTTCTTTCAATTCAGAACACTGCTTCTGCTTGATTGCGTCTTCACAGGCAAGGTATTCTATCTATTCGGATTACAAATCTTATGATAACAGTTCGACATTACAAATGTCGAACAGCATCTTTCTTTTACGAAAATACTTCAGGAATATGTAGCAGATTTCATGATACACAACTGCTCTTTGGAATTTGCAATTCCGAAGCCCTATCGATGGATTTTTAATCCATAGTTTACATTTCAGGTGGAGACACCTGAAATCAGGGACAATTGTGATATAATGACTCTATTGTAGCAGCAGGGAGTGTCTTCCTACAATTCAAAATACTGCTTCTGCTTGACTGTGTCTTCACATGCAAGGTAATCTATCAATTCGGATTACAAATCCTATGATAACAGTTCGACATTACAAATGTCGAACAGCACCTTTCTTTTACGAAAATACTTTAGGAATATGTTGCCGATTTCATGATACACAACTGCTCTTTGGAATTTGCAATTCCGAAGCCCTATCGATGGATTTTTAATCCATAGTTTACATTTCAGGTGGAGACACCTGAAATCAGGGACAATTGTGATATAATGACTCTATTGTAGCGGCAGGGAGTGTCTTCCTACAATTCAAAATACTGCTTCTGCTTGACTGTGTCTTCACAGGCCAGGTATAGCTATCTACTTTTCATCAACTTCTACCAGCTCATCATCCTTCCAGATGCCACTGGCTACTACATCACCATCTGCACCATAAAAGATACCCCGTCCGTTTCTGCCATCATTAGCCCATTGACCAACAAACTTTTCACCGTTAGGCCAGTAGTAAGTTCCCTCACCGTGACGCTTATCATTTCTGTACTCTCCCTTATAGTATTCTCCATCAGGCCAGTAGAAAGCCCCTTCCCCATGACGCTGGTTATTTTTCCATTCACCCTCATAGCGGCTACCGGTCTTTAAAAGGGCAACACCTGTTCCATTTGCCTTTCCCTCTTTTACCTGACCAACGTAATGCACAGTACTTCCCTTGCTACTTTTAAAAGTGATATACTGTCCAAAAGATTTTTGCCTTAATTGTCGCTGTAAGTTATTCACTTGTACTTTCACTTTCCTTAAAGCAAAAGAAAGAGAATCATATTGCCTGATCTCTTCAGGAGTAGCAATTCTTGTCGATTGTTCAAGTGAATCAATATATGCCAGGGTAACACTATCTGTATCTGATTCAACCTTCGTCTGTGGCTCATACATTAAACTTTGCACTAGTCTAATACGTTTTCTTATCGCTTCTGCCTCTTCATCATTAACTCCCTCAAGTTGCTTTTCGTAAGCCTTTAATGCAGCAGAATAATCACCTTCTATCAATATTGAATCAATAGAAAGAATTTGCTGTTGCTTTTCAACATTCTCAAGAATCTGTGCTAACTCTTCATTACTTGATTCAACCTTATTTTTAAGGCTTTGTGTCCTGAAAAAATAATATGCAGCCAGTGCTATTGATATTGCAAGGGCGACGTATGTTAGTATTTTAATGCTTTTTCGTTTCATTGAAAACAATTATACCTTTAAAAAATCAATCATCCTTATGGATTGAAGGAAGTTTGTGCTTAACCTTTCGGAAATCTGGTGAGAAATAAACGTGAAACCTCAGGCCCATTTTCTGTTTATAGTAACCACCGTTGTGAAGTTCCTGACCAAGAGAATACAAAAAGCCCGTTGCCATGGTTAATCTGGGGCTAATAATATATCCAAAAGAAGTATGCAATCGCAGATCTTCCAATGGACTGTCGATAACCGGCTCACCACTTTGCATGATCAACTCAGCCTCAGGAGCTATATAAAAGGTATTTGAAGCGAGTTTCGGCTTATTAATTGGTATTTTCATCCTGAACATATACCTCCACCGATTACGATAAATATAGTCGCTATCTTCCAGGTATCCTTTAGACCATCTTTGCTCAAATCTAAAGCGGTGATAGATCATAGATCTACCCAATGGCATAGCAAACTGGGCTTGTTCCCAAATACGCCATTCAGGAACAGCAGACTTTTCGCCAGACTCTAGAACATCACTGGTATTAAAATTTATACGCAGGACACCCCCTACTGCCACGTTAAATTTCTTAGAAAACAGGTACCCAAGGGCATGCCGGTTATAAACCTGGGCAATCTGCCCAACCATTGGGGTTCCGCCCTTTTCCTGGAACCTGAAGTGAGTTTGAGCTACCCAGAACAATCGTTTTGATAAACGAATATTCCCATAGGTGTTGATCCAGAATATACTAGTTGGTTCTTTGATCTTGGACTTCTCCGGTAAAACATTGTCCTGAGAAAACGCCGGAAAAGAACAAAACATCAATAAAAGGATCAATATACTGGTATAGGTTTTATTTACTGTTCTCATCCGTCAATCTCATTATTTACTGCCTGAACATTAAGCAACTGAAGAACTTCCTGTGGGTCCTTCTCCTTCTTCAACTTCCTTTCGATGCGGGAAGTATCTTCTTCTTTCAATTCCATTACTCTTAAGTAGGCGTTATTGAGAAGATTATTAATTTCTTTTGTGTTGTCACATGTCAGACCAGACTGTACTTTATTTAGAAAGTGAGGAATAAGCACAGTATTATATGCATTAGTAATTCTTTTCTTTACTTCTTCATCCATTAATGTGGCGGTAAATGGATTAAACACTTCCTCTGTATATTCTTCTTTTATTTCCTGTGCTCTCGCCGGAAGATTACCAATTGTTAATGATAGTTGAGTCAGATCACCAAAACATGTGATCAACTCACGTGCCCTCTTCATTTTCACATTAGGATCCTTAATTGAAGAATAACTTTTTAAATCATTATTAACCTTATTTTTTATACTTAATATGGCCTGCTTTTCAGGACCTTCGAGTATTGCACTCAAAGAATCTGTTGCTTCATTAGCAGCATTCAGTCCCATGATAAGTTCTTCTTCCAGGTTTGCAAGTTTTTGTTCCTGCTGACGCTCTGTGAGTTTATTACTTAACTGATCTTCGATATACTCCAGACTCAAATAAGAATATTCTGCTACCTCGGCAACAAGTTCCAGTCCTTCTTTATTAAAATTAAAATTACCCTCTTGAGGACCTAAAAATGAACCGGTTAGCATTTCATCTTGTCCCTGGTAATTGACTTCAAATTCAGTTCTATAATTGTGTTCTCCTTTAAATTCATTGCGAGGCACAAATTCAAGAATATCGGATTCATTGTAACTAACAACATCCTTAACCAGTGAAAGATATGTTTCATTAATCTCTTTAATTGCTGCCACCAAAAATGCAACATCCTCATCGGAAAGCTGAAGGATTTTCAATTGTGAACTTTCAATTAAAAATTCATTGATTTCATCTGATTTTTCAACGTACTCATTAATATTATCCAGCAATTGATTTTCCCGATCAGTCAGCGGAAAATAAGCTGCTTTGACCTTAAATTCAGGCATAAATGATGATTTGCCCAGGCTGGAAAGAATGTCGTCTATCTTTTTATAATTATCGGCATTTTCAGCCAGAAGATCTCCCATTTGACTATCGTTAAGAATAGTATCGCCTTTATTGATCAACTGCTGTCTCAGTTGCAAAATTTTAATAAAGCGTTCATCGAGATTGATAACCTTAGGGTTATTCATGTTTCGTGGAAAACCTTTAAGCGTACGGGTTTCATTATCCTGCTGAATAATTATCTGTTCCAGTCGGCCATCCTGAAAATACCAGTTTTCAGTAGCTCCTAGAGCATCGGAACTATATAATTCCCACACATCATGCGCCAGTCCATCACGAAGAAACCTTCCTATTAGTGTCAGGTTCTCATTTTCAATATTGAAACTCCTTTGTGGTACTCCATATTCGAAATTTATTGAACTGTTAAACAGGACACGTTCAACTTCTGAACCATTCAATTCTTCAATTTTATGGTTCCATTTACCATTGGGTTTACCGCTATAAAGATTTCCCGTTGCAGTATGAACAACACCATTAATCTTTACATGGTATTCATTCTTATCAAATTCAGCTTTATTATTGGTTGAGAGTTGACCAAAAACAAATTTCCAGAATCCATCAGGATAGTCATTTTGAAATCCCCCTTTAAAAAGAAAATAATCATCTCCACCCTGAAGTAATGAACCGGGATTTATTTGTCTTAATTGAAATGGACCATTTAAGATTGTATCTCCATCTTCAATTATATATTCAAATTCTGCATCGCCTGCATAACCTGAGACACTGAAATTTCCAGAATATTCTGTTTCTCCCTGCCCAGCCATTGTAAAAGGCACAAATGGCAGGACAAAAAGACAAACTTTCAGGAATAATGAAATTTTATCTTGTAAAAAGTACTTTCTAAACATTTAGAGCCGGTTTCATCTTTACGAAAAGCGCAAAATAACATCAATAAAATTAATAAAAAAGCTTATCAATGATTATGCATTGATAAGCTTTATTACTTAATGAAGTAAATGACATTAAAAATTAATCACCTATTTCAATTATCAGAATCATTTTCCATTATAGTAAATTCAACCCTTCTGTTGGTAGCTCTGTTCTCGCTACTATTGTTTTCGACTAATGGTTTGGATTCTCCCCAGCCCAAAAATTCAATTCTGCTTTCCATAATTCCATTTGAGATCAGGTAATCAGCAACAGACTCAGCTCTCCTCTCTGAAAGTTTAATATTGTATTCTTCAGTCCCCACATCATCAGTATGGCCTTCGATCTTAACCTGTAGAGATGAATCGCTTTTCATTAACTCAACCAACTCATCAAGAGTCTCCTTATCTTTTTGCTGGAGCTGTGCCTGGTCTGTAGCGAAATTGAAATTAAAATATACTTTTTCATCTGTTCGGATATGTTCAAAATCTCCGGCAATAGCATCTCCTTCTGTTCCGGCCTTATCATTTTCAGATCCGGGACCTTCTTCACTGGCAACCACTTCTTTTGGATCCAGCTGATCTATCTCCTCATAGTTATCGCGCGGATCAATCGGAGTTTGCTCTGTTGAGTTATCATTTACCACTTTTTTATCATTTCCGGATTTATTTTTCTCCTTACTATTTTTCTTTCTGTCCTTCTTTTTTCTGCGTTTATTTCTTCTCTTCTTATTTATATTACGGGATTTTCTCTTATATCGGTACCTTGATTTAATTTCCTTACCCAACTGAAATCCAAGTTCAATAGCCCCCGGTTAGCTAATCTGTTATTGACAGGTATCTCATAACTTACCCCCGCAGAAACAGGTCCTTTATGCCATTGAAACCCAAGTAATATCCCCTGGTTCGAAAGATATTTGGTATGCAATTTTATTTCCTGATCGGTTAACTGATAATAATATTTATCCAGTTTATAGGTTGTCACCATTCCAACGCTTAAAATCCCCGTTGAAGCAGAATGTGAATAAAGCACCTCCGGATAAACATTGAAATAATAATTTTCATATGCCCTGAAACCAAACTCTCCGACATAAGTTACAGGCAATAAAGCTTTCTCTCCGGAAAAGCTTTCATTCGGACGGTTAAAATCCTGAATCGCAATTCCCCAATGCAGTAGTCTTTCATCATCTCTGTTCCTGGACTCGTACATCAATCCGGACCCAATCGTAAAGTAATTAGCTGTTAATGCACCAAGGTCCTCTCCGGAACTGATACCCGGATCAAAACCTCCCGGTTTATATTGATTTCCGGTGGTGAGATTATCCATATTAAATCCTGACATATGAAACCCTCCTCTGACACCCCAGCTAAGTACTTTTCTTTTACTCCTGTCGAGAAAAAAATTAAAAGCATAATTAACCCCGAAATTCATCTTTTCTAATAGCCCGTCATAACCGGTCTGATCATGGCCAATAGTTACCCCGATTCCAGACCATCGATCACCTCTC
The DNA here is from genome assembly GCF_005166025.1 of Mangrovivirga cuniculi. NCBI lineage: Bacteria > Pseudomonadati > Bacteroidota > Cytophagia > Cytophagales > Mangrovivirgaceae > Mangrovivirga > Mangrovivirga cuniculi. The sequence goes on from NZ_CP028923.1 coordinate 3,128,761, forward strand.
CTGCCAAGAATCGGATATTTCGCTGAAACCAAAAGATTATTAAGCTCAATTCCGGGCTGACTTCTTTGAGAACGGTATATAAATGAGGCTGTAGCAAAATTATCGAGTGAAACAGAAGCCGGGTTGACTTGCTGCATTGAATAATTATATTGACTGAACTGATATTGCTGCCCTTTTACTATTAAAGGCACAAATAAAAGCATCAAATAAATGTATATAAATTTCCTCATCATCTTATTAAATGAACTGCGCCTGATTCTTTACCATCATTGAGTAGCAAAGGCTCACCGTTAATGTATGTGCCCGTTACCTTCCAAAAATAAATTCCACTTGGTTGCTCTTTACCTCTCCACTTTCCATTCCATCCGGAACTGCTGAGTAAGGAAGGGTTATCAGATTCGAAAACCAGGCTGCCGGTTCTATTAAAAATTCTAATTTGAATATCTCTTACTCCTTCAAGACCATATACTTTCAACTGATCATTTTCTCCATCTCCGTTTGGTGTAAAAAGCTCAGGGATATGCGCTGTTGTAATAACAAATACCATCACTTCTGCAGTATCAGAACAACCGAGACTATCTAATCCTTCAACTGTATATAAAATCGGATCCTCAGGAGTTGTTCTGGGTGAAGAAATAAAAGGATCATCTAACCAATCAGGTGGTGACCAGGTATATGTTGAGGCCCCTCTTGCAGAAAGTCTGGCACTCCCTCCTCTTTCTACCTTTAATACCGAATCTGCTACAGAAACCTCCGGCTTGCTCAAATGAACTTGTAAAGTATCATAGTATTCACATCCATAAATCGTTTTAACAGACAGAACCACAGTATCCGGACCATTAAAATCATAGCTCACAGGATTACCGTAACCAAGATCTCCATTATTATAAGAATACCATCCTGCAGAATCGATCTCCTCATTATCTAACTCCAGGAAAATTTCTGAGCCCAGACAGGCCCATCTGTCTTCTGCAAATCGTAGCGAGTCGATTTCAAAAGATAAATGATCAAAGTTGTTATCGTATTTTAATTCGGCATAGCCGGTTTGAGGATATTCAGTATTGAAACTATAAACATTTTCATCAGGTCGGGGAAATGTTACGGGAGGACTTGTCTTTCCACTATCATTAAAAACAACAAAAATATCATTCTCCAGCTTCTCTTTCCCTATAACAAAATGGTAATCAGCACTATCAAATCCGTAAACAATTTCCGGCAACCCAAATACTGCCAGTAATTCTGCGTCAGTTTGTTTTGGATCTTTATTATATAAAGCCACTGGAGTTCCCACATTGACGGTATCATACCCATTATTATATACTCTGAGTTCAACCAAAGCACTATCCTGATTGAAACAATTGACATCCATAATCGAAGGGATCCCATCTATTGTCGGGTCATCAACACCCAGGATAAATGTATTTGTTTGATCAACACAATTTCCATTAAAAGCTTTGAGAGTAATATAATAGTACCCGGGTTCTTCAAACAAATAGTTAAGATCAACAGAGTCTGTCGTGGTATATGTTGGTAAATCGGGTCGTCCGGCTGGTCCACGATGTACTATCTCCCATTCATAGCTATTCGCTCCAGTTGATATGTTTTTGAAAGTTACAGGTTCAGTAAACCTGGATAAAGGTAATTTTGAGGCTATAAATCTCTTGTCAGGGTAAAACCTGGCATCCACTCCACACATCACATTAACAATTCGTTGATAGGAAGAAAAACAAGTTGGATCATCCTTCCAGGCTTTAAGATATACCCGGTATTTACCTGTTTCATCAAAAGAGTAATTTAAAACAGAATCAGTTTCTGTGGCTAATGAATCAGGAACATACCCTTTTTCCCAGACCACAGAATAATTGTGACTCCCATTGCCGAGGTATTCAACGTACCATTCATAATTAATGAATCCATCACCAAAGGCATTAAATTCGACTGTATCATCGGGAGTCGGGAATTCCATTTTCTGATCGAAATACAACTCTGAAACTTCCGGACAAGGGTCGTTACAAGTTAACGGATTACCCGGGCTCTCCATGTAAAGGTCTATACGGTAAGTTTCAAGGTGGAATCTCATTCGTTCTGCCTGTCCCTCAGTAAAAGCATTACCACAACCCGATGAATAATCCATAAAATTTGAATTCATATCAGGAACGTCCTCGTAAAAATTGCCATTGCTATAATTTGACAAGGTATCTGTGTTACAGGTATTCGTTTCACAACCTTCGAGCATACTGTCATCCGGAGGTGTATCACATACCATATCGCCATTTACAGTACAATCCTGATTGTAGCATCCACCGGTGAACGTATGTAATAACCCCAGATAATGTCCACATTCATGAACGAGTACGTCAGGACTTCTAACCCCGATAACTATCCCGTCACTTTTATTATATACCTGGGTGGTATCATAAGGAAGGGTTGCATAACCAGCTGCAGGAATTCTGGTCCACCAGGTTCTCCCTGTATAATTGCTGATCACTTCTGAGTATATCTTATCGACAACCCATATATTCAAATAATATCGTGGATCCCACTGAACTTTGGTTTTTAATTCAGGATCTTCCAGATCCATGTCGTAATCTGAATAATCACTGGACATTCGCGTGATCCCATTAGTTTTAGATCCATCTGGTGCCTTTGAAGCCAGGCAAAACCTGATTTTAGTGTCCACACCTTCGGTCACAGAATTAAACATTCCAGCATTGGCAAAACCATCATTCAGATTATTTAATAAGGTGATTATCTCAGCGTCAGAGATGCTGTCATTCTCTTCGATTAAATGAAAAACCACCGGTATGGTATATTGCTCATTTATGTTCCTCTGCCCTGCTTTACTATTTTGCCACTGAGCAAATCTGGAAGCCTGAAGCTCCCTAGTTTCAAGATCGGGAATTTCAATACCACACTCATCCACTTTTTGCTGTGCGACGGTATTAAATAATCCAAAAAATAAACACCCGAGTAGCAATATCTTTTTTAGAATATTACCCCTGATTTTAAAAAATCTACGATGAATCATTATTTATTGCTCAATATTAAAGTTAAACGGGATTGAAATTTCACTACGAACAGGCTCTCCACCTGAAGTGGCCGGAATCCATACCGGCATCTCATTAATTAATCGAATTGCTTCCTTGTCAAAAGCTTCCCCAAGCGAATTAATTACTTTAATTTCAGTAATGGAACTATCAGGCATTATGGCAAATTGTACTTCAACCACTCCTTCGATACTATCTTTTAAAGCTATTTCAGGATATTTCAGGTTTTCTTCAAAGTATGAATACATATGCTTCACCCCATTTAAAGGCTTTGCATTTACATAATGCTCTGTGTCAATTTCTCCCTTTATTTCCTCTTTGTTTTTCGGTTTACTTTTAATCGGTAATTTTTGTTCTTTAATCACCTTCACCTCATTAGATTGAGAAAAAAATTCTTTATTTAAACTCTCAGTATTATCATTTTTATCAATACCGGGTGTGGTTTTATCTTTAGAACTTAATTCTTTACTTCTAAAAGCAGAGTTTAATGAATCAGCAGAAGAATCAGTCTCTTCTACGAAATTGCTTGAATCAATTGCCATTTTGTTTATATCTGAGGGGTTATCCTCAATAACAAAAGACTCCTTATTGGTTTCTAATTCCTGGTTATTATCAGCGTTTTGGACAACCAGGTAACCAATTATCAAAGAAAGCACTACTATCAGTGCAGCTGAAAACCTAATCGTAAGCTTTCTGGTTACTTGTTTATCTATCTTTTCAGTCCTGTATTGTTCTAATACAGCACCAAAGTCCATCTTTGATTCGATCTCTCTATCTGAGATCTTGTGGGATTTATTCTCTATTTTGATCTTTGATCTCATGATCCCATTAATTTTTTAAGTTTTTCCAAAGCTCTGTATAGACGCATTTTACAACTCCCCTCATTCTTGCTAATTACTTCAGCTATTTCCTGAAATTTCAATCCGTCAAAAAATCGCAATTCGATTATTTGTAATTCTTTTTCAGAAAGTTTTTCAAGGGATTTCTTTAATCGGATATTCTGTTCGTCAGAAAAAACAGAGATCTCATCAAAAAGACCGGATGCATTTTCTATTTCCACATGACGTACTTTACCGGTCTTCCGGAAATATTGCATGCATTCATTAACAGCGATTCTATACAACCAAAAGTAAATTGATTTACCTCTGCATTCAAAAGAAGGTAATTTATGAAGTGCTTTACAAAACACACCGGACAGGATATCAGCTGTGATATCCGGATCACGGGTTTTGCTTATGACCATGCGAAATAGAGGCTTATAGTACTTCTTATAAATAGGCTCAAATTTCTGAGGATTCTTTTTTGCCTCATTAATTATCACCTCCTCCGATTTCTCGTCGATCAGCTTGTTGGTATAGGTTATCAGGTCCGTCAATTCAAAGCTCATTTACTCATAGAAATGCAGAACACAACAAAAAGTAACAAATGTTGTAAAAAAATATTCCACATTAAAATCAAGGGTCCAATTTAACAGGTTAAATCATCATTATCCATAGAAAAAATAAAAATCTGGAGGTTCATAAAAATCAAATAAAAAAAGGTGACTTAATAAAAAGCCACCTTTTCAAAATTAATTAGCTAAAACTGATTAATTAACGTCAAATCGATCTGCGTTCATTACTTTATTCCAGGCTGCAACAAAATCCTTATAAAATTTATCTTTAGAGTCTTCTGTAGCATATACTTCGGCAAGTGCTCTCAGTTCAGAATTTGAACCGAAGATAAGATCCACACGGGTTCCCTTCCACTTTGCCTCTCCGGATTTTCTGTCTTTTCCTTCAAAAAGATCATCAGCTTCCGAAACAGATTTCCAGGTTGTCCCCAGGTCTAAAAGGTTGACAAAGTAATCATTAGTCAGCTTACCCGGAGTTTTAGTAAAAACTCCATAATCAGACCCATCAAAATTTGTGTCCAGAACTCTCATTCCTCCAATTAAAACAGTCATTTCCGGAGCTGTCAAGGTCAGAAGCTGGGCTCTGTCCAACAGCATTTCTTCAGCTGTAACAGAATACTGTTGACTCAAATAATTTCTAAAACCGTCTGCTTTTGGCTCAAGCGGCTCGAAATTCTCAACATCAGTTTGTTCCTGCGTCGCATCAGTTCGACCCGGTGTAAATGGAACTGAAACATCTTGTCCGGCATCTTTAGCCGCTTTTTCGATTGCAGCGTTACCTCCTAAAACAATGAGGTCTGCAAGTGATACTTTCTTATTACCTGATTGACCGGAATTGAAATCTTTTTGAATTTCCTCCAGCTTACCAATTACCTTAGATAATTGTTCAGGATTGTTTACAGCCCAGTCTTTTTGAGGAGCCAGTCTCACTCTTGCACCGTTTGCACCACCTCGTTTATCTGATCCACGGAATGTCGATGCTGATGCCCAGGCAGTAGAAACTAATTCAGAAACTGATAATCCTGAATCAAGAATTTTCCCTTTTAAGGTATCTATATCCTTATCGCTAACTAACTCAAAATCCACCTCAGGAACCGGATCCTGCCAGATCAGATCTTCTTCAGGAACTTCAGGTCCCAGATATCTTGATTTTGGACCCATATCTCTGTGGGTAAGTTTGAACCATGCACGAGCGAACGCATCGGCAAACTCATCCGGGTTATCCATAAACCTTTTTGAGATCTTCTCATACTCAGGATCAAACCTCAAAGAAAGGTCCGTTGTCAACATAAAAGGAGCATGTTTTTTATCAGGATTATGCGCATCAGGAATTGTTCCTTCTCCCTCTCCATTCTTTGGTTTCCACTGGTGAGCTCCCGCCGGACTTTTAGTTAGTTCCCAGTCATATTTAAATAAATTTTCAAAATATTGATGACTCCATTTTGTTGGGGTCGATGTCCAGGCACCTTCAAGACCACTGGTGATTGTATGTTCTCCTTTACCACTTTCGAAGGTATTTTTCCATCCCATTCCCTGTTCTTCTATTGTCGCTCCGGCTGGTTCCGGACCAACAAATTTTAATGGGTCTGCTGCTCCATGTGTTTTTCCAAAGGTATGACCACCGGCGATTAACGCGACGGTCTCCTCATCATTCATAGCCATACGGCCAAAAGTTTCTCTTATATCATGGGCGGCAGTAACAGGATCCGGATGACCATTCGGACCTTCTGGGTTAACGTAAATCAAGCCCATCTGAACAGCTGCCAAAGGATTTTCAAGTTCTCTGTCTCCGGTATATCTTTCATCACCAAGCCATTCTTCTTCCGCACCCCAGTATACATCCTCCTCAGGTTCCCACACATCTTCTCTACCTCCGGCAAAACCAAAAGTTTCAAATCCCATTGATTCTAATGCCACATTACCTGCAAGGATCATAAGGTCTGCCCATGATAATTTACGACCATACTTTTGTTTTATTGGCCATAATAATAAACGGGCTTTATCAAGGTTGGCATTATCCGGCCAGCTATTTAAAGGGGCAAATCTTTGAGTTCCTGCACCTGCTCCTCCTCTACCATCACCAATACGATAGGTTCCGGCACTGTGCCATGCCATACGAATGAAAAAAGGACCATAGTGACCATAATCGGCAGGCCACCAGTCTTGCGAGTCGGTCATCAGATCATTCAGTTCTTTTTTAACTTGTTTCAGATCAAGTTTTTTGAATTCTTCAGCATAATTAAATTCATCATCCATTGGGTTAGACATCGATGAATTCTGTCGAAGAATACTTAGTTTCAGTTGGTTAGGCCACCAGTCGCGGTTAGATGTACCTGTACCTGCAGTATGTTTGACCACGCCACCCATAAACGGGCACTTACTTTCTTTGTCAGCATTCACTTTGTAAGTAGTTGCTCCGGCCAGCGTGTTGGGGTGTTTTTTATTTTCCATACAAAATTATGTTGAGTTATTTAGATTCTAATTTAATCAAAAATACCGATAATTTTTATCGATATTTTCTATGAATACATAGATAAAATCTATAGATATTTCAATCAGATAGCCTATCTAATTTAAGGAAATAAAAAATGTAAACAAAGTGAATCAATTCACTCTGAGAGGGTTAAAATATCTATCTCCCAAATCATTTTTTTTCGATTCAATTTTAAAAGTGGGCTTACCTACTTGTTCGAGCCTGTTTTATTTTGATATATTTGTCTACCAATAATTAACTATCAACTACAATGACTGATTCACTTATTTTAATTCTTGTTCCACTGACATTAATACTTTGGTTTTGGGCAATTCTGGATATTACCCGATCAAGGTATAGAAATAACAACCAAAGATTAATCTGGTTTTTCATTGTTTTAATCTTTCCTGTTATGGGATCTGTTATTTACTTTTTGTTCAAAAGAAAAATAACCCTGAGAGGAAGAAGGAAATTTAACCCTGATTTTTAATCCTCAGGAATTCTCCCTCTTAACCTGTTTATAGTCCCCTTCTTTTATTTGATTCTCAGTTATTGACCAATAAACTGTAGGTGCCTTATAGTTTGATATAATATATCTTATCATTAAATTATTAAAAACGGCACTTGACAATCATTTGTGTCAAAATCAAACACCGGATTATCGGTCTGTGATAATGGTAGAAGCAAAGCCAAATTCCATCAAAATAGCTGGTATTATCATCATTGTTATATCAGTATTTACGATCCTATTAAATTTAATCGGAGGTGGTATCATCTTATTCCTTTCGGATTTAAAAGATAGTAGTTATTCTAATATCGACTCACTGAATAATGAGCACTCTTATACTGGAGTGATAATCGGGATCGCAATATTAATGACTTTTATCGGAATTCTACTTTTATTCAGTGGATTAAACATCCTTAAATATAAGATGTGGGCTAACAGACTGGCTACGTTTATATCAATTTTCTACATCGTATACATGTGGGTCGTAATGTGGTGGATTTCTTTTTATCTAATGAATGATCCGAATAATGAAATTGATGCGATGAATTACTGGGGTTTATTTACAGCAATACTCTGGACAGTACCTGCAGTGATCCTGATTTGGTTTCTTAACATTAAAAATATTAAGAGGCATTTTGATGGGTAAAAAAGCTTATTCACTTTACCGATAAATATAATTTAATTCACCATTTACCTTCTTAATACTTTTCCTCCCTTTCCCTTTCTTATTGCCATGTACAAACCAAGCATTACTACAATTCCTAAAACGATGTACCATATCTCATTTTTATTATTCGTTAGTGGTTGAGCATTACCCTGAACGATAAAAGCCGACCAGTAATAGGGATGATTGAAATATTTATTAGCAGGGTCAGATAGAAAATCTTTTTTTGCCATAGCGAGGGCTTCATCTTTCGCCCTTCCTTCATTAAGGTATTCAAAAAATCTCTCCATTATTGTGGAAGAAGACTTATCGCTAATATTCCACAAGCTCATTGTAACAGAAGGGCAACCACTACTTTGAAATGCCCTCCCCAGGCTAATTACTCCTTCACCCCGGGCCCATCTTCCGAAACCTGTTTCACAGGCACTTAGTACGGCCAGTTCAGAATTAAACTGATAATTATACAATTCGTAGAGGTGAAGTGACCCGTCTAATTCAAAAAGTTGCTCATATTTTGCCGAATCTGATTGGTCGATAAAGTAAACCGCACTATAATTTGGATTTTCACTATCGACTATCGCATGAGCACTTAAATGTAAAATTCGTGCGCTTTCTGAATATTTATAGAAGTTATATTCTGTCGCATCGCTACCGGTAAATGTTCGGCCTCCAAGCATACTTTCTACCGTTTCCACCTCTTGATTATTATATGCCAGCGGTGCGAGATCTTTTCTTATATCGGAATAACCCTGGCCATCCATAACAGAATAATCAGGAGCAAATCCTAAATAATCGATGATGTCGGATTTACTTCTTTCAGATGTTGAAGACTTAAGCAGCAACCTGATGGCAGAGGAATAATAGATGCTTTTACTTTCTAATAACCATTTTTTCTTTTTAGCCACCATTGCTCCAAAAGGCAAATATGAAAGTGGCCCATCGGGAATAATAATGATAGAGTTTATCCCGGAATCTTTAATTCCTGAAGCTGAAGAAAACAATTCGTATAGTTTATTTCCTTCCCGGTACAATTCTTCTGAAACAGGACCCGGACTTTCAGGAGGAGTTCTAATCAATTTTAAATATTGAAATAAACTCTCTTGTAATGCTGTGGTTTCTGAGATCAGATGCAATGCAGCCCGATCATCCATCAATTCGAGGCAATAAACATTTTCATCTCCCCAGAAGAATGATAAAAGCGACGTGTTACCTTTAATTTCAGCAATGATATCATTAAAAGAGACCAGTTCAGTATCTGGCATCCAGTCTTCATAATTGGGATTACTCTTTTTAAAGACTGTTGAAAATCTTCATAATCTGTATATAGCTGATCAAGAATTAACCGATGCTTTTCCGGAGATCTATCCTCTGTAATTTGACGCTTATTAAAAGCTATCTTACTCTTATATTCTTGTTGTTTATTATATAATTCTTCTGATAAGATCCCTGCTTCTACGGCTTCAATATCCCTGACTGCATTAAAAAGTTGAATTGCTCGGTTCTTTTCAAAAAATAGACCAGGTCATCTTCCTGATTATTCAACTTTTTATCATTCTTTTGTAATTTAAATAGGGTATTTATTCCCTTTTCAAATACTTTGTAGATATCTGATGACAGATATTGCCTGGACTCCCAGGAAAGAAAATCCCTTGAGGTCTTTTCGGCTAATTCTACAGTTTTTTTATACCAATTTATCGCCTGCTCAGGATTTGCCGATTGATAAGCATCGCCTCTGAGAGAATATATTTCCAGAACTTCATAGTTGTTTATCACTTCCTGTTGGCCATTCTTATTGCCTGTGACAAAATAGGTTTCTGCCTGATCAAGGGCTATTAATGCCGAATCAAATTTATTTTCTTTAATATATTTTTTAGCTCTTTGTTTATTTATCAGTCCGAAATATCGATGATCACTATCATAGTTTTCACCTGACACGGAATAAGCAAGCTTTATATATTTACCAGCTTTATTTAGTTCACCTGTCTTCAGAAATACTTCTGACGCATGAAGGTAATTCCTGATTTTGTCTGAAGCTGACCGGGTTGGCCTTTCAAGTAATAGAGAAAGGTAATCTTTTGCCCTTTCTGTTTCGTTACTTTCAAGATAACAGGACGATAAACTTCGGTAAATTGTATTTACAAGACTCCAGCTTCCTTTTTCAATCATTATTGGTTTAATGATTTCAAGTGCCTTCTTATACTTTCTTATAGCTTGTTCAGGTTTAATACTGGTTTTGTTTGCCTTCCATTGTCTGAAGTTCACATGCCCTAATTGTGTGTTTATAAAGGCCAGCTGATATTCATATCCTCTACCGGCACTGTAAACCGGATGTTGGCGGGGCACCCACAAATAGGCCAGGTCAAAGTGATGTTCAGCCAGCGTAAAATCGGCCATATTTAAAGCACTTTGAGCAATCGATACGTGGGTATCAAAAAAGAGCAGGGAATCTTCTTCTATTTCCGGCAGGCTAATGATATTTGTGAAGGATTTTATCGCCTCCCGGTAATTAAAGAGCTCATAGTAATATCTCCCCTGGAAATAGTAAAAATTAGACCTCAAAAAACCGGTGGAATCAAACTTTAAAATGTAGTCAGCGTGTTGGTCCAGGGCTTTCTGTCCTGACTGTAGGTAATTATCCAGCAGTCTGAGACTATCGAGGTGACTGGAAACAGAAGCAAGACTAATAATGGCATGCAGATATTGATCCCACATCTGAATTTCCTCTGCCTTATCGAGATTTCTTTCATACAAAATTGCCGCAGTATCCGGCCTGTCAAAATAAAACTTCTCTCCTATTTCCTGAAAATCTTTTTCAAACTGACTGCGTACACTATCGTCATTTTGACCAAAAAGAAAGGCAGTGATCTGAAAAATCAGAAATACTGCCAATGTCTTAGTATGCATATATAAAAATTATATAGAACAATTATTCACTGAAAAATCCTACCCCAAGTTCTCTTTCGTATTGCAAGTTGTGGGTGCTTTCATCCTGAAGGGTAACTACCGAACTTACTTTTAAAGTTAGAATTTCTTCACTCGGATATCCGTCTACCCAGCCCAAGCCAGCTTCGACACTTCCCGATTCTTCATCAAAGTCAATAAAGCCACCATTGGTAACATCCGTATTTGCATATACTGCACCATTATCATTGACGATTTGAACCACGGTAGAATTGAATTCTGCATTTGGAATGATAAATACAAGGTCTTCAAGAGCGGGAGGGTTTGGAAAGCAATCTTGTCCTATGTCGCATCCTCTTCCTCTGATCACTGTTGCTGTAGCAAAAGTTGAGTTTTGATCTGCACATATCAATTCGCAATAATCAGGATTATCTGCCCTTTGGCATTCACAATTTATAAATGAAATTTGCTGGATTTCCTGCTGGGCTACATCATCTTCGCAACTAAGAAATAAAAAAAGTAAAAATAGCGTGGTAATTGGTTGAATAGGTTTCATAATGTTTAATATTTAAAACACTAAAATAATAAATTAATTTATGAATTCTAATTCCTTCAAAATCAAAACACTTATAAAATTATTGGTGGTAGAATACTAATAATTTGATAAGCTGATTCTTATTTAAGATATTCCATAAAATTTTGGGTAACCTTTTATATTTTCATCCCACTAATGAATAGACAAGACGTAAAGATCAGTAACAATGATTTGCTATTTTCGATCAGAAATGGTGATGAATCATTATTAAAGAAACTTTACGAAGATCACAGGTCTAAATTCATTGGCTGGTTTATGAAAAATCATTCACTGGAGCGAGACATCATACTGGAAATATATCATCGTGCTTTCACGATATTTTATTTTAATATTAAGGATGATAAAATCCGAACTCTTGACAGTACGATAGAAACTTATTTATTCGGTATCGGAAAAAATCTTGTCAAGGCTGAATACCGGAATTTAAAAGTATCCAGTCCACTGGATGATGTTTCAGGAATAGACCTGTCGATTAGAGACTATGATGATAATGAAGAAGAAATAGAAAGAAAGAATTATATAAAATCTGTTTTAAACAAACTAAAAGACCCTTGTAAAAAAATTCTGCAGTTATATTATTTCCGAAATTTTTCCATGGAAAGTATAGCCAATGAATTAGGCTATAAAAATGAAGCAGTTGCAAAGAAAAAAAAGTGTCTTTGTCTTCAAAAGATCAGGGAAGAGTTAGTTAATAACCAATAAATAAGAGCAAGTGGAATACGATAGCGAAATATTACTTATAGAAGCTTACTTTGAAGACAGGTTGACTCCTGACGAAAAAAAAGAATTTGAGCAAAGAAGGCTGGAAGATTTTGACTTTCAAAAGAAGGTTGAAGATTATCTGTCTATATTCAGATCGATCAAAGAATCAGAGAAGGAAGATTTTCAAAACAAACTCAAAGACTGGGATGATGAAATCGGTTCAAAATCCAAAACAACAAAATTCCCTGCTTATATGAAATATGCTGCAATTATTATTCTATTGATTATTCCGATAGGTCTTTGGCAGTTAGGCTATTTCTCAAATGACCTGAGTACAAATGAAGCCTATATCACTTATTATTCTCCTTATGAAGATGTGATTACCCAAAGAAACGGTGATCAGGTCTCCTTATTTTTGGAGGGAATGGAAGAATACAACAATAAAAATTATGAAAAAGCCATTGAAATCTTATCTTCTTTCACTGCAGAGAATCCACAATCTGACATGGCTAAAATTTATTTAGGCATCAGTTACTTAGAAACTGATGAAAATAATGCAGCTATATCTATATTCAGTGATCTTAAATCGAATGCAAACGGACTTCCAAAAGAACTATCTCATTGGTACCTGGCTATGGCCTATCTAAAAACAGACAATATAGTTGAAGCTAAAAACCTACTCAACTCTATTAGCGAAAGCGATCATATTTTCTCCGGCAAAGCAGATAAACTCCTTTCCAGGCTGGAATAATCACCTTTATAATATTTTTTTTCAATTGTTGGTAACCTTTTGATTTCAGCCTTCACTAAGGGTGTAATTAAAACTATTAACACTATGAAAAAGGTATTAAAACCAATCAGTAAATTATGGCTTTTATCGCTCATTGCGATACTTTTTGCCTGTGATGAGGAATTTGTTGAACCACCGGCTGTGGACAATTCAGACTTAAGAGTTGACTTAAGACCTCAACAAACCAGTATCAAGAGTCAGGGAAGCAGAAATACCTGTATCACTTTTGCGGCAGTAGCCGGACTAGAAGCTGCATATAAAAGATTTGGATATGGTGATATAGACATGAGTGAAGAATTTATGAATCACTTTGGTAAAACATTTTGGATACACCCAGATTGGGATGATATTTTAGCTAAAGGAGAAGATGGCAGTGAAACCCAGGTTGGTGCTTTTGGCGGCGGCGGTGGTGCCGGTTATATCAATGACATGATGAATACCGGTCTTAAAATCCCTCTTGAGTCTTTAATGCCGTACAGATCTGTCAATATCACTCCCGCTATTGATCCGACCCTGGCAAGTGAGGACTGGCAGGATGATGTTTATAAAAAACAACGGGTTAAAAGTGACTACAATCTTGATCCTAATAAACTTACCCGTGAGCTTCTGCATTCAGATAAGTATTATGGAGTTGCCAATGGAAAATTTTTCGGACCATCTACCGGTAAAGCAAGGGATACAGACTTCATTGAGCAAATCCTTAAAAGAGAGATCGAATTAGTATGGGATTTTAGTGGAAACGCACAATATGGAGAAATATGGAGGCCATGTACTTCGGGAGATGCAGGTTGCAACACAATAGCCCATAGTATGCTTATAGTAGGATTTGACAAAACCAGTGAAAACCCCGACGATCACTATTTCCTTATTAAAAATAGTTGGGGAAGTAGCTTTACCGGTACAGATGATAATTTCACTAAAGTCTCTTACGATTTTATCAGGCAAAACGGTAATGCAATAGCCTATATCGAAATCCCAATCCTGGACCCGCAACAATGGCAGGAGTTTAAGTTTGTCGGAAGATGGAACCTTGTATTTGATGGCCACGACGGAATATTAGATATCTATCACCTGCCTGGTTACTGGAATGACAAAATTGATGATAAGCGAATTGGTTCTTTCTACACACCTGATGGTTCCGCATATAAAATCAATGGTTCGATCGAGGGTAATAAAATAACATTCTATTTAGACGGTTCTAATCCGAATGCCCACTGGGGTACGATCGGTGATGGTCGCAAGTTTGAATATTACTTAAGTGATGACGATTATATGGCAGGTTTCCATACCGATCCCGATGGAAAAATGTATGCAGGATATGCGAAGAAAGGATCCTTGTTTAGCGAAGGAGCTACTACACCACGTCCTTATCTACCGGAAAGTTATGAGAATTCTACCTGGATATTGTAATCGGTGAAACGAAAGGTACAGTTACCATTGGAGAGTATCAACTGGATCCCGGAGTGGAGTTTCCTGAATACTATGACCTTCCCGGTACGTTTACTGATGAGTCAGGTGCAGAAAGTGCGTTTCAAATGCGCATCCCTCAAACTGTTTATAGCCACTTTTATATGCAAATGATGGTAAATGGGGATGCTATATCTTTTGAAGGCAGACACTTAAACCATACCCGGGGAAATATTTCAGGGCACACCACCGGGGCTGATTCTGTTAAGCACCCATTTATTATGACCAGAAAATAACCTTTATACTTAATTTCATAGCCTGGGCCCGGTAATTTGTTACCGGGCTTTTTTTATTTGACTATGGTAATAAGTGCCCTTTCTCAAATTCATGATTAATATTTATCACAAAACGATCACGATACACAATTATAACACTGACTAACAGTTAGTTAAGTAATTTTTAAATTATACAGTTTCGTTAAATTCTCGTGACCAACAGGTAATACTTCGTGGCTAGCTTGCAAATAACATTAAAAGAACTAGCACAATGAAAAAGCATTTTATTTTATTAATTATTTTCGGTTGTCTTTCAGTCATAACAACCAGTTGTGATGATGACGATGATGATGTAACCATTAACCCGGAAGCAGGTACATTAGATGGTGGCCCTTTTAACTTTGTCGTGGATGGTAATCCGGACATGGTTAGTGGAATCACTCTATCAGGCGATATGAGGGGTTCTAATTCAAGTTTTGTAATTACGGATGACGCAGGAAATATCCTCGGACTTCCTCCAACGATGAGCGACCTTGAAGGGGTGAATTTTGATGATGCCGGGCCCGGTGTTTGCCTGATCTGGTATATCAGGTATGAAGACGGACTTGCAGGCTTAGCTCCCGGAGAAAACGCTTCCGATCTAACTGGTAATTATGATCTATCCAATTCTATTACTGTAAACAGAGATGGCCTGAATGGCGGTATGATTACAGGAGGGCCGTTTACATTTATTGTTGATGGCGAAATGGATATGGTTAGTGGTATCAGCCTGGACGATTCTGAAGTCAACGGTCCCAACACAACATGGGTGATTACCGATGATCAGAATAATATATTAGGGATACCTCCTACCCTTGCGGATGTTGAAGGTGTCAATTTTGATGGAGCAGGCGGAGGTGTTTGCCTGATCTGGCACATGACCTTCGGGCTGACCTGATGGGGGCTGAAGTAGGGAATAATGTTTCCGATCTAACCGGTAGCTATGGTCTTTCAAATTCTATCATGGTGACGAGAGCTACGGCAGGAACCCTGGATGGTGGACCATTTAACTTTGATATCGATGGAACACCGGACATGGTAAGTGGTATCACTGTTTCAGATAATTTTGATCTCGCTAACACCGGCTACGTCATCACTGATGATCAGGGCAATATCCTGGGACTGCCACCAACAATGGACGACCTGGAAGGTGTAGATTTCGATGCTGCCGGAGTGGGTGTCTGTCTGATCTGGAGAATAACCTATTCAGAAGGACTTACCGGACTCGAAACAGGGCAGAATGCTGCCGATCTTGAAGGAACATTTAGTTTGTCTAATTCTATAACCGTGAACAGAAATTGATTTAGTTGATTTTTTCGGTTACATGGAAAGCCTCTGCAGAAATGCAGGGGCTTAATTTTTTATTTAGTGTTAGAATAAATATTTATCACGGAATATTTTCTCTTAAATTCTGTCTTGAGTGAATGAAAATCGTTTTATTTAAAATTGTAACCAAAACATTTTAACTTAGGAATCGCTTTTTTCCATTTTTTTAAAATATGAATATCAACATCAACCTTAAGGAACTGACTGAAAAAGAAGTGATTTCAGATGAGATTGCTGACAATATCAGAAACTACTATGATTCCAAAAAGCCAGAAAGCCCAAATAGATTAATATTAGCTTTTAGTATTCTCGGCTCATTGTTAGTTGGATCGGGAATTATTCTCATAATTGCCCATAACTGGGATGAGTTTTCAAAATTTACCCGAACGGTTTTCGCTTTTCTACCACTCGTTACAGGACAGTTAGCTTGTTTATTTACCCTTGCAAAAAAACCGGATTCTCATAGCTGGAGGGAAGCCAGTGCAGTTTTTCTGTTTCTTTCAATAGGGGCAACAATTTCTCTGGTCAGCCAGATCTACCATATTGAAGGTGAGCTTTCAGGTTTTCTCCTGATATGGGTATTATTGGGTTTGCCGATCGTTTACCTGATGAAATCTTCTATTACTTCATTATTTTATATCATCGGTTTTACCTGGTATGCCTGTGAACTTTCCTACTGGAACTACCCTACCACCCCATCCTATCTATACTGGCCTTTACTGTTAGCAATAATTCCATGGTATGTGTATTTATTCAGATCAAGAGAAAATAGTAATGGTTTTTATTTTCATAACTGGTTTATACCACTTTCGATTTCAATCTGCCTGGGAACTGTATCTCAACGTTATGAAGAGCTTTTATTCTTAAGCTATATATGTTATTTCGGGTTGATCATTCTCATTGGAAATCAATTTAAAAACCTTAAACCCAGAAATAATGGCTTTGAAATTTTAGGTGTTATCGGATCTCTTGTGGTATTATATTTTTTGAGCTTTGATGAATTCTGGAGTCATTTAAGAAGTGAAAATTTTAGTTTTGATGGAGTCAGTACTTCTACTGAAGCTTTCACATCATTAATCCTGTTAATTATCTCTGCTGCTTTCCTTAGCTGGAAAATCAAAACAACTAAAATTAAAGAGTTACCCTATTTTTCATTTGTATTCCCACTGGTTGTATTGATTTATCTGATCGGCCTTTATTCTCCAATCGCAGTGTTTTTAATAAATATTTTAATTCTGATTCTGGGAGTTATATATGTCAATGATGGTGCTAAAAAAGACCATCTCGTTATAATGAATTTTGGGATGTCTATCATAGCATTCC
Source organism: Mangrovivirga cuniculi (assembly GCF_005166025.1). Taxonomy (NCBI): domain Bacteria; kingdom Pseudomonadati; phylum Bacteroidota; class Cytophagia; order Cytophagales; family Mangrovivirgaceae; genus Mangrovivirga; species Mangrovivirga cuniculi. Next base: position 3,146,204 of record NZ_CP028923.1, read on the forward strand.
TGGCTATTTTCCGGTTTTTTGATTCTGACCTTCCATTTTATATCCGCGGAGGACTTTTCGTGATTGTAGGAGCAAGCTTCTTTGCAGCTAATTATTTTGTACTAAAGAGAAAAAGCAAAAATGAAAAATAAAAAAATATTCATTCCGCTATTTATCCTGGTAGCCTTGATTCAATTATACATTCCGGCTAAAATGATCATGGAACAGGAAAAAATACTTGATGAGGGACAAACTTTTAAGTTTAAAACTCAACCAATAGATCCTACCGATCCGTTTAGAGGTAAATATATTGTATTGAATTATGAAGCTAATTCTGTAGTAATTGATACCTCAAAACAATGGAATTACGGAGATGAAATTTATGTTACCCTATCACAGAATAAAGAAGGGTTTACAGAACCAGTTGATGTCTTTAAAGATAAACCAGAAACCTTAGAACCATTTATTATTGCAAGAATAGGTGGAATTCACGACTACGAAAAGCCGCCTACACTGAGAATCGAATATCCTTTTGACAGGTATTACATGGAAGAATCAATGGCTCCGGTAGCCGAAACAGTTCACAGGGAGTCGCAAAGAGATTCGTTAGTTGAATCTTATAGTGTTATTAAGATATTAAATGGTGAGGCCGTACTCGAAGATGTAATCGTCGGCAACAAATCAATCAAAGAAATAGTTAAAGAAAGACAAGCGAAATCAAACCAAGACGATTGATTAATTAAATAATGTCTGTTTACAGAAAAATTGCTGAAATAGGAACGAAATTTATGAGTAAAGCCAGCCTTTTCAAACATGGCTTTAACCTTTCACCAATGTACCGGCGCAGTACAGGAAGAATAAGCCATGTTTCAGATGATCTCCTCAATATCAGTATAAAGGTTCCGATCAGCTATAAAAATAAAAATTATGTTAATTCCATATTTGGTGGAAGTATGTTCTCAGCTGTGGATCCAATTCCGATGGTTCAGCTAATGAATCTACTGGGAGATGATTATGTAGTATGGGACAAATCTGCTGTTATTAGATTCAAAAGGCCTGCTAAAGAAGATCTGTATGCTGACTTTCAATACACTACTGAAGAGCTGGAAAACATCAGAAAAGCGATCAATGACCAAAATGAAATAGAGATCACTAAACATGTTGAATTGAAAAATAAAAACCGGACTGTCATTTTCTGTGAGGTAAAAAAGGTACTATATATTTCTGATAAAGAATACTTTAAAGAAAAAAGAAAGCGGTCAAAGAAATAGATTATCGGATATACTTTCTATTAATTAACCGTGAAATTTATTCTCATAGAAAATTTCCATTACAAAAGCATGTGGAATTGTGATACAAGAAATTAATACAATCCCTAAAAATGGGATGAGATCAGGCCTTTCAAAAAAGGAAACAATAATAAAGATCAGTATAATTCCCAGTATTGAAATTAATGTAAAGGGCAATAACAATTTCATAAACTGAAATACATTTTTCAGTTTGGACTTGATCTTAAAATATGAAAACTCCTGCCTGAGTACCTTTAATGAGTGTAAAATGATAAAATACAGGGTAAATCCTAATAGCAGATCAAACAATTTAAAGGATATGCCGATCAGGGCGATCAGGTACAATTCTCTTAAGAGTTCATTGTTAGAAATAAATCCATTTAAACGGTTCTTTATCAACAAAATCAATGTTACTGTTAAAAACCCGGCTGTTAGGTAACCTGAATATTCTATCATCAGGATAAAAGAACTCAGAGATTTAAAATATTCTTCAGCAAAAGCACTTGCCTCAGGAGCATTTAAATAAATAAGTCCTGAGATGAGGCTTAATCCCCATAAAAAATCTAATAAAAACCCACCAATCCCCTTATCCGGGGTCAGGTCTACAAACTGTGATTGACCAAAATGATATGCTGAAAACAAAATAAATAATATAAATGCCAGGTTGGGCACAAACCACCAGATAACTCCGAATCCGATAGCTATCAGGATATAATTAATAATGAATCGAATATTCTGCTTTTTACCTTTTGCTCCATAAAGCAAATTATCCACTGCACCATGAGAGATTCCTAAAGTCAGAATGGCAAATAAGCACATACCTGTTAACATAGAATCAAACAGATCATTTTGAATCTGTATCAGGTTCAGGAATACAAGATTAAATGCTATGTAAATAAATACAGAAAGATTCATATCTGAGGGTAAAGAAAACCGGGTACTTACCCGGCTTTCTGTATCAAATTTTTTTTATTGTGTGGATTCAGCGAGCCTTTCGGTATCTGACGCAGCAAGGTTATAAACAACCAAACCAAAACCAATTTTGTTGATCGCATCAGCAATGTTGTAGAAAAGGTCTACGCTGCTTGGCTCCCATCCGAAAGCAATATTTAACCATCCTCCTGGCATACACATATAACCAATCGGATAGACTGCCCATCCAACTAATACGAACCAGGCCAATATTCTCACACTCTTCTGGATCAATGGATTATCAGATTTCTTTGATAATTGGGCCACCTCTCCTATCCATGCGGTGTAAAGGATATAAATATAACCAAGTGTTGATAAAACTCCGTAAATCACACTGTGAGAAGTACTACCTCCTTCTGGATTGAATGCCTCTCCTATGTAACCGAATACAAGCATCCATACCGAAGCAATAATCAACTTGACTAAAAGACTTTTCTTAGCACCAGCCGCCTTTGTAAGCAGATAAAATTCAACACACATTAACGGAACCGTAAGTGTCCAGTCAATGTATCTTAATGCGGTCGGATTATCTCCTGTTGATAGGTAGTAATCTCTCATATAATAATAATGAACTGCTGCAATGAATGTAATCAAACCAGAAATTAATAGTGATAATTTCCATTTGCCCGTTACTCTGGATCTTTCAAAAAAGAAAAATACCGAAGCAGCCATCATTGCCATATACCCAGTAAAAAACGTGAACGCTACCGGATCATCTACTGGAATAGTTAAAACTTCAAGAAGTATCATGGTTTTATTGGTTTAAATTAAAAATCAAAATGAAAACAGGCATCGAGATTATTTTGTTTAATTTTTATTAAAAATAGTTAAACAAAATAATGAGTTATAATACTGATATCTAATAGAAATCAGTATTATAATTGCTTAAAACCAATAATTAAGGTTAGTAAAGGACCAAATTGAAAGTTTGAATTTTCTACCAATATTCAAATAGCGAGAAAGGTCTATATTTTTAATTCACTAATTGCGCTTAATATTTTTACCTAAACTATGTTAATACAGCCGAACTCAAAAGGAGGAATAATTATAAGAATTCGGATCGTATAGAATCAGATATTTTATAATTTCACCTTGAAGTAAAAATCTAAATTATGCTACAGACTATTTTGGGATCAAATGGACAGATTGGTGAAGAACTTGTAAAAGAGTTAAACAAGAAATACTCTTCTGATATTCGACTGGTAAGTAGAAAACCGCGAAAAATCCGTGAATCTGATACTTTATTTCCTGCAGATTTAATGGATGCTCAAGATACCGAAAAGGCTATTGAAGGATCAGATATAGTTTATTTCTGTACAGGTTTGCCTATGGACACCAAAATGTGGGTTGATCAGTGGCCTGTGATGGTTGAAAACACAATAAATGCCTGTAAGAAATTTAATGCTAAGCTCGTTTACTTCGATAACACCTATATGTATCCCCAGACCAGTGAAATTCAAACTGAAGAAATTCAATTTCAACCAAATGGTCCGAAAGGAAAAGTCCGTGCTGAAACTGCAAACAGAATATTAGAAGAAATTGAAAACGGAAGTTTGACTGCAGTAATTTGTCGTGCCCCGGAGTTTTACGGCCCCGGAAAAACAAAAAGTATTACTAATAATACCATCATTCAGAACATCAAGGAAGGTAAGAAAGCCAAAGTCTTTTTAAGAAACGATACGTTAAGAACCTGGATATACACACCAGATGCCAGTAAAGCGATGGCTTTGATCGGCAATACACCTTCTGCGTATAATCAGACCTGGCATTTACCCTGTGATGATAATAGAATTACATTTAAAGAATTCATCGGGATTTTCGGCAAGTATTATAATAGAAATATTAAGTATACAATACTCAAAAGGTGGATGCTAATAGCTGCAGGAATTTTTAACCCGGTTATCAGAGATGCTGCTGAACTCCTACCAAGGTACGAGACTGACAACAAATTTGACTCCTCAAAATTTAAAAATCATTTTCCTGATTTTCAGGTTACGTCTTACCATGAGGGAGTAGAGAAAATAATAAAAGAAAGATAAAACCATTCATAGCGTTTTACCGATAATACTTCAGTTATGTTTTTAATAAGGTCTGTTTTTTTAACAGTCTTGTTAAATCCATATTTACCGCACACCACCCAAATTGAATTATTAAAAGAATTAATATTCTTATTTGTAAGTTTTAATTCTTATATTTATTAAAATAAGCCGTTAAACTGTCTTTTAAAATTAAAAGAGCCAAACAGTTTTACTGCATTGCCACTACCAAATTTTATAATAATTATGAAGGAAATATTTGGATATTATTCCATGATCATCGTGTTGATATTCTTCATCAACTTTCAAAGTAAAGCCCAGGAAATAGATCCCCTAACTTTAGTATGTGACACCGAGAATATTCAGAGTCCTGCATACAAATATTGTTATTTTAGCGGCCAACAACCTGGCACGGATATTCGCGATCATGTAGATACTGTAAAAGTTGGAGATATTGTGATCTGGAACGGGGTTTCATCTACTTCAGCGAATCATAAAGTAAAAATCACCACTATCAGACATCAAAGAGGAGATAACATCTTCGAATCTAACGTCCTGAGGGAAAGAAATGGCAATGGAAAAGTCAGGGGAAGAGTGAAAGAAGGAACCGCAGGAATGGAGGAAAAGTATATCATTACTTTCAAGGTTATAAAACCAGGATCAGGTACTGAAACATTTGATATTGATCCGAAACTCATGGTTCGATCAAATTGATATAATGGTTGAGGACATTAAAAAATACAATTTGAACCTGAATATCACTTTAATTAAAAGTGCTATAATATTTTTTATATACTTTTTTTTCATTCCATCTAATATATATTCACAATATTCCGACAATATTGATAGTGCCAGGGTAATCTATGAATCCGGCGAAGTATCAGGTAAAGACTTATTACCTGCATTAAAAATACTTGCAGAATATTCGGATATGCCGGAGAAATTAAGTTTCAGTAATGAATTGATCAAATTATCGTTAAAGTACGAGTCTCCGGAATACCTTTACATTGGTTACCTGCAAAAAGGAAATTCATATCGAATTACCGGTGAATTAATCCCTGCTCTGGAAAATCTATTCGAAGCGGGAAGAATTGCTGAATCAGAAAACATGAGTGTAAAAGCCGGACGGACAAATATAGCCATTGCTGATGTTTATTCTGTAAGAGATGACCATATCAATGCTGTTCGATACTATTTTAAAGCAATATCCCACCTTGAAGAAGAAAATGATTCTGTAGGACTTGCTACTGCTTATGAGAATTTGGGTGATGAATACCTTACAGAAAAGCAACCGGACTCCGCTTTGATATACTTTGAGAAATCAGGTAATATTTTTAAAGACCTGGATTTTAAAGAGGGAATATCCTATAATAATGGTAACAAGGGAATTGCCCTTGCCATGATCGGTTCAAATGACTCGGCCAAGATTATGCTTAATAAAGCCATCACTCAACTGGAAATGATGGAGCACTATTATCCGATCCCCATTTACCTGAGTTATATGTCTGATGTTTATATGGATCAGGGTAACGAGGTTGTTGCGATAAATTATGCTAAAAGAAGTCTCGAGATTGCTAATAAATATGGCCTCACTGATCAAATTAGTGATGTAAACCTTAAAATATCTGAATTATATGAGCAAACAGGTGACTACGAAAATTCACTTGCTCATTATAAACAATTTAAGGCTTACAGGGATAGTGTGAACGATCAGGCATCAATACAGGAGATGGCTAACCTCAGGACTGATTTTGAGATTGACAAAAAACAGATGGAAGTCGATCTGTTAAATCAGCAAAAAGAAAATCAACGGATAATATTTATCGCTGTAGTTGTCGCACTATTACTGATGATCGTGATTGCAGTTGGCTTATTCCGCAGAAATAAATTCATTGCCCGGACTAAAGAGATTATTGAAAAAGAAAAAGGACGATCTGATAATCTGCTTTTAAATATATTACCCGGAGAGATTGCCGATGAACTTAAAGAGAGTGGCAAAGTAAAAGCCCGAAGATTTGAAGAGGTTTCTGTACTCTTTGCTGATTTCATCGGATTCACCAGGCATTCTGAAAGCCTTTCTCCTGAGCAACTAGTGAATACTGTTGATTTTTACTTTTCAAAATTTGATGAAATAATCGAAAAAAACGGACTGGAAAAAGTTAAGACAATCGGCGACGCTTATATGTGCGCTTCCGGATTGCCCTTTCCGGATAAAGATCATGCACTTAAAGTGACCAGGGCGGCTTTTGAAATTGCAGAATTTGTGGAAAACACAAAAACTTTAGAGAACGACGGAATTATTCATTTTGATATACGAATTGGAATTAGTTCCGGTCCCGTGGTCGCTGGTGTAGTGGGCATTAAGAAATTCGCCTACGACATCTGGGGTGATACTGTTAATATTGCTTCAAGGATGGAATCAAACTCTCTCCCGGGTAAAATAAATGTATCAGAAAAAACATGTGTGCTTATTTCTGATCATTATCATTGTGAGTCCAGAGGGGAACTGGAAGTAAAGAATAAGGGTAAAATGAAAATGTATTTTGTAGAACCTAAGCCTATAGATAAAAACAAAGATGTCACCAGCAACCAGATCAAAGAATCTAATTATTAATTTCTATTTATTATTCTTCAAAAATTCCCGCTCCCGCTGAATAACATACCCGATACTGTGTTGACGACTAATATTTTCAAGACCTCTCGTATAATAACACCTATTAAGCTAAATAATCTTCTATAAACTTCTTTATTTCAATTACTTACCGGCATTCTATTTTGGAGTTGTGAAAAACTATAATTAAATTATAAGTATAGCCACTAACATACTTTAAAAACTATGCCAGAGGATCATAACGTCAAAATTCTGCAATGGCCTAAGGATAAAGCTAAACTAGAGCATTATTTTCAACTTGATAAGCCATGCCCGGTATCTATTATTTTTGATGAGAAGCCTGCTAATGTAAATGTCGGCAACAAAAAAGGGGACTCTTTTAAGGTCGATATGAACATGAATTTAAAAGCGGTTGAGGATATCCCCGTCTGCATCAAAATATGTGAGCCTATTTGTGCAGTCAGTGATTATACCGTGGGCATTGAATTACTTGGCCAGCCATTAGCCAGCATAAGATTAAGAGGTAAAACAAAGATCGCTCACTGTGATGATAAGCCTCCTTCCAGGCCTGTATGTGTTGATTTTGCCGAGGTAAATTCAAAAAGAGAAAAATCTCCATTTACCTATGAGCAATTACAGTTTGGATCTCTTGATGATTCTGGAATCATACAATTCACCACCCTTGGAGAACCTTCCGGACAAAACAAAATTGCCATTCCTAATGAAGGTTTGCGAATTGATTTTCCTTTCCCTGTAACAAATACCTCATTGACCATTGTCAATTTTGGAAATCCCGTAATTCAGGTCAATGCTTTTATGAATGCGGAACTGGTTTCAGAGCAATCAGTTATGATACAAAATAAAACCAGTGAAGTTAACATCGAAGGAAATAAAATTAATTCGATTGAGATTAAAGGCGGCTCAAATGAAGCAGCATTGGTACAGGTATGTTACAACAGGGCAACTGATTCTCAAAACTCACCAGTAATAATCACCTAGAAAAATCAACTATGAAAAACAAAAAGGAACCAAAAGAGACGATCAAAGGCAGATCAAAACAGCCTAAATCAAGATTAGCTGGTTTAACACCAAAAAAAGCCGTCAATGAAGCTCAAAGAATTATTAAAGTAGCCACAGATATTCTTGAAGAAGAAGTAGCAGCAGGGATTATTGCCGCTAAAGAAATGGAAAAGAAGGTTATTGACGTTGATAAAGCTCGAAATAAAGACAACGACCATGTAATATCAAGGTTCAGAAGTGACGCCCATGAGGTGATAGATATTTTTATGGACGTTGTATCAGCGGCATCTTCACAATTGGAAAACATCTCTGATAGGCTGGTGAATATATCACCTGAGAAAAGTAATTCAAATTCAGTTGATCAGATTCCGGTTATCAGTTCCGACGTTGAGCTAGAACCCGGAAAATCGGTCGCTATAAAAATGCAGCTGCAAAATGACAACGCAGAAAAAAGTATGAAGGTGGAAATGATAGCAGGTGATTTTACTTCTCCTTCAGGTGGTAAAATTCTTTCAAGAAACATAACTATCAGTCCCGAAACCTTAAAAATCAAACCGGGAGAAAAAGAGATGGTGGAAATCATGGTCAATGCACCTAAAAGCACTAAAAAGGGTAAATATTCAGCTTTTATCCAGGATAAAAATATTGACAATTTACAAGCGATGCTTAAAGTTGATGTGAAAGATAATGAATAGATCTCCTGGCAATACATCTTTCAACTATGGAAACAAGCGTATTAAAATCAAAGCTGCAATCATACCGTGAGTTAGCTCTTAAAGGAATCAATCACTACGTTCCGAAATCAGAACCGAGAAAACACTTGTATGATCTAGTGATGGATTATCCAAGCCGGGGCGGAAAGGGGTTCAGGCCGGGCTTATGTATCAGCACATGTAAAGCCTGGGGAGGAAATGAAGAAACTGCAATAAACTCTGCTACCGCTTTAGAATTATTCCACAATGCCTTCCTGGTCCATGATGACATTGAAGATGGAAGCGAATTCAGAAGGAATAAGCCTACCATGCATGAATACAATAATATCGGCATTGCCATAAATGTAGGTGATGCGATGAATGTATTGAGTATTAAACCCTTGATGATGAACATCAACATTTTGGGTCCGGAGTTAACCTGGCAGATTTTCAGCGAAATAGAACACATGGTGAGACAGTCAGTCGAAGGCCAGGCCATGGAGTTAGGCTGGAGAAAGGAAAATTCAAAATGCCTGACGGAAGATGATTACCTGCGAATGATATTAAAAAAGACTTGCTGGTATACCACCATACACCCGATTCGGATCGGTGCAATTATCGGCAGCAAAGGCAAAGTCAATCCGGATATGTTTAACCGCTTTGGATTCTTTATGGGAACTGCCTTTCAAATACAGGATGACGTCCTCAACCTGATCGCTGATGAAAAGGCATATGGAAAAGAAATTGGCGGGGACATTCTGGAAGGAAAGAGAACACTCATGCTCATTGACCTGATTCAAAAACTGAAAGGCAGTAATAAAAGCAAATTGATCAATTACCTGGCCAATTGCAGGAATGAAAATCAACTGGATAATGCCAGCTGGGTTCTTGACAAAATGCATGAACATGGTTGCATTGAATATGCCCGAAAAGTGTCCAAACACATGGCGGGTGCAGCATTAAAAGAGTTTTATACCTGCTTCCAAAATGTTGAAGATTCTGAAGATAAAGATATGATCGAAGCATTGATCATGCACATGATAAGTAGAGACTATTAATTATGATCAAGATTAAACCGGTAATAAATTATGACCATGACATCCTGATAGTTGGTGCCGGCCCCGGAGGTGCTGCTATGGCGGCATATCTCGCAAAAAATGGCATCGATGTTCTTTTAATTGATAGCAGTGAATTTCCAAGGGACAAAGTCTGTGGTGATTTTGTCGGGCCTGTGGCAATTGCAGAGCTACAAAATCTTGGAATTGCCGGATTGGATGAGTTCCCGAAAACAAATCTTATCAACCAGGCCTCGGTATTTCTGGATGGAAACGAAATAATTAATCGACCCATCCCAAAAGTAGAAGGCATCCCCTATTATGGACGTGTTATCCCCCGTATTATCCTGGACAAATGGATCGTTGACAAAGCAATTGAGAATGGAGCCACCCTGTCTGAAAACACACGACTAACTGACTTCAGCATTACCGATGAAAAAGTATCAGCAGTTATAAAAAAGAAAAACACTAAGACGACTGTTTCTGCAAAAATAATCATTGGTGCAGATGGTAGCAACTCCACTGTAAGCCGGATCTTTCACGGTGACAAGCCATTGGAAGAAGACCGGATACTGGCTGTAAGGGGCTATTTCAAAAATATAAAAGGACCTGAAGATCGATGTGACCTTTATTTCACCAAAGATAGCTTCCCGGGATATTACTGGTTATTCCCAACCGGTAAAGGCAATGCCAATGTAGGTGTTGGAATGGTGCTTAAAACAATGCCAAAAAATGAGACCCATTTAAAAGATCTTCTGACTGATTTGATCGGGAAAGACCCCGGACTTTCTCAAAGAATTGGTTCAGGAGAATTATCCGGCAGAATATCCGGATGGCCATTATCGACCTATAACCCCGAAAAAAACATCATTAGTGACCGTCTGATATTAATTGGTGATGCCGCAGGATTAATTAATTCTCTTAATGGTGAGGGAATTCAATATGCCTTATTGAGCGGCAGATGGGCTGCAGAAACCGTATTAGAATCCATTCAACAAGATGATTTTTCATTTTCTTCTTTAGGCAGTTATGAAACGATGATCAATAACCACCTGAGTTATGACCTGGCGTTAAGCAATATTATCATTCAGTTTATTAGAAACAGAAACTTAAATTCTTTCTGGCTTGAATTACTAACCATACTGGCTTCACGAGCCCGAATCGACAATAAGTATGCAGAAACAGCCGGTGGGATTCTTGCCGGAATGCTTCCGGCCTCAAAAGCAATAAGGCCGGGGTTTATTGCAAAATCAATCGCACAGGGCTCTTTGCATTACGGCATTAAAACATCAGAAGGGTTACTCAAAGGGCCTGCTCACTGGAAAGCAGTTTTCAATAATTTCGAACATTCATTCCGCTCATTGAACAATGATTTCAAATCTAATTCAGAAGAGTACAACAACTGGTTTTCAGGAATATTAAAAAACGGATATCAGATTAGCGGTCATATCCTCAACGATTTAAAAACCGGCATATTAAAAAGCAAAAACAACAAAGATCATGGCTAAAAAAGAATCAATAAAAAGTCTTAAAGAACTCCAGGTAATGATGCCGGAACTGGTAAAGAAGTACGGTAATGATCAAAAAATAGTATTAGGAGCTCTGGCAAATCCCATTCTCGCACTTGAAGAACTTGGGTATTCAATTTCCGCCAAAGCAAAAACGGAAATAGAAGAACGCATCAAATACGGTCCTGAAGGAAAAAAGGAATTCGAAAAAATTGAGAAAAAGATCCAAAAAACAGCAGGTAAATCTATTGACCCAAATTCAAATAAGGACCTGTCTAAATACTTTGAAAAAAAGCTGGGTGATGAATTCAAACTCAACAAAAAGAAAGTCAAAACGGCTGACCTGATCAGGTTAATAAATAAGCCACCGGATAAAAGAGCTATTTTAATTAAAAATAGAGACCCACTCGAAAAATATAAGAAAGCAGATGATTTAATACCATTGCTCATTGAATACCGGGAAATGAAAGCCTCAGTTCCTGAACTGGCTCCAAAACCCTTATATAAGAAAATCACTGCCGGAAAGATGAAGTCCGGAATCTCCTTTTCTAAAATGAAGATAAAAATGAATAAATCAAGCAAAGCAGCCACCAGGAAAACGAAAAAATAATTTTCCTTATCAATACCACTAATAACCCATACAACCATGCCAAATACTCACGGATTCGAAATTATAGCTGAAGTAACTGAAAATGTTCTGAATGAAATTTTACTGGCCGCCTGGAAGTCTGCGGACGATGAAAGCGGGGAAGGCGTAATACCGGAAAAATTTGAGATCCCCCGGGATTACCCTTTGGGCCATTCAGTATAAAAGAAGGAACTGTTCAAATCCCAAAAGATCAGTTAGGATTAAAAATGGAACCTTCAGTCAATGGTGTTGATATAAACCTGGGTACCATTGTCCACGTCGAAATAGCTGACCCTCCCATTCCATCAGCTACATTTTTTGACCTGACAGCAGATATTTCAGTGAAAGTACCCATTATTACTCTCGAAGATGGAGTAAATGTTGGCGCACAGTTAGAAAATCTACCTCCCGATGCGATCAATGCGACAATTACCAGTGGGGACCCCATAGGCCCTGTTACTGATGCAATGATCGAAGAATTCATTCATGAAAAACTACGTAATGACCCTGCTGTGCAAATGCAGTACAATGATATCCCGATCAGCTTCACTGTTTTCTCCATGAAGGCTAACTTCGAAATGTATGATGATGAATCTGATCCTACAAAAACCGCCAAAGTATCCTTCCCTTCCGGATCACAAGTAAAAATTGATATTCCCTGTTACCTGTATTTCTACGATATCACCGGTGAATTTGCCGGCCAGTCCCTGGCTAGTCCAATGGGGATTTTAGGTACAGTGCAAATGATCTCTGAATACAGCATAACAGGAAACAAAGTGGTCGCTAAGCTTAGTGAAGCGACAGTTACTCTGGAAAACCTGACCCCGGCACCGGGACAGGAAGGTATAAATTATTCAACCAATGTAACACTCTCAAATTTTGTTTCTAACGGAATTCTTGAAAGTACGATTAAAACTCAATTTTCAGCATTAGCAGAATCAGAATTACAACAGATCGGAGATTTGGAACAAGATGTCCCTTCGCAGGAAACTATTGAAAAATTTATAGAAGATGAGGTGAGAAAGGAACTTGCTTCAAGGAAACAAATTCTGATATGGGAACCGGTACCACCGGATGGTGTAGATGTGACTATTAATGATGTCACCATTAAATCATTGACCCAGGGACTGGCCATTGCCATCAACAAATTTAATGGCTCAAACGCAAATGCAATAACATTTTTTGTACCCGCAGGCAGAGATTTTGCTACAGCCATCTCTGAAAAAAAGGTCCTTGAAGAAATAAATAAAGCAGTAAACGAAGAATTTGGTTCACTACCCACCACGCTGGATGAAAAAGTAAAGGGTAAAACGGTCAAATTAAATAGTCTTGATATTTCCCTTAAGACAGGAGCCATCGATATTGAAGGTGATGTGACAGTTGTTGATGCCATAGCAGGTAGTATCGACGTAGATGCGGACTTTGATGCTGATGCAGGTTTAAAATGGATAGATGGCCCCGAGGGCGGACAGATAATTGAACCCTTTGTTATTGGTGAACCGGATGTCGACCTCTCCCTACTTGCCTGGATTCTCTCATTTCTTATTGGTTTTTTATTTGGAATCGTAGGAATTATTATCGTCGCGGTGGTCATGACCCTGGCAGAAAATCTGGCAGAAAGCATTGGTGCGTCCATTATTAAAGATGATGTCAGTGATCAACTCACAGGCATCGGGGCATGGCCAAACAGCCTGACAGATATTGGTGATATACAGGCAAGATTTGAAAATCCGATTTCGATCGATCCTCATAGTATTCTTTTTTCAGGCAATATGCTGATCACCAGTATGCATGCCCTAACCTCCGAGGATTTTGCAAATTCAAATGGTCCATATTCTGTGGTTGGAAACCAGGCTGTATCATTTATTGGTGGAGCAGAGAAAATGACATCAAAAACATTGTGGGATTTTGACAATGGAAAATCAACAATTACGAGGAACCCAAATCACAGTTATGGTAAAAGTGGATTATATATTGCCAAATTTAAAGTTTCAGTCGAAGAAGATGGCGGTGTTACTACCCGGCATTTCGCAGAAGTAAATGTTAAAAACGTAGCTCCCCAGGTTTTTATGCCTGAGGATATCACAGTTGATGAAGGTGAACAATTTACCATCGAAGTAACCTTTATTGACCTCAACTGGCTGGATAAACATACAGCCTCTGTAACCTGGGGAGATGATTCCCCTCCGGAAATACTCGAAGTTTCCGAAACTAATGAAGAACCCCAGGCTCAGGGGAAGGTAACGGCCTGTCATACTTATTGTGATAATGGGAATTTTGAAATTAAAGTTACCATACGAGACGATGTTGGAGGAATAGGAATAGGTATTATGTATGCAAATGTTAACAATGTTCCTCCTTTGGTGATGCTTCCGGAACTGATGTATTCACTCAAAAACCAATGTGTCCGACTGGATGGCTTGTTTGAAGACGAAGGCTGGTGCGACACGCATACCGGATTCTGGAAGATGGGTGACTGCACTGTCCGTAATGCTTATATTGAACAGACAAATGATCCGCCAAAAGCACAGGGAATCGCCTCTGTCGCTCATTCTTACGATTGTTGCGGGCCAAAAGAGATTACCTTAACCATCACAGATGATGACGGAGGGGTTGGTGAAGCCAGCATGATCGTCCATGTAAATGAATTATTGAATGCCGATATGGAGGGAGGATTCCATAAACTGGTTTTTGACGACCTGGATAGTGAATTAACAGTAGCCAATCACTGGATACCGTATGCTTCTACCGTGGAAACCACTGATAAAAGAGCCCAGGCTGCCGGATTCCAACTTGATTTTAACTTTGAAATCGGGATCGTTTCAGATGGCCGCAGAGCTCAACGGATCATTCTTAATGGTGCAGTGCAAACCGGATTAATGCAGCAGATCGCTGTGAACGTTGGATGGGAATATGAGTTTACGGGTATGTTTCAAATTGCCACTACAACCCAGGCACAAGGGTGTATCGGAATAGATCCACTGGGTGGCACCGATCCGGATTCCTCTTCCATTGTCTGGAGGCAACTTGAAAAAGGAACTGAATGGCAAAATATCACGGTACGGGCTATTGCCGAAAGAGATAATATAACTGTTTTCTTTGGAGCGTTGCAGCGTACTGCGATCACCTCTGAGCTCTATCTTGACCAGGCGGCTTTGCATCAGATTCAGCCTCATTGTATTGAAAGTGAGGAATGCGAAGAGATTTGTGTTGATTTTGAGGAAATGACCGGAGATACGGTAATCACGGAGCCCTTTGAATACGATACACTTAGGTTCATCCCGCCAAAGATTGGTTTATTTATCACACAAATCGGAGATCCACAGGGCCAGAATAAACTTGGGTTTCATCCTGCAGGAGTTAAAATTGAATTCCCTCACAGCATAACTACAGTAAGAATTACAATAGCTAATTATGCCGGCAGAACCATACAGTTGGCAACCATGTACGACGATGAAATACTCAGTTCTTTTGATGAGATTATTTATAATGAAACAAAAACACTGCAGATCGAAGATGAATCCTTTAATGGTTTATTTGTAAGAGGTGGAGATAGTGAATCCGCAATTGTAAAAATCTGCTATTGCTATAATGAAGAATAACTTTAAGATTAATAATAATCACTGGAATTGACCCTGGACCCACGTGAGATTTCTTCTTTAACAGAAAACATTTTGCCGAACCTTAAACACAACCCCTGCATAAGCAGTTAGTGAATTATGGCTGGTTTAATAGATCTCTCAAATTCTTTATCTGATATTAAAAGTATTATACTCAGGGAACTTCAAAGAGGTGGTGCAGACACTCGCTCTCAGTTTCATTTTGTCATACTTTCAACGGTCAACAACGACAATCCTGATCAGCGGTATGTTGTATTAAGGAAGTTTATTCCGGAAGAAAAAAAGGCTTTCATTTATACTGATATCCGGTCTGATAAGATCGAACAAATAAAAGTCAACTCTAATGTTTCAGTATTGACTTATGGAAAAAGCAACAAATGCCAGGTGAAGCTTACCGGTACCTGTAGCATACATCATAACAATGATATCAGTAAAATGCATTTTGTTAATCTCAATGGCGGAAAGGAATCGTATAATACTGAGAATTCACCAGGAGAAAAGAAAGATAAATACGATTCAACACAAAAGTTTAAATCTGAGTTTGATGACGAATATTTTGCTGTTCTGGAAGTGAATGTGAGTGAAATGGAAGTGTTACAATTAAATAATGATGGTCACATCAGGTGCCTATTCAATTTTGATAATAATGAACAAAGCTGGCTGGTCCCCTAGCCTCCACTCAAACAGTATAAGAGACACTAAAACTGTAATTAATCCGTCGATATAAATATCCCCACGACTTTCTCGTTTCATGCATCTTGTAAAAAAACGCAATTTACATGAAACACATTTTTACCCTCTTAATCATTATTACAAATCCTTTTTTAAACGCTCAAGATTATAGCAAAAATATCGATTCCCTGATGAATGCATCATTTAAAACCGGTGTATTTAACGGAAATATCTTAGTACATA
Organism: Mangrovivirga cuniculi; assembly: GCF_005166025.1. NCBI lineage: Bacteria > Pseudomonadati > Bacteroidota > Cytophagia > Cytophagales > Mangrovivirgaceae > Mangrovivirga > Mangrovivirga cuniculi. The sequence continues at coordinate 3,162,529 of NZ_CP028923.1, forward strand.
AAGGTGGTAATCTGATTTATTCCAATTCTTTCGGCTATGCTGATAATCAGAAATCAAACTTAACTATTAACCACAGCATGCCCATCGGATCTATCATTAAGGAATTTAGTGCGGTTAGCATTATGGTTTTATCTGAGCAGGGAAAACTAAACATTAATGATCCATTAGGAAATTACCTTGATTTTTTACCCTCATACTGTCAGGCAATTAAAATAAAGCATTTACTGAATTATTCAAGTGGTATTATCTCAACAGAAGGTTTTGACATAACAAGCCTTAAAAAGTCTCTGTCGGAATCAACAGAGTTAAAATTCACACCTGGAACTCAGTATGACTATAATTATTCAAACATAATTTTACGAAGAGCATTAATAGAAAAAATATCAGGACATCAGTTTAAAGTCTTTCTTAAAAATGAATTATTGAAGCCTTTAGGCATCGATCAAATTAGCCAGCCATCAAACAGTGAACTACATGGGCGAATGGCCGAGTCGTTTGATAACGATGGAAACACAACCACTTTCATTCACGATTATACAAAGGCATATTATCTGACTGCAGATAACCTGCATAAATGGTTGAATGGATTATACTCAGGTAAACTGATCAATAAAGCATCGCTTATAACTTTAGGCAAAGCCTTCAGCAATAACAAACAATCAGCTTTAGGAAATATTGAAATCGACTCTGCAGGTGTATTGCAACACTATCACCATGGGTCGGGCAATAACTACGAAGCAATAATATATTACTCCAGGGAAATTGAACTGGAAATAATCCTGATGACAAACAACCAAAATTTTAAATTGGGAGAAATAGGAAACGCTATAATAAACATCGTCCAAAATCAGCCTTTTGAAATCCCTAAACGATCGATCTATTTAGATATCCGGGAAAAACTAAACCAGGATTTTGAATCCGGAATTGCTTATTACCTTAAAATAAAATCTGATATGCAGGATGTTTATGATATGGATAACGAGGTGAACGATCTAAAAAAAACTGCGCAGTATCTGATCAGAAGAGAAAAATACACCCAGGCAATATCAATCTTAAGCATAGGTTTTATAACCTGTTCAATTTCTGACGACCAAAAATCAGCGTATTATGAATTACTGGGTGACTGCTATACTTCATTAGGCAAAACTGAGTCTGCTAAAATTTACTTCAAAAAATGTCTTGAATTAGATACCGGCAATCGAAATGCCCAAAGCAAATTAAATGAACTGATCTGATTACAATAACTAAACTATTTAGAAGACGATTACTTTGCTTAATCGTCTTCTATAATTTTTTTATACTCTTCACTCCCCTCCCCGCTTTTAAGGTCTTCGTCTAATTGCTTTGTATTGACAGGGTATAAAGAATGCTGAAAAACGTGTCCGTAAATCTCCCATAAGGCTAAAAATAAAGCGGCTACCAACGGACCAATAATAATACCGGCAATTCCAAATACTGCTAATCCACCAAGTGTACCAAATAAGATCATCAGGTCTGGTAAGCCTGCATCCTTACCGACCAGCTTAGGTCTGATGAGGTTATCGATATTGCCCACCACCACTACGCAATAGATACCTAAAATGATAGCAGGAGTGGTATCTCCAACAATAAAAAGATAGATCACCGCAGGGATCCAGACGATCGCTGTACCAAGAGCCGGAATGATTGAAAAGATCACCATCACTACACTCCAGAATATCACATTGGGTATTCCTGCTATGGCCATTCCAATTCCTCCAAGCACTCCCTGGATTACCCCAATAAATAACGTCCCTTTTAAAGTTGCTTTAGTAACCTTTACAAACTTGGTCAACAGTGTTTGCTCCTCATCATTTTTTAACGGCAGGTAGTATAAAAACTGCTCAAGATACTTCTTACCATTAATAAGGAAATAATAAAGAGTAAAAAGGAAAATAAAGAAGGAAAAAATAAAATTAGCTGTACCTGAAGAAAAGCTCTGAAGTCCGTTGATAATGAAATTACCAAGTTCTTTCACCACATTCCCAATTGAGTTAGCCAATTTTTCCTGATCTGGGAACACCTTATGAACAATCGGAATTTTCTCAAGTTCGGTTACGATTATATTAGGCTCCTTTGCATACTTTGTTAAGAATGGCTCAACTAGCCTGACTGCATTTACTGCCTGTTCAATTACCACAACCATTAACCCGGCTAATGGCAATAAGATAACCAACACAAAAAGTATTAATGTCACTCCGGCACTAGCCGATGTACGCCCACCAAATTTATTGGCTAGTCGCTTGTAAAACGGGTACAACATCCCGGCAAAGATCGCTGCCAGGAAAATAGCCATTAAAAAACCCTTGACCATAACCAGGAATAAAATCGTTATTCCTAGTGTAAGAATTAAAACAGTTGCTCTATTCAGGCTTTGATCTTTCATTGAGGTATTAATTTAAAAATCACTAAGTCAACAGGAAAATTATATTTCCGACAAATTTTTATGCTTATTATATTAATTTTGAGCTGATTTTATTGATCTTTTATCCTTTGATCAGTTAAAAACTCAAATAAGATATTCACAAATTTTTATTATTAAAAATCAATAATGATATCAACTATAAAAAAGCACAGAAAAAAGATCTATTATGGCCTATTGGTGGTATTTGCGATTGCCATGGTCTTCTTTTCAATCAATAAAACTGAAAAGAATATTGACGTCGGATCTGATTACTTTGTTTTCTGGAAAGCAGGAGTGGATTATTTTGAGGGAAACGATCTGTATGATCCGATTGAAGGAGCAAGAGATTATATCTACCCTCCTTTTGCAGCATTTCTGTTCCAGTTATTCGCGATCTTTCCGTTGAAACTTTCAGCAAATATATTCCTCCTGTCAAATGTATTTGTGCTTTTACCGCTATGTGTTATCATTCTGATTCGAATTTGTAAAACACTCAATCTGTCGGTAGATCAATACAAGATACCAGTAATTCTTACCGTCGTCTTCTCTCTAAAATATTTCTGGAATAACCTGATTACTTACCAGGTCAACTTTTTACTGCTTACGATTACCCTGCTTGGGATCTATTATTTCTTTAAAAACAAGCCGGTGGCAGCTGTTATCTTTATTGCGATTGCGGCTTCGATCAAAATCATACCTGTGGTGATTCTTGGTTTTATAGTCGTTTATCACTGGAAGAACATCAAAGTATGGCTGGCCGCTTCAGGCACGGTTCTACTCTGCTTTTTAATTCCTTTGGTGACGAAAGGATGGCAGGTTTATATAAACTACTATGATTTTTTCCTCAAAAAAGCTCAAAACCAGGCTGCAGAAGGATTGATTTCATATACTAACCATTCATTAATGGCACTGATCGTGAAATTAATTGCCACGGAAACAATTAATAACGCAGTGAGTCCGGAAGTTATGGAACAAGCTGCCCTTTACAGGAACATTATTTTACTGGCATTGATCATTCTGATTTCCATAGTCATTTTCATATCAATCAGGAGGAGAAACAATATTGACAACCTTTTTGTCTTTGCCATCTTGTTTTGTTTTACTCACCTGGTCTCAACGATCACCTGGACGGCGCACTTAGTGACGTTCATGTATATTCTTCTGCCCTTATTTCTTACCCATAGAGAATTTGTGAGGTTAAAATGGGAAAAGGTATTCGTATACTTCCTGATCATTATTGCGTTCGTGCTGGGAATCGAAGGCAGTGACACGACAGGAAAGTTGCTCTACAATGTTTTGAGAACTTATGATATTTTTACCCTGTATCTGGTCGTTATCTTATTGTATTTCAGTGGAAAAATCTTCTTCTCAAAGGATTTGAAAAAGGACAGGTTATCTAAGGTGTATTAAATGTCAGGTACCGGATAAAAATAATGATATACTTTATTTCAGGATATTGACGTTAGAAATACTCACGGATAGGCTTTATATAGTTATCACCTAAATGGAGGTCTTAATCAAATCATTTCTCTATCAATTAAATTAGTATTCATGATTAATTACGATAATAAAAGATTTAGCCCGGTAAACAATACAGATAACTCAGAAACATCAGAAGAAACCATATTCCATTATTTTCAACAAGGAACCATCGTTACTGCCTATTATCGGGGTGGTAATATAAAAAAGGGTCATTTGATCGGTATCGTAGATAGTAAAGGAAATATCGATATGAGATACCACCAGGTTAATACAAATGGACAACTGATGACCGGAGAGTGCAAATCAACACCTGAGATACTTAACAATGGGAAGATCAGGCTTCATGAGAAATGGACCTGGACTTCCGGTGACCAATCATCCGGTGAGTCTGTTATAGAAGAAATTTGATACTCCAACCTGGGGGATTTTGTGAAATCTGAAGATTGAATGGTTTTTTCAATAGCCGTAAAGGGTTAAATTATACCTGTTCACACTAACCCTTTCCTGAATCATGAAAAAATTCATTGTACTCTACCACATGCCAAACGATGTGCTGGCCAAAACCCAAAACACACCTCCTGAAGAAGCAAAAAAAGGCATGGAACGCTGGCAACAATGGGCTGAAAAATGCGAAGACCATTTAGTCGACCTGGGCAATCCACTGGCCAACGGTGAAAAGATCAATGTCGATGGATCAACAGAAAAAAGCGAGCGGGAAGTTGTTGGCTACTCTATCCTCCAGGCAAAAGATATAAATCATGCCAAAGAGTTACTCAAAGACCACCCACATTTATCCGGATGGGATGATTCCTGCGAGATTGAAGTGCATGAAGCGATGGATCTACCGGGATAAAATTAAATCTAAAAGAGCCATTGATGGATTTGACTTAAATTTTGAGCCAGTTCGGTTAAACATCGTTAACTTAATAGAGTTCTATTTATTAGAATTCTATCAATCACTAACTATCTGCAAATGACTGTTTCAGAACAACTACTCAATATTTTAAAAAGTATTAATGTAAAACACATCTTTGGCGTTGCCGGTGATGCACTAAATCCATTAGTATGTGCAATTGGAAACCAGGACCAGGTAAAGTGGATCAAAGTAAAGCACGAGGGCAATGGAGCCTTCGCTGCTTTTGCACAGGGTGAACTAAACGGTAAGCTTGGAGTCTGCGCCAGCACGGTTGGCCCCGGAGCCCTGCATTTGATTAATGGTCTTTACAATGCAAAAAAAGAACGATCTCCCGTATTGGCTATTACCGGACAGGTGCCTGTTGAGTATATCGGAACTCGATTTCACCAGGAAGCTGATCTAAAAAAAATATTTGATGATGTATGCGATTACCAGGCCATCATACGCAGCCCGGAGGAAGCCACCAGGGTATTTATCCGGGCATTGAGAATAGCAATCAATAATAAAACGGTCTGCAGAGTGGAGCTGCCTGCAGATATCGCAGAAATGGAAGCCAAAAATGACTATTTTCTTCAGGATATATTTGTTTCTGATTCCATCGTAATCCCTCCCGAATCAACTATCGATCAGGCAGCGAAACTCATTAACGAAGAAAAAAAAATCGGTATTCTTGCCGGTGCCGGTTGCCGGGATGGAAGAGACGAAGTACTTAAATTTGCTGACAAAATAAAGGCAACCATCACCCATACCGTTCGCTCCTCAGATATATTCGATCACGATGCCCCGGGTGTGGTAGGTTTATCCGGGTTAATCGGAAATTCTGCCGGCTATGATGGCATTATGGAATGCGACCTGCTGATTATGCTGGGTACTGATTTCCCTTACTTCGAATTCCTGCCGAAAGATACTAAGATCATACAGATCGATATCCGACCGGAAAGCATCGGCAATCGCGCGTCGGTCGATCTCGGTATTCACGGCGATGTGAAATATGTGGTACATGAACTTTTAGAAAAGTGCAACGAAAAATCTGACAGCAGCTTCCGTGACAAACTGGTCGACTCCTTTAACAACTGGAAAAGCGGCAATAATAAAAAAGCTGATCCCGAGGGAAAATTATCACTCGTCCAGGCTTCATCAGTCTCAAAAGGAATGAGTGACATTGCTTCTGATGATGCGATTTTTGTCGTTGATACCGGAACATCGACTATCTGGTCGACAAACTTCATGAACTTCAGAGACCAGCGCCGTATGATCGGTTCGTTTAACCATGGATCAATGGCAGTAGGTTTACCGGCAGCGATCGGTGCTCAACTCCAATATCCTGATCGCGAAGTATGGGCATTAGTTGGCGATGGTTCTTTTCACATGACCCTCAATGAATTTTCCACTGCAGTAGAATACGGACTACCGATAAAAATAATCGTCTTTAATAATTCAGAATTGGGCTTTGTTAAAATCGAAATGGAAGAAGCCGGACTGGCACCTAATTATGATGCGCTAAAAGTTCAGAATTTTGATTTCGCAAAATACGCAGAGATCGCCGGGGGAATTGGATACACCATCGATAAACCGGATGAGATCACCGATATCTTAAATAAAGCTAAGTCTTCTACCCTACCCTGCATCATTAATGCGAAAGTAGCGTCCGGAGAGTTGTCACTACCACCAAAAATAGGATTCGAGGAAGCGAAGAACTTTGGTACATCAAAAATCAAAGAAGCATTACAATCGATTAGAGGAGATAAAAGGCAGTGGGAAAATATCAAAAATGAGATCAACTCATTTATCGATAAAGAAATAAATGGAAGAAAGGAATGATATCAAATCATTCCTCTTCATCCTGAAAAATTTCTTCAATTGGTTTATTAAATAACCTTGAAAACTTAAAAGCCAGGGGCAAACTGGGATCAAACTTCCCTTTTTCGATGGCATTGATCGTCTGCCGGGAAACATTAGCCGCATCGGCAAGTTGAGCCTGCGTCATATTATTTTCTGCTCGTAATACTTTTAGACGATTTTTCATTTGTATCTGAAGTTTCCGATGATAATTGATACCATGTATGTGATTCCGATCATCATCACGACTATAGATATTTCAGCATCGCCTTTAATGATATTCGTAATATCCATCATTGAATAGGCCAGACCTCCAACTACTGCGACACCAAGCGCCATGGCCATTGCATCCATAAAGATCTTGCGTTGCAATTCATCAAGTTCCATAATGTATCGTCGGTTGGCCAGGATGAGTCCGATACCCGTAATCAGATTCAGAATAATCGCCGCAATAGAGATCGTTTCGTTAAAGTCCCACAGGAATTTAGCTCCGAAAGATACGAGGGCAACGGTGATTACCCATGCGAAAGTCCAGATAGCCAGGTTTCTCGTGTTTTTCTTCACCCGGTCTTTAAGATTAGTATGTTCTGCATTCATAATTGTAAAGTGTTATTTAACAAATGTAAAGTTTTATTGACACAAATATACAAAAAGAAATGATAATGTAAACTAAACTTTACAAAAAGATTATAAAGTTTTACTTTTAGTAAACTGGGATTAAAAGATACCTTTTCCCTGGCGCGCGTAGCGAAGCAATAAGCGTGCCTTCTATCATTCCAGTATATTAATATAGATTAGAAGTGAGTTTTAGACGGTACGCGTTATGCTGAAAAAGCAACGCGCACCAGTGGAGAAATCAGGTAAATTTGATGTTCATTAGATAGAATAGTCGGCATGGGTGCCCCAATATCAATGTCAAACCCTTCTTTTATCTGTTCAATTTTCATTCTATTAGTGAGTTTTTTTACTTTAATATTTTCTCAATTGAGTCTCTGTCAATTTTTCCCTGGCGCGCGAAACGAAGCAATACGCGTGCCTATAGTAACAGCTCCACTTTTAACAATCCTTTTTTATAATCATAATAATCTCTTGCGGAATTGTATCGGTAATTTTCTGGTTCATCAACAATTTCTGATTCTACAGGATTATGATGAAATTGTAAATTTATTATAGGACTATCCTTTTAAACTGTCAACTTATTTTAGGACTGTATGTGCACGCGTTTTGCTGAAAAAGCAACGTGCGCCAGTTGAGAGCATTTTTAATAAAAGCGGAAATGCTCTTCAAAAAATTTAGTGCTTGTCAATTCCTTAGAGTCATCTTCTAAGTATATAGAAATGACATATTGCTCACAGACCCAATAAATCAAGGTAATTGTGCCCTGCGGTACTTTTACCTGCAACTTCAGCTTTGTGTTGCCTTTTACATTGCTAACACTTTCATGTAAAATATTGGCATTTTCATGCCCCTCAATTTGCTCTTTTATCGGATTAAATAATCGCTCTGTAATATTTCTTTCTGATGCTAAAACCGATGGCTCAAAGGCCACCACACTTACTGTACAATCGAAACCTTCAGTATTGCTACGGTACCTTAGTAGTGGATAGCTTTTTGTATCAGGAAAAAGTTTCGAAATCTTATTGTATCTGTCGAGACTGGATAAACTACTCGTTGTGGTGTAAGGCATCATAAACTCAAAACCTATATTGACGAATTTTCGCCACTTATCGGTCTGAATTTCATTGGCTTGCCCATACCCTGGAAGGGTCCAGCAAAAAATAAATAAGAGAAAAAATGAAAAATATTTAAACATGAAAATAGGGTGTAAAATTTAATGGTTATTGATCGGATAAAAATTTTCTTATTCGGAAACTGATTTCGTTTTACTTTCAAAAAGGCTTTAACTTATACCTGCTGTATTTTGGTTAAATAAAGATAGGCAATGATTGTCTATGCGCCTCTTTATGTTCCAAAAATATATGTGGGTAAACCTGGTAAGTCTAGGACTATTCTGTACTGACAAAGCATACTTCATCACAGATTCAGGTTTAAACTTGAACCAATATTGTCAGAATTTCTTAATGCTGACATTTCCCTGGCGCGCGTAGCGAAGCAATACGCGTGCCTATAATAACAGCTCCACTTTTAACAATCCTTTTTTATAATTATAATAATCTCTTGCGGAACTGTACAAGTAATTTTCAGCCTCGTCTACGATTTCTGCATCTACCGGATTATTATGAATATAATCAAGTCTTTGCTCAATCATTTTATTATTATCCAATTCTATCGGATGGTTTCCATCCATCCATATCTTATTTGTAGTTATTCTTTTTAATTTGCTTCCTACACGGTTAAAGGCTCTTAATAACCACTCACTTCTACTTTCATTAATTCTGCCTATTTCTGATAATATCCGTTTATTACTAAGTTTTTTAAAATCTCGCATTATCGCAGACAAGGTTTCCTCTTTTCTTGAAGAACTAATTATCATATGAATATGGCTTGGCATTATACAATAGGCATGAATGATAAGTCCTCGCTTTTCCTGATAATATCCTAATGTGTCTAATAGTACGTGCTTATATTCTTTTCTGGTAAATAGATCAATCCAAAATACCACTGTACATGTGACAAAATAGATCCCTTCGGGATTATTAAATTTATACTTTTCAGACATCAGTTTTGGTTATGCAATAGTTGATGCTGAAAAAATATATCAGTTAGAGATTATATCAAAATAAATGTTGATTGAGATGACAATTGTACGGCACGCGTTATGCTGAAAAAGCAACGCGCGCCAGTGAGATTTTCAGGATTTAAGGATAAACAATACATATGGAAACCTTTAAAATAATTATGGGCTTTTTATTTGATGCTACTTTCAATGTCAAGCATTGTTCAAAAATTTGCTTATTGACGATGGCACAAGAGCATCCTTGCGCCAGGGGGGCTACAAACCTTGACATTTAGCACTTTCCATGCCATTACTTATACAAAATGTTGGCAGTATGTTGTTTTTAGTTTTTCAAATTTCATCTTCTCAGGAAGGTCACACATTATTAATACTCTTTCTCCTTTACTTTCATTAATATCAAATCCAATTGGGAATCTTTCAATTTTATTATTTCGAGAAATCAAATTTGAGTAGCCTGACTTGTATTTCGCAACAGATGGAGAATTAATTACTTTGTAAGGTAGATTTCTTTCTGTTTTATAACCTGAGATTTTCAAGATTTCCTTGTATGCTATATGCTTTAACATTGAATCATTTTGAGGAAAGACATTATCATAAAATTCCAAAACCCAATTATATGCTGAAACACTAGATGTTAATGCATAGCAAAAGAGTTTGTTTGTATTACTCCTTTGTTGCTGATATAAATATTCAAGATGCCTAAACATTAAGGCACCAATTTCAAGTTTGTTTTTGGAATTAGAGACAAGTAAACCTAAATATGAAAAAATAATTCCATTAAGATTATGAGTCTTACAGGTAAGTATGGATGAAATTTTATTTTGATTATCAATTGCCATGTAAACTTTTCTTTCTTGACTTATCATCTCAAGAACTTCTTTGGGATTATCATAGTATTCTCCAATTAAATCTAGAATACTACTTTCATATTTTAATAATGAATTGCTTTTAACTTCTCTAAAAGTCATTTTTCCTTAGTATTTCTGTACTTAATGATATAGACAATTGTAATTCCCGAAGCCAATATCCCAACTCCTTGCCCTAGATAAATAACATAGTCATTTTTTAATATACCATAGGTTGTCCAAAGCACATATGAAATAAAAGAAATGGAAAATAATAGAAGTGATAGGGAATCTGAGTTTTTAGTCTTAATGAGTTTTCGAATCTGGCCAGGAAATCCTAAGAGTTTTAAACTCCAACTTGCTACTAAAGTTAATATTCCTAATAATTTTATCATTTTCAAGGATTTTTCAATTACTGCCAAAGAAATGCTAATCGCGACTCCGTCGCGCTTATTCCTTATATAACTATCGTTGTTTTGATTATTGTTAAATTTCGAAAACTTCGAAAATAGATGTTTCTATCTAAGTTTCAAACCTTTTCACTTTTTAATACCCCTTAGTAAAAAAATGTAACCGATTGTAGTCTGATAATTTAATAAGAGTTTGTAATCGGTTACTAATGGATATTTAATGGAGGTGGCTAAGTTTGGTAATTTTATTAATTTTGAATTTTATACTTTCACCAATGTAAATGTCATTGAATTTGCCACCTTTTGATTTTCTATATTCTGATTTCCCTAAAAACCAGCCATTAAAAATCTATGACTATAGATGGTCGCAATAAAACAAACAGCTATAATACCCAAATTAATAGATGCCCGGACCAGCCATCCCTGCTTTGAAAAGTTATGCTTTAGGATCCTGGTCATCAAAACCGCCAGAGCCATAAATAAAAACCAAATTGAAAAGAAAAATGATATCTTTCCACGATAGACGGTTGTAACAGCATCGTGTATCAGTCCACAAAAAATAAAGGTGAACAGTAATGAAATGGCCTCCGGAAAAACTTTCTTTAATGGTTTAAATATGAACTTCCCCAAATAATATCCAAATATCGGATTCCAATAGTTCCAAAATGTAGAAAAGTTTTTTGATCCAAGTGAGCGGTAAAGATTATTTCTTAATGATTTCGGACTTCCAATTGATACTCCATTTCTTTTTTGATATAGTCCCCCAAAGTAATATTCATTCGTAGCTTGTTTTGCTTGCTGATAAAGTGGTAATAAGTTTTACGCTATTGCTCTTATTCCTTTTAATTTGTTATTTGAGTTTGTTGATAAACTTTTTAATAAAAGTCCCAAAATAGCCCTTCCCTTCTAAAAATCAAACTGTTCTACAATCGGCACGCATTACGCTAATCGCAATGAGCCAGAGAAGGCAGTTAAATACAATTACCCTCTATACTTCAGTTGGAGTCCTTTGAGAAACTTTCTTAACACCTGGTCACCGGCAGGTTTGTACTGCCCTTGTCCGGGTTTTCGGAAAAAGGCACTGAGCTCATGCTTTCCTATTGAAAAATTTGCCAGGTTTAATATCTCCAGCATATCGGTATCCTTCAAATTAAGTGCAATTCGTAGCTTTCGTAGTATCAGATTGTTATTTAAAAAATCTTCTGCTTCGTGTTGTGGTCCGTCCTTGACCCCACGCTTTAAATTGATCAGTCCATTGAGAAAAAGAGCCAGTTCCTTATCTGACATCGGCTGAAAGTATTCATCCTCCTCTTTGAGCATCCAATTGACGACTTCAGAACGGTTCACAGAATATTGTGCAAGTTCAAAAATCTCAATCACCTGATGATCATTCAAATCAAAAGTATAGCGTAGCCGACGTAAAATATCGTTGTTTGTCATGATTGCAATTTATCGAACAACAGATATAAATTAAACAGATCTACTTTATTCTTTTGTATGGCTATCAAATTGGCTGTATTAAACATTCTAACTGAATTTTTTTTATAAACCAAATTCATGACAAAGGCTATATAAAGGTAAGTAAACGTTTATTTCTTTATTAAAATGGCATTTTCAGTTATTTTCATGAATCTTTTCTTTGTCTGAATCTTGATTTACAGGATTAAAGGATTTTGAAGATTATCAATGATAAAAATGAAGAATAAAAACCTCGATGAAATAACATATTTAATTAATGGATGTGCAATTAAAGTACATAATCAACTGGGTAATGGTTTTACTCATATGGTATTTATTTCAAAGGAATTCGTGAATGCTACGCATTTCAGGAAGTTATATACCAAAGATGTTTAGCTCTGGAATTAGAGAATGCAAATTTATCCTTTGAAAGGGAGAAAGATCAAACAATCTATTATAATGGCATCGATGTAGGTACAAGAAGAGCCGATTTCATTGTAGAAAATGAAATCATAGTTGAGATCAAAGCTTTAATTTCTCTGGAAAATGTACACTTAGCTCAAGCAAAGAATTACCTGGTAGCATATGATAAAGCAATTGGGTTATTGCTAAATTTTGGTTCAACCAGTTTAGTAATAAAAAAAGTCTTTAACAATCATCCTGTTAAATCCTAAAATCTTCTAAATCCTGATTCAGACAATAAGCGTTTTCAATCAATGCTTACATGTAGCAAAGCAACTTTTACCAGCGGATATCCAATATTTTTTCAATTCAGATCTCCATTCTCATCTCCAGCAAGTGAGGTTTGAACCCTACCTTCTCGTACGCTTTTTTTGCACTGGTATTTTCATCGTAGACATCTAACTGTACCTCTGTCAAATCTCTACTCTTAGCCCATTCGATTAAAGAATCGATAATCATTTTATTTATCCCCTTACCTCTGTATTCAGGTTTTACGTACATAAATCCCAGATAGGCAAATTCCTTAAACTTCCGATAGGGTTTTGCCTCCATAATCTTGGCATATCCCGAACCTATTATCTCGTTATCGCTTACAGCGACCAATACTTCTGCTTTGTCGCTTTTAATCAGGTCGATGATGTCATAATAATGGATTGTACCATCTTTTAAGGTAGTAGTAAAAGGTCTTTCTGCATCAACGACTCCTTGTTCGAAGCCTAACAGGATATCAATTTCTGCTTCAACTGCTTTTCGAATGGTTATATTCACGGCCTAGATTTATTTATGATGACAAAGGATACATGACTGCTTGATTAGCAACATTCCAAAATACGCTATTTGAAAATAATTTCGCAATAATTACTAATGGTGTAATTCCCTAATCTACTTGCTCTGCATACTCTTTTTTTAGAACAATACATTTTGTTTACATCAAATTGTGTAAACCTATTTCAGGAAAAGTCATCCACACAATGACGGTAAAATCTCAAATAGATAAAAAAATAAATTAAGAGGTGAATTTTTATTAAATTAATATAGGTCTTGAACCATTAAATTATAAATTCCATGGCAGAAGACGATGGTTTAGAAGTGAAAATCGATGCTGAGGCATCAATACATGATATTGATGGAAACTGGTTACATGTTGTTAAGGTATGTAATCTAACGAGCCAACAAAAGGACCTACTCGTCACAAGCTGGCCTTATTATGAAGGAGAAGATGAAAAGACTGGTAGACCGATTGAAGAAGTTGTCATTTTACCACCCGGTGAATGCCAAACTGTTATTTTTCGTATTCGTGCCAGGCCCCGCCAATATTATACAGATGTATACTCCTTACAAATACCAACCGGATATTCTACTCGATACAGATATCATTATACGGTAACCGGGGTAGGAAGAAGTGGTATTATCGATCTAAAATCGATGTATGAACATGTATTTCGCCCGTTAGGGCATGTCTGGTATACTATGGTTAATGCATCTATACCTTATCCTCGTTCTTTAGAACCCGAAGGCATTCTTCGTGAATATTATATAATGAAAATACGTGGTCTACCTGAGGGTATTGAGCTGGAGGCCTCATGGCCCCATGTTGATGAAACATTTTCAATGCTCCCTGATGAAAAATCACGCCAACTAAACTTACTGTTAAAAGGAAAAGAAAGAAATCATAAAGATGGAATTTTTCCGGTATCGGTTGATGTAGGGCTTCGAGGAAAAGATTTTTCTCCTCCTTATACCATTCCTATAAAATTTCATCTTATTCATATTGAGAATATTAAAACTGAAATAGAAGTTAATATTAGTTGGGATAATGAGCGCCCATGGATCCTGACCACAGTAACTTTAAATCAAAAAGCTGGTCTTTTAGATACACCCCAACTCAGATACTCTAAAGATAATGGTCAAACATGGAAAACTGAGTACATGCAGCTTCATAAGGCAATTGATTTCACCTCTTTAGGACTATCTAAGGCTTCATTCCAACTTGCAGTGCCTGTTTCAGGATATGACAAATCTATTTTAGCTTCCTTAATTGTAAACGATCAGCTTGGCCATTCTTCCTATTATCCTGTTAAAAGTTACCCTGATAAAGCTCCTAAAAGAGATAGAAAGCAGAAAAAAGTTATGTGATCTATTTTCGGGAAATTAGTAAATACAATCGATGTGCTCATTGAATCCAAACACTTGACAAACAAAGAATAAACACAGATCATGTTAATCATTAAACTCACCGGATAAATGTTCACTGGCGCGCGTAGCGAAGCAATACGCGTGCCTATAATAACAGCTCCACTTTTAACAATCCTTTTTTATAATCATTATAATCTCTTGCGGAACTGTACCAGTAATTTTCAGCCTCGTCTACGATTTCTGCATCTACCGGATTATTATGAATATAATCAAGTCTTTGCTCAATCATTTTATTATTATCCAATTCTATCGGATGGTTTCCATCCATCCATATCTTATTTGTAGTTATTCTTTTTAATTTGCTTCCTGCACGGTTAAAGGCTCTTAATAACCACTCACTTCTACTTTCATTAATTCTGCCTATTTCTGATATTATCCGTTTATTACTAAGTTTTTTAAAATCTCGCATTATCGCAGATAAGGTTTCTTCTTTTCTTGAAGAACTAATTATCATATGAATATGGCTTGACATTATACAATAGGCATGAATAATAAGTCCTCGCTTTTCCTGATAATATCCTAATGTGTCTAATAGTACGTGCTTATATTCTTTTCTGGTAAATAGATCAATCCAAAATACCACTGTACATGTGACAAAATAGATACCTTCTGGATTATCTAATTAATACTTTTCAGATATCAGTTTTGGTTGGTCAATAGTTGATTCAGGAAAAATATATCAGATAGAGATTATATCAAAAATATAAATGATGGAATTGAGATGGTAGTTGTACGGCACGCGTTTTGCTGAAAAAGCAACGCGAGCCAGTGAGACTATATTTCCACCCATCGAAACAAAGGGGCCATTTTTAGAAATCCCTTGATTCCATTGTACAACATCTATTTTTTTATTGTTCCAACTTATCATTGAATCTTGTTCAAAATCATAAGTCAATAAGAGCTCTCCTTGTAAGTTAAAGTATTGCCAATTACCAGTTTTTTTTGAATCAGTATATTCACCTTTTATTATGGTATTCCCCTTAAACATTAACTCATAAGGACCATCTTTTACTGATTTGTCTCTTTTCAACACATAATAAACCTCAGAAAATGTGCTTGAATATTTCTTTTTCTTTTTTCTCTTAACTTCCTGCCCATAAGACAATTGTGATACTAGTATTAATACCATTATCACGATTGATTTAATGTTCATATTTTAAAATATTGTCATATTCTAAAAAAAATTTTTATTTAAATGTGTTAACTTAATCACAAAGAGTAAGTGATGTTGACCAGGAACATTTTAAATTTTATTAAATGTTATTTTGCCTGTTAAATTCTCAGAATCATCTATTCTTCTAAATTTCAGGTTGTTTAATGTATCCTGGCAAAAATCCATATATGACTTACCTCCTGCACGTTTAGTGAGTGAATAACCAATAACATTGCCCTCAACATCAACTTGAAATACAAATTCAATGGTGCCAAATGCATCCAGTTTATTGATATCAGGTAAGTTTCCTTCTACTTCCCATCCTTCGATTTCTATTTCAATCTTTGAATAGTTCTCTGATTTTATTTCACCTGACTTATCATAGCTTTTCTTACCAACAACAACTCCATCCTTATAGATATACTCTGTTTTACTAAAATAATTGACTGAATCCTTAGCACCATAATATGTTCTATATTTCAAAAGGTCATCTGAACCGTATTCCAGTATAAAATGACCTAATTTATTTGTTTCACTGGTCCATCCTGATGAATAGATTTCCAGGTTCTTTTCATTGTACCGGTACTTTTCGATTGGAGCGCCTGCCATATCCAAGCCTGCTAAAGATCCATCTGGTTTAAGCAGTCTTTTTTCAACCATGTTATTATCATTGTCATAAATGCGTTTAATTGTTGAGGCACCATAAAATGAACCTGATAACTCACCTTTTGAATTATATGAATTTGTTTCAATTAAATTCCCAAGAGAATCATATATATAAGTAGTATAGGCCATTTCTACAATGTCTTCCAATAATTCCCGCCTATCGTTCAATTGACTTTTCTTAATCAATTTCCCCTTTGAATTATATTCATACTTTATGATCGCAGGATTATAAGGGTCATTTAACAATTGATTCTTTTTTGAAAAAAATTGTTCTTCTAATAAATTTCCCTTTTTATCATAAATATATTTTTCAATACAATCTTTGGGACCTCCGGTTCCGAAAAAATCTCCTGATGAAGAGGCACAAAATCCAAACACATCATATCGGTGAAATTCTATTAAGTTACTATCCTTATCATAGTAGTAAGCCTGAGGTCTTATGGTTTTGTATGAAATTAACTCACCCTTTTTATAAGTTTCTATTCGAATTAACTCACCCAGTTCATTGAAGTATTTATACTTTCCTGATTTTTTCTCTTTAGCATTAGGCCTTTTACCCTTTACCACTGCCTTATTGTAAGGGAATTCTGTTTTAATGTCAGGCTGGCCATTTGAGTATGATGAAGCAAACTGAGCATTTGTATGATAGAAGCTCAGTCCAAGGAGAATAAAAAAAATGTATTTCATGTGTTATTTCTTAATTATTACTGTATTTAAATTCCAGGGCGACTCTCCACTGGTTATATTGCAAATCTAAACGCGTGAATACTATTACATATCATTGAATAGGCACGAGAATGCTAATTGCAAATAATACGATAAGACATACTTGTTATCTAAATGTAATCGGAAAAACCATCCGTTGTCTGACTGGTTTACCCCGTTGATATCCCGGTTTCCAATCTGGAAGGCTATTAATAGCTCTTAATGCTGCTTCATCACATCCGTGCCCAATACCTCTAACCACCTTAGCATCTGTTACTGATCCGTCAACATCTATAACAAATTCAACCAGCACTTTACCTTTAACTCCCGCTTGCCGGGCCTCTTTAGGGTACTCAAGGTAGACAGATAAAAATTCACCTACTTTTTGAATTCCTCCCGGGAATTCAGCTCTCTCTTCCGCAATTTTAACATTGTCACGACCTAAAGAATCAACCATTTTGGCATCTGAAGAGTCTAAAAAATAACCAATAGGGAGAGGAGATAGTTTATCTTTGATCTCTTTATAATCATTTTTACGGATATACTCTGCTTGAACGAAAGCATGTTTATTTTCCAGAACAACCCTGGCAGCATCATCAAGATCATTCAAGTCGACTTGCTTCTTTTTCAGATATATACCAGTTAGTTTTCCGTTATCATATTCATAGGATCTAATTAGCTTATTATTTAAGTCGTATTCATATGATCTTCCATCAAAATTCTCGTATAATGAATCAAAAGAAGCAACACGATAATGTGTGGCTAGAATAGGGATTGTTAATTCACCGGAATCATTATAGTATAGAGTTAATTCCTTACTAAATACAAATATTGAGCTAAACGAAAAAATAAATAAAAATAATACTCTCATAGTTACAGTATCCTAATTCTATAAAATGACTAATCTTGTGGTTGATTTAAATCTCAAAAGTAAATTGAGTAATCTCAATTTCAAAAAGAATTGTTAATTATCCCACTGCTCCTTGTATACCTCATTACAGGAATGCAATATAATCGGCTTTCTTAATTCTAATCACCAATCGCGACACAGGAAGAATGTTTTGGAATTATCGAATTGCTATCAATTATTCCTCTCACCATTTATTTTATAATAATTTTCAAAAAAGCTCTTCATTTCTTCAGCGGTTGACCTGGCTTTTAACCGAATGGCAATGGCTGTATTTTTGTCTGTTTCATCAGCTACGGTGATTTTATAATAGGAAATAAGTCCCCTTTCATTTGAACTGGTGCGGGTGTAATCTTCAATGTTAATTTTATGAATGGAGGATGCTGGTATATTTTTATTTTTAAAGGAACGACCTAACCATTTATGTTCGGTAGTGATCTTATGGGGACTTAGTATTACGTATAGAGTATAACCTCCTTCAAATGCTGCCAATCCGAAGAAAATTAAACCGAAAAAACTCATAAATAGCAACATTATAATGGGTATTGAACCATACAAAATACTAACAATCACAGCTCCTAATAACGCAGCTCCTATAGCCAGGCCAATGGCTACCTGCTTTTTCAAGATTCGTAAAGCTGGAAACCTTAATAAATATTCTTCTCCTCTTTTTGTAAATTCAGTAACCTCGTTAATGAGCTCTGAAGCATGCTTTTTGGTATCCGGATGATTTTTTGAATCAACATCAATAGATGAGTTTTCATTTGTCCGATAGACAGGGATTTTAAAATGCCGGGAAAAATGATCATCATCATAAGACACTGTACAAATAGCATTCCAGTGAATACCTGTGCTGCTTATTGATGATTCTTTTAAATGATCTGGTATTTCTAATCGGATCTTTGCCTCATTTTTCCTCATTGACAGGTAGGCAAATCCTGTAGTTTCCCATAATAAAGTTTTTCTTTTCTTTCTGTTTTTACCACTTCCGGAATACTCTACTTTGACACAGGTTAATTTAACTTCAATTGTGCTTTCATCGGGCAACGTTTTTTTAAACTTTATGATTCCTCCGAAATGACCTCCTATCGAAGCAGGAAAGGGATCTAACTCTATACAGGCTGTACCATACTTTTTAAGGTTCTTAATTTCCGAAATAGCTCCGTACAGTAAAAAAATACCGATCACAGGAAAAATTCCAACCAGTAAAAAATATGGATTTTCAAATCCCTGTTGTGAAATAAATAGTCCAAAGGCTGTAAAAGAAAACAAAATCCAAAATACTGCCATAGTCATCGATCCTTTTTGCCTGGAAATAGTATCACAATTTATATTATTTTCTTTCCAGGCAGGGATTTCCATCCAGGGACGACTCAACTTCTTCTCAATCGGTTTTTTACTTTTTAATATTCGGAAGGTAACAAAGAGTCCGACAAGTATAAAAACTGCTGGAACCAGGATAGATACCATAAATTCATTTGTGTCGATTTGATTAAATCCCTGGTAACGTGTAGGATTATTGGGATCAACAGATAAAGTAATTATACGTGAGTTATTTAAATTATTGACAGCTTGTTCTTTGCGACTTTTAGTTAACTCATGATTGCTTAAATCACCGGTTTCAACTATTTCACGCTCTATTTCATAGATATTTCCATTATTTTCATATTGATAGATAACATCAATCGTATACTTGATACTATCAGACCAACTCTCTTCCCATTTCAAATCTGCTTTCTTCACTGATGCTTCAACCTGGATAAATTGCTGCTGCCTGATATATTGTTTTATGGTTGATAACCCCTGTACATACAAGAAACCCGCTCCCACTAAAACGAACATCATAGGAAAAATAACTGAAAGAATCTTTTTAATCGACATGAACTATTTTGTTAACGGATTGATTTTAAATTACGCAAAATAAACCTATCGATCATATACGATAAAGAAAATATCTGAACTGGAAGAGAATTTGGACAGTCTAACTGAAGACTTTGGTTGTGAAAGAGTGATTTTTATATCTTCATACCTATCGAGTTTTTTGTAGTATTTATTCTAATTCCTTTATTAAAACCTCAACCTGTGGCCAGGGTCCAAAACCACTTTTAGGTTCGATATGTCCGGCATCCTCCAGCATAATTAATTTACTTCCCCAATTAGCTGCAAACTCTTTGGTTCTTTCAACTGTAGTGACGTGATCATTTGTGCTGCCAACTACTAATGTAGGAAAGGGAAGTTTAGATTTTGGTATCGGGGTAAAACCTTTAATATAGGATGGGTAATTTTCGTTTTCAGAGTCACTTGGAGCTACAAGTAAAGCGCCTTTAATAGCGTGTCCGAATTTCTCAACCCATTTTACAATAGCAATACAACCTATCGAGTGACCGATTAATATTAGGTCTAAGTGATTTTTTGTCAATAAGTCTCTCTCAATTTTATTTATCCAGGCATTACATTCCGGCTGGTCCCAGTTTTCCTGATTGATTCTGATAAAATCTTCGGGATGAGTCTTTTCTAATAAAGTTTGCCAATGGTTTTCATCTGAATTATGTAGCCCTGGAATATTTACTTTCATCTTTTTTTTTATTATTTATATCGTTTTAAAGCCATTCCCGACCCAAAATATCAGATGGATAATTGCAGGAAGAAAAACCCAAAACAAAGTAAAATACAGACCAATTTTAAAACATTTTCGGACTATATTTTTTGGTTTTTTGAATAAAAAATTTCTGTTAGCCACCGTAACGAATATCCTAAATTACAAAGAATGGCAAATGAAATAATTGCAAGAGGTTCCTGCAAATCCTAACCTGGCTCTAAATCTACAATAGTTGAAATAATTGTGAGAGAAAATATACCGCAAATCAATACTATAAGATTATAAAGTATTCTTCTAAGTTCCCTCCATCCAATTATTTGAATTATGCTTCTGTCTTTCTTCTGAACTCTTAAGAATTTATATAATATTTCATTTCTAGTGATAATAGATGTGATTTTTAATCAGCCTTTAAAAAGGATAAAATAATCTTAAATGAAAAATAAACAATAAATCTTCTTGTATTACAATATTTCTATATAATTATTTTTCATTTCGTCTTGAACTATTACATTTGCCTTCCAATATTTTTTAAGGTTAATCAATAATCGCAACCAGGCATTATTTAGTTTTTAATCCAATAAAACTGCTTTTATACTATATCAACAATAATTAAAAACCAAAACAATAACATTAATGAATAAGTATTACATTTTTTTATTTGCTCTAATATTGGGTGTATCAAGCTGTAAAAATGATGAAGTTGTTAAATCTTTCACTTTAACAGCACAGGTAGATGGACCAGGAACTGTAACTCCTTCTTCGAGAGAGGTTAAATCTGGTGAAACCATAGAAGTGATCGCAACACCAGATTCTGGATTTGACTTTACGGGTTGGACGGGAGACATTGTCTCAAGTGAAAATCCGTTGTCTTTAACTATGGATAAAGATCTCAACATCACGGCTAATTTTGTAGAAACCACCCATTTGGTTACAGTAGAAGTAGAGGGTCCGGGCTCAGTATCTTTAACTACAAAGGAGGTCTCTCCAGGTGAAACAATTGAGATAACCGCTACCCCTAATGGAGAGTTTGTGTTTAATGGCTGGTCAGGAGATGTTAATTCTATTGACAACCCGTTGTTTGTCACTGTCAATCAGGATATGAATATAAAAGTTCAGTTCGTAGATGGCAAAGATATGATCAAATTGGCCGAAAATGGCGTTACCCTATATTGTGTGCCAGAGGCTAAAGTTGGATTAAAATACCCTTACAACGGTGAGATGTACGAAGTCGTAGATTATTCCAGATTAAAATCCTTAGCTGATAATTATCAGGATTTGACGAAAGTGATTACCACTAAAATCACAAATATGAATAGCTTATTTCTCGAGAATTCTTTATTTAATTCAGATATATCAAATTGGGATGTAAGCAACGTAAGAGGCATGAGTAAAATGTTTGAAGGAGCAGAATCTTTCAATCAGGATCTTTCATTTTGGGATGTAAGTAAAGTAAACAACATGAGTGCCATGTTTGAAAATGCGAAATCTTTTAATCAGGATTTATCTACCTGGAATGTAAGTAGTGTTACTACAATGTACCACATGTTTTCTTTTGCTATTAATTTTAATGGCGATGTTTCTACCTGGGATG
This sequence comes from Mangrovivirga cuniculi, assembly GCF_005166025.1. Lineage (NCBI taxonomy): Bacteria > Pseudomonadati > Bacteroidota > Cytophagia > Cytophagales > Mangrovivirgaceae > Mangrovivirga > Mangrovivirga cuniculi. Next base: position 3,184,878 of record NZ_CP028923.1, read on the forward strand.
TTAGCAACGTAAAAAATATGGAACATATGTTTTGGCAGGTCAAATATTTTAATTCAGATATATCGAACTGGAATGTAAGTAGCGTAACTGATATGAAAGGCATGTTTAGAAATGCAAACAACTTCAATAGTGATATTTCTTCATGGGATGTAAGTAACGTTGAAAAAATGGATTTAATGTTTTACCAGGCAAATAAGTTTAATCAAGACCTATCATCCTGGAATGTAAGTAAAGTAACCACCATGATTAATATGTTTTGTGCCGCTTCAATTTTCGATCAGGATTTATCTGCCTGGGACGTAAGTAATGTAACCAATATGAGATCAATGTTTGAAAGATCAGGTTTTAATAGCAATATCTCTACATGGAATGTAAGTAACGTTACAGATATGCAGGGTATGTTTAGGGATGCGTTTACATTTAATCAGGATATTTCAAATTGGGATGTAAGCAATGTAACTTCTATGTGGGGTATGTTTTTTCGTGCTTTTGATTTCAATCAGGATATCTCTTCCTGGGATGTAAGCAATATTGAAAGCATGGGATCTATGTTTTACCTGGCAAAAAATTTTAATCAGGATATTTCCCCATGGAATGTCAGTAAGGTCTCAGTAATGTCTAAAATGTTTTACGGAGCATCAACTTTCAATCAGGATTTATCTACTTGGAATGTTGACCTAGTTGAAGACTGTGAATCATTTGCTTTGAATGCTTCAAATTGGACGGAACCAAAACCAAATCTTACTTGCACTCAATAATTCTGATTTATATTAATAGCGATTAAATTATCAAAAGAGAAATTTGATTTATAGCTCCATAATAAAACAGGCTACCTAAATAGACAGCCTGTTTTATTTTTTTATTCTCTTGTTAAAAACAAACGTTACTAGTCTCGGAAGCTCATTCCTCGTTTTATCATCAAACCATTCGTTTACTACCAAAAGCTTAAAGCCATTTCTTAATGCATTGTCAAGATAATCTGATAAATGATGTGTATAAACTTCCAACTCCTCTTCCCCGCTTTCTGTCTTATATTTTGCTTTACTTCCTGTATATTGTTTGAAGGGATGTAATTCACTGATGAAAAAAATTCCATTTTCAGACAGTTTCTGATATGCCTGGTTAAAAATATGATTCAAATCGTCGATGTGTTCAAGAGTAAGGCTTGAAGTTACCAGGTCTGCAAATTGATTTTCTATATCCCACTCTTTAGTAAGATCAGCTAGTTTGAACTCAACCCTCCTGTCTGTTATTTTTCTTTTTGCATGGTTTAACATTTCCAGAGAGAAATCAAGCCCGATAATTCGTTCAGCCTTGGTCAGTAACCACTGAGTATTTTTCCCTGTTCCACAACCTAATTCCAGCACATTTGTAAACCTGTATTTTGACAGGGTCTCAATTGTTGCTTTTGCATCGAGATCACGAGTTTTATTATCGTTCGAATCGTATTGGTCAGCCCAGGAATTATATGCTTTTTCTATGCTCAATTTGATTTAAATTCACTTTTAACTTACCTACTTGAAAGCCTTTTCAGGTTTAAGGATGTTTGTATTTAAAGATATCATTTTAATCTAAAAGTCATTCATATATTTAACTCCATTAATTAAAGATTAAAAATTTCTCGGTTTTAATTAGAACGTTCGTTCCAAAATACCTACATTTGTATTGGAACGAACGTTCTGTTATTCTATAAACTAAAATTATTAAAGATGAGTACATTAAATAGCAAAGTAGCTGTGGTTACAGGTGGTAATAGTGGAATAGGCTATGCAACAGCCAAAGAACTTAAAAATTTAGGAGCGACTGTGATAATAACAGGCAGGAATTCGGAAAAAGTTAAAAATGCAGCAGATGAACTTAAGGTTAAAGGTTTAGTTGCCGATGTCAGTGACCTTGAAGCAATTGATAACCTGATAAACCAGATTAAAAATGAATTTGAAAATGTGGATATCTTGTTTGTTAATGCAGGTATTTTTCAGCCAGCTCCAATAGGTCAGATTAGTGAAGAAATGTTTGATCACCAAATGGGAATTAATTTTAAAGGTGCTGTATTTACTATCGAAAAATTCTTACCTATTATAAATAATGGTGGTTCAATAATTAACTTATCTTCTGTAAACGCCTATACAGGAATGCCTAATACAGCTATCTATGCTGCTTCTAAGGCCGCCTTGAATTCATACACACGAACAGCAGCTACTGAATTAGCTCCAAGAAAAATTAGAATAAATGCAGTTAATCCAGGTCCTGTATCAACACCTATTTTCTCAAAAACAGGAATGCCTGAAGAACAACTAAATGGATTTGCGGAGGCTATGCAAAACAGAGTCCCCTTAAAGCGTTTTGGTAAACCTGAAGATGTATCAAAACTAGTTGCTTTTCTCGCATCTGATGATGCTTCGTTTATTACTGGAGGAGAATATAATATCGATGGTGGAATAAATGTCAATCCTCTACTCGCCTAATTTTTTTTGAGTAATTTTGGAATGATAGTTCCAATATTTTAATTTTGTGGAAGTGTATAATCACTTCCACTTAATTTATTATGCCAAGAGTAAAATTATTTGATGAAAACGAAGTGTTAACTAAGGCAATTCAATTGTTTTGGAAGCAGGGATATTCTGCTACTTCTATCAGCGATTTAGTAAATCATTTAGGCATTAATAGAGCGAGTATTTACGATACTTATGGTGATAAAGAACAACTATTCCTTAAAGCCTTTGAGCATTACCGTAAGACAAATACTGAGCGAATCAGTGAATTTTTTGAAAATGAACCAAATGTAAAATCCGGAGTTAAACAACTTTTTGAAATTGCTATCAAAGAGTCTGTGTCTGATAAAGATAAAAAGGGATGTTTCGTGGTAAATATTACTACCGAACTAATTCCTGGTGATGATATTGTACAAAACCTACTAATAGAAAACAGAAAAACTTTTACCAACCTATTTTATACTTATTTGAAGAAAGGTGAAGAAGAAGGACAAATCAAAAAAGGTAAGGATCTTAAATCAATCGCTTCACTTTTATTCACATTATACAATGGGCTAAAAGTGGTTTCAAAAATTAATCCAGATAAAAAGGAATTAATGAATTCGCTAAATATGGCTCTTACTTTGTTAGACTAGTATTTATCTAAAACAAAAGATATAAGTGCCTTCCTCAATTTTCTTTTTAATGAAGTTATTATGGATTTATATAATGTTAATATTATTTTAAATGATAATATTATTCAATCACAATAACCTATTAATCCATAGTCATCTTCTTTTATAACATTCACTATTCGAGCGAGAATTATAATATCTGAATCATTTTCAAAATTTGTTAGTTTATTTTTTATCTGTTTAATAACATCCGATCCCCATCTAAAGTCAGTGAAGTAATCAAATCTCTTGTCAATAATTCCTTTCTTCACTAACCTATTAAAAACATCATGTTCGATTTCACCAGCAAACATTGAATCTTTAAGATGATTTTGATTATTTCTGTTTTCTGAATCAGCAATTTTGTAAAACTCAAGCATTATCTAATATATAGAAATTGAAATTCGGCTTATTAATTATCATCTACGTTTAAATCTCAACAGCTTTATCCGATCACCATTTAATATTAAATCTCCATCCAGAAATTCGATACTGTAAAAGTCCACTATCATTTTATTATCAGATACAAGTAAACCATTGGTCTTATAATCTTCCCGAAATGTCACCTGGTAATTCACCCCTTCAAGATGATTTAAAGAAACAGTAGTGTTTGTTTCCGGATTAAAATATTCGCCATTTAACATTTTAAACTCATAATCTTCTTCTACCTGACTTGTCTTAGTCAAGGAATAAGGCGCATGATTGATATAGTAAGCTGTTACTTGCATATCACCCTGAGAATTGGTCGTAAATTCCTGCTTAAAATCAGGATCGAACTTCTGTCGAAAGATATTATTTGCTTCTCGTTCTAATTCAACATCACTTCTACCAACTCTTCTCAAGAATACCTTATCTCCTTTTTTAACGAATGTGAATGCAAAATCATTCTCAGTCAAATAGGTCCCCAAAATTTCCTCCTCACTGACATATTCACCAATTGAGGATGGTTTAGTGGCAAAGTAGGAGTCTTCTGAACCCAATTCAAATACCACATCAGCCATTTGTCTTGTCTGATTAGAGGTAATGGCTTTACCTGTATTGGTCAGGGTCAACATCGAAATATTTCTTTTTGGAAACCTGATCACCGTCGCTTTCCAGGCACCTGTTGCTCCTTCGTGAAATCTATATTCCATGTATTTATATTCGCCAAACTCTAGACCGTACCCGTAATTTTCAAATTGTGATCCTTCGATAACTTGCTGACTCTTCGAGATAATTTCCCTGTCGAATGTTGTTTCACCTTTTCCCTGGATCAATTTTTCCCATTGAATCTGATCTTCCAAACTTGAAAAAATATTGCCGTCACCGCAAACATTCCAGTTCCAGTCATAGGTTGTCCAGGTTCCAAAATTAAAATATGCCCTGGCTATTTGTCCTTGTATTTTGGAAGCATCACACTCAAAAGATGTGTTGGGCATATTTAGTTGCTCAAACATCTCGTTAGTGTATTCCACAAAAGTTTTATTCGAGACTTTTTCTACTATTAATGCCAATAAAATGTAATTCGTATTGCTGTATAAATATTCAGTACCAGGCTTAAAGTTCAGTTCAGACTGTTTTCGCATTAACTGCAATACATCGGCATTATCAAAAGACTCTTTCCACCAGGTATAACCTTGTAAAGACCATAAATCATAACAATCTCTAACACCGCTCGTGTGATTTAGTAAATTTCGAACTGTGATCTTCTCCTTTATATCAGGATAAAGGTCTGGAATCCACTTTCGGACATCATCTGATAGATTTAGTTTATTTTGATCAATCAGTTTGAGGACCGCTAATGCGGTAAATTGTTTTCCGTTTGAAGCAATATTAAATCGAGTAGAATTTTTGATTCTTGTGCTATCTGATAAATCTGCTAACCCTGCATACTTTTCGTAAATCACTTCCCCATCCTGGATGATCGCTGTAGCAATTCCAGGTGCGTTTTCAGGTACATCCTTTGTAGCAATGCTATCAAGCAATTTAATCTGATAGTCAGTCAGGGAGGTTTGTCCAACCAGGATAATGTTGGAAATTAATGCCAAAATTGTTAGAACAAATATTCTCATGGTTTGGTTTTAAAGGCTTTTTAGTTTTGAATAGTACTACATATCAATCCCACATTACCAATAACTGGTATATAAAAACATGACTCCCGAAATAATTTTTACGGCACTAAATAAGCTATAAGATCAAACTCAAATCATTCCTTATCTCTTATCATCCTTCGATAATGGCGAAATCATGATGTGCGCTCTATGGGTTCCCGGCTCCATGATCCACGGATGGTTTGGAGCAGATGGAGATTTAGGTAATCCTGTAGATTCTTGTGTAGCATACGGCATATATACCACATAGCGAAGCTTTGCATCTTTTACCTCGTATGTTTCCGGATCATACATTTCATCAGGACCGTAATAGATGTGTAAAGTTAATCCCGGAGTGATCTTCAGTTTGCCTGATTTCATTTCTTCTCCCCGAATTTCAAACACTTCATCACGGTTCTTACCTTCCGCTCTTAATTCTCTACCTCTTGCCATAAATGGCTCCAGGTCCTTGTGGTAACATGCAGCATTAAATCCTTCTTTGTTTGGATTATCCGCTAATACAATAAACTCATTATCTCCTTCTCGCAAAGTGACAAATTCTCCCTCCATGTTATACCCGATAACTTTACTCCCTGAACGGGCATCTTTCGGTGCCGCCATTAACGATGTAGAAATTAGTGCTTCCTCGGTATCAATTGGCTTAAAATTTTTATCGGCATCAGTTGATAATTTGTCCTCAACCAATTCTACCGATGTAGATTCTTCTGTTTCATTCGAAGCATCATTAGGTGATTTACAAGAAATCAACAATCCTGTAATTAAAATAGGTATAAATATGTTTTTCATCGTATTGGGCATTTTCTTTTAACTTAGTAATTCTACCGATAAAAAGGAAATAAAGAATTCTGATAATCTCACAACATCTCTTCAATTAATCGTGTAATTTCTTTATCGGTTTTATCCTTTTGATATCCGACGATAACTTTTTTAATAACCTTATTCTCGTCGATAATAAAAAATGAGGGAACTCCATCTATTTTATAATCATTCTTTGTTTCTTTATTTGATACTAAGAAGCTATAATTCATTTCATTTCTATCCTTATACCGTTCGATTCCAGCAATATTATTACTCCAGGTTTCAATACTTATTAGTTCAAAATCTTTATCACTATAATCCTCCGCTAACTTTTTTAGAAAGGGAATGGATTCATGGCAGGGTCCACACCCAATTCCGGTAAACTGAATCAATATTACTTTTTGTTCAATATCATTCAGCGAAATACTATCACCATGACTTTCTTTAAGTTTCCATTCAGGTGCTTTAACTCCTTCGAGGGCATAAGATTTTGGTGTTTCCATCTGTCTGCCTTTTATTTTAAAATCAGGAGGAATCTGTAGCAGAGAACTAAATTCAAAGTCTTTAATTGCTGAGGTTCGGATATCCGTACAAGCTTCCCAGCTTGTCTGGTGTGGCATTTTTCTAATCAGTTTAAAAGGCAGATAGTTTTTATCGACGACCAAAATATATTTTGAAACCTTTCCTTTAGCTTGCCTTACAAAAGGCTTTAATCTCATAACTTCAACCATCTTATCAGTGAAGGTAAAATTGATTTTTATCGAATCCTGGTATTCTGTATATTTTACTGAAGCACTATCAATATTTTCTTCGGTATATTGAATTAACGATTTTACTTTTATAAAGAAAGGCGCCATAGGAACCATATTGGCATTTGAAGTCAGCGTATCGATTTGTGCAATTCTGTTTTCCCAGTCAAATCTCACCATGTATTGACCATCATAACAAAAATTATATTTATTATGGTCATCTAAGGCTGATGTTCGGAATGAAGCTCCTACAAGAGAATCATTAGAATTCACATGCATATTCACAAACCTTTTGAAAGTATGAAAAACAAGTGTGTCTCCAGGTGCGCTAGATGATGTCTTGCTATTATAAGAAGCCGTTTCTATTGCATCTAATCGTTCTAATATTTTATCAAAAGTTTCGATATGCTCCTGACTAAAAACCAGACTAAAGGTCATAAATAATATGAAAGAGAAAAATGATTTTTTCATGGTAGAATAATTTTTGCACTATGATAACATATGCTAAAATCGATTCCTAATATTATTATATAACAATAGAGTTTTATTATTAAGTATTAATAGTTAGTAATTAAATCAGAAACTAAAATGATAAGGCATATCGAATCATTTTATCCTTTCTTTTTTTAGATAATAGTTGAATCCTTATGTTTAACATAAAAAATAAACAGGATTTTCATCATTTAATAAAGGTAGTGGTAGATCTTAAATGATATGATATTCTAAAACCTACCTCCACTATACAAATCCACATCCATGTGTGGCCTTACCCTGGGTCCATTAGGACCAAAGTCCATACTTATTCCGGCACTAGTCCCCCACCTCATATTAGAACAGCCACTTAATGCGAAAACCAATAATAAAATTGATGCATAGACTATTCGTTTTTTCTTCATTTTCATAATTACGTTATTTTAATTTTCTAATGGCCACTCCTGGATAGTTAACTGTGCTCCCAGCGGATCGATCAATACGGCGACCTTTCCCTTTCTTATATCTTTATTCGGCTTCATCATAATATACGCTCCTGCTGCCTCAGCTTTTGCTACAACCTGATTGACATCTTCTACCTTGATGTAGGGCATCCAGGCACTTCTTCCTTCCTCTATGGGGTTTTTAATCACCCCAGCCAGTTTATTTCCATTTCTTGAAAAAATGAAATACGGAGCCTTCCCTTCTTCTACTTTCTCAGTTTCATATTGCACCAACCCTTTGTAAAAGCTCAACGAGCTATTGAGATCCGTTGTCCAGAGTTCATTCCATAGCCATCCATTATCCATTCCGGGTCCGATATCCGGGTCACCGGTAGACGATTTTAAAAGGGCAACAATGGCTCCCTGTGGATCTTGAATCAAGGCTGTTTTTCCCCTCCCATCAAATTTAGCAACCTGAAATATAGTCTTACCTCCATTAGATTCATTAAATGTAATAGCAGCATCTATATTTGGTACCGAGATGGATCCCAGCCATTCACTTTTATCACCATATTCCTGAGCTAATTGAAAGATCCCTCCAATGTATTTTTCCTGATTCTTTATAACATGGTAGAGATTATCACCACTACCCCGGGTCTCAAATTCCCAACCAAAGACATCGCCGTAAAACTTCATGGCTCCTACCGGATTTGAGGTAGCGAGGTCGTGCCAGACGAATTGACCCGGGTTGTAATTTTCTGCTTCAGTTTCTGATATTGGCGGATAATTAATACTGCTTCCACAGCCTGAGCTTAAGACAACTATTATTGATAGACACAGGACATTATACATCTGATTGATATTCATGATAATCTGATTTAAGTTTCCCTAAATAACAGGTTGTAACTAAATGATTTTATATAAACAGAAATCCATTTTTTTAGTGTTCGAAAACCATATTACATTTAATATCCGGCTTAGATATAGTAAATAGATTTCGTATTATAGAATTTGATTATCATTTAAAATAATAAATTTTGGGCAATTCCACGGTATATTCTGGTGTAATTATTACTTACTAAATAAATAACGGTTACGTATATATTAATTAGAAGATGATTCTTTTAAGATTTACTAATACTTCCGGCAAAACAGGATTTAAATATTTTGTGAAAGTCATATGTATTTAATACAAGGAAAATGATACTTGTATAAATAAATATTCACATCATAATAACCTGGTAGATTTCACAAAGCCATTTTTTTCTCTTTTATTTGCTGAGTATTAATTTATCAACCAAAACTATGATTATGAGAGGAACATTATTGATTTTACTACTGTTACTTTGTGTTACTATTCCAAATATCCACGCTCAATCTGAATCTCTACATCCTGCATTAAAAAATGAAATAAAAGTCGGTGTGGGAATTAGTTCTCAGGATGGACATCGTGAAACGGGCCTGGCATTTTCTACGCAAATAGGTTATTCTCGGTTTTTAACTAACAATGGAAGGCTAAGACTCAGTGGAAATTTTATATTTGGAAATTATAAACCATTTGGTACTGATCTGCCAGAACAATACTTTAGATCTTCTGCCCTGGAGATATCACTTTCTGCCGATTTATTTAGAATAGACAGGTTTGCATTCATAGCAGAACCCGGAATTTTCGTTAATTACTCAAGAGGAATAATCGAAACTCGTGAAGATGGCTTTACATATGTTGATACTGAATATTTCAGAGAGTATTATTATGGAGGTTCTATCATGGCCGGATTCAGACTCTTAGGTAAAAATGGAAAAATGACTTACCAGTTTTTACCTTTAGGATTACTTCTGGGCAACAATGAATTTCTAGGATACCAACTCTCCCTGGAGTTTGGTTACAGGCTTTAATACAAGAAAAAATCAGAAAGTTAGGTTTCAATCAATAACTTGACTATCAATCAGCCAGATCGTATATTAATTTAGAAAAAACGATCTGGCTGTGTCTTACAAATCTTTACAAATCAGAAATACTTTTTATAAAAATTCATTCGCTTTTCTTTCACTAGGGCTACTTGCTGTGATAATTGGTTTTTCACAATCAGTCACCTCAAGATTTTCTACTTTTACCTGGATATACCATGTACATGGTGTAAGTGCCACTCTTTGGATGGTCCTTCTGATCATCCAGCCTCTAACGTATCGATATAATAAATTAAAAGTTCACAGGGTGATCGGTTGGACATCCATACTAATTGTATCTATAATCGTTGTTGCAGGTATTACAATGATGAAGAATATGATTATAAACCGGGCAAGCTACCCTCCTGGCACAGTCTATAAATTAGCTTTTATCGATGCAACAACCCTTATTGCCTTTATTTCTTTTTATTCACTGGGAATATATTATAGAAAAAGCCTGAAACTTCATGCCAGATTTATGGTATGTACTATTTTTGCTCCCTTCATACCGGCTCTAACCCGTGTGTTTTTCGTGTTTAATCTTGCAGATGGGTTTAATACTGCGTTAACATACTCTTACCTGTTAATTGAAATAGCAATCTTACTGATTCTCTTTACTGAAAGAAAAAGTAAAGAAATAAAATACACTTACTTGCCTGCATTGATCATTATGCTATGTCAACATTTATTGATGTATTCATCTAATGACTGGCAGTGGTGGGTTCAAATTATGAATAATTTTGCCGGAACAAATGTTTAACTCAAAAAATAATATAAAATAAGCCTTAATTGATTAATTTATATTGTAATCACCTACCCACATCATGAAATACACCATTGAAAAAACAATAAACAAACCACTCCATGAAGTTGTCGCTAAATTTGACAATCCGGACAACATGGATAAATGGATGGACGGGTTAAAAAGTTATGAACATATCAGCGGAACACCCGGCGAAGAAGGAGCAAAAGCGAAATTAGTTTTCAACATGAACAACCGGGAAATTGAAATGATCGAGACGATTACCAGAAGAAATTTACCAGATGAATTCTCAAGTATATATGTTGCAAATGGGGTTGTTAATAAAAACACCAACCGGTTTCAAAAAATATCTGAAAACAAAACAAAGTATATTTCTGAACAGGAATTTCAATTAAAAGGCTTTATGAGGTTGATGGGATGGTTTATGCCGGGTAGTTTTAAAAAACAAACTGCAAGATATATGGACAGCTTTAAAAATTTCGTAGAATCGACCAATTAAATCATGACTGACAAACTACCCGCAGAATACCTCGAATTCATTGATAAGAACTCTAAAGATGGCTTCAAAATTTATTTTAAAATTGAAGACTGGCACTTCTGGCCGGTTAGTGAAGCAGTAAGAAAAACGGAAGAATTAATCCGCGATAATATCCTTGGTAAAGATGAGTTTGCGATTGCAGATAATGAGGACGGTCAATACTTATTCTACAAAACCAATCATCAGCCACCACATAATATTTTCATGGCTGATGAAAGTTTTGGTAAACCCTTTTTTACATTTTCCATTCATGACTTTGAAAAGTTCGAGAAAACTATCGAACTGGTATCGCAGACAAATAATCAGAATTATAAATCAATTGATATTTCAGCTATTAAGGATCATCCAGGATCTGTGTATTGGTATGCGTTCAATTTGATGACTTCGCCTTATGATGATGACTATTCTGAAGATCTGAATCAATACGCTGCTGAATTGTTAAAAGAAGCTGCTGAAGCCGGACATCCTGAGGCTGCTGCTGAACTGGCTGATTATTATTCATTCCAGGATGATATTGATATTGAAGAAGTAATTAAGTGGAGAAAGAAATCAATCGAATTAGGTGACCATGACGAAAAATACGAATTAGCAGATTTTATTATCGACAACAAGCCTGAGGATATCACTTTTGCTACTTCCCTACTGGAAGAACTCACTCAAAACGAGCGTTTTTCAGACAGAGCCTATCTAAAATTATCTAAGGTTTATATGTCCGAAGATAATGGATCTCATAATCCTCAAAAAGCTATTGATGCTGTTAATAAAGCCATCGAACTTGGTAACTTCGTTGCTAAAGCTGACCTGGCTTTTTATTACTACAATGGGTTTGGTGTAGATAAAGATAAAAAGAAAGCAATGGAATTACTCATCGAAGCTAATAAGGAAGCAAAAAAAAGAATGGGTGAAGAGCCATGGAATGAAGTGATCCATAAACTAAAAAAGGAAATGGATTAATGTTGCTTACATGTAAAGCACTTTCGCAAGAGTAAATGCTGTTGGACATTTGTAATATCGAACTGTTATCATAGGATCTGTGATCCGAATTGATGGATTACCTTGCCTGTAAGTACACAGTCAAGCAGAAGCAGTAGTTGATAATGTGTTTGAGGTTGATAGTGTGAAGAAACAAAAAAGAGGCCGAATTTCGCTCTCGTTTCTTTCGTCCTCTTTTCTTATTCGTGAGCCCCATCGCCCTTGTTTAGCGAAGCGTAACGAGGGTGGATCGAGATCAGCGTTTGTAACGCTGTATAATAATTCATCGATTCCCTGGACAAACAATTTACCCTTTTGGTAAACAGTTAATTTTTGAAAGTCAAACATTAGTAAGTATGAAGTTTGAGGTTGAAAGTTGGAAGAAATAAAAAAAGAGGCCGAATTCCGCTCTCGCTTCTTTCGTCCTCTTTTCTTATTTAGGAGCCCCATCGCCCTTGTTTAGCGAAGCGTAACGAGGGTGGATCGAGATCAGCGTTTGTAACGCTGACTTTTTTAAACGTTTATATTTTCTAGAATTTCATAATGAGGATTAAATTAAGAACGGTATTTAATACAACCTGTAATTTTTCTTTATTTATGTCTGGGGATAGATATGTGATCGATAATCAAAATGGTATTTATTTTTGCACGATGACAGTCGTTGATTGGATTGACGTCTTTACAAGAAGAGAATATAGAGATATTATTATTGAATCACTTCAATATTGTATTTCGAACAAAGGATTAGAATTATATAGCTGGGTAATAATGTCTAATCATATCCACATAATTGCATCCGTAACTACACCATATAAATTTTCTGATTTTCTAAGAGATTTCAAGAAGTTCACTTCAAAAGAAATTATTAAAGAGATAGATAGAATAAATGAGAGTAGAAGGGAATGGTTATTAGACAGATTTAATTTTCAAGCAAGGAAGACACAAAGAGCTAAAAAATACAAGGTATGGAAAGATTCCAATCATTGCATTGAAATAGATTCTACTATTGATATTTGGGAAAAAATTCATTATATCCATGAAAATCCTCTTAGAAATGGTTTGGTAGACGTACCAGAAGATTATCGATATAGCAGCGCAAGAGACTACACCAAATCTAAAGGCTTATTAGATGTAATTGTTATTTGAATGGCGATACAATCGCCAGCCTCAAGCATCCTCGTTGCAAACGAGGACGATGGCTGCTTTGTCTTTTGTTAGTACTTTTTTATTTTAAACCGAAATAGCTACATCAATTACAAATGTTACATACCATAATAATGCCCCATCGCCCTTGTTTAGCGAAGCGTAACGAGGGTGGATCGAGATCAGCGTTTGTAACGCTGTATAATAATTCATCAATTCCCTGGACAAACAATTTACCCTTTTGGTAAACAGTTAATTTTTGAAAGTCAAACATTAATAAGTGTGAAGTTTGAGGTTGAAAGTGTGAAGAAATAAAAAAAGAGGCCAAATTCCGCTCTCGCTTCTTTCGTCCTCTTTTCTTATTTAAGAGCCCCCAGTCGGATTACTCATACCCACAGGCATGCCGCACATCCCCTCGTGAATCTCGTACCTCGATTTCAAACCAACTTCGTTGGTTCTCATCCGATAATGGTTACAAAAGAAAAAAGACCCACATCTAATAGATATGGGTCTTTATAACTTTATGAGCCCCCAGTCGGATTCGAACCAACGACCTACTGATTACAAGTCAGTTGCTCTGGCCAGCTGAGCTATGGGGGCGTGCCTTGTTGCTCAAATGCGATGCAAATATATGTAAGCTATTCTTAACTGACCAACCTTTTTTTTAAAAAAATTAAAGTATTTTTTTGATCAATCAGGATTAGCCTCATTTTCAAGATCTTGTAAAACACGAAGCTGTTCCTTTAATTCTATAATCTTTTCTTCAGCTTGTTCGATCTTATCTTCAAAGTCTTTTAATAACTTATCTGCTGTCTTTGAAGAAGCAAAAAACGACATGTTATTTTTCCAATTCACTATGTCATCCTGAAGTTTACTGATCTGCCTTCTGATGGCTCCTTCTTTTCTGACCATCTTTCTCTCTGCCTTATCGCCTTTCATGTTTCCAAAGCGGGCAACCATCTTCACTCTGGCAGCCTCCTCGGAGTCTACTTCAGTACTTTCATCAAGATATTGGTCTACAGCATGAATAAATTTATCGAGAGTGGCTTTTATATCTTTCTTAGGGACGAATCCGATATCAAAGAAGTCATCCATTTTATCTTCAAGCTTATCGATGTCATTAAGATCTTTCTCTCTCATATCATGAATCTCAGTAATGACCTTTTCTTTCGCTTCAAGATTCTTTTCGTAATTCTGATCGAACTGCTTGTTTTGCTCCCTTCTGTTCTGGAAAAAGGTATCACAAGCTGCCTTAAACTTTTTGAATACTTCTTCTCTTACCTTTTGAGGAACAGGACCAACTTTTTTCCACTCTGCCTGCAACTTCTTCATTTCTGCAGCAGTCTCGTGCCAATCGGTACTGTCTTTTAATTGCTCTGCCCTTTCTACGAGTTCTTCCTTGAGCTTAAGGTTTTCTTTTCTTTCCTTTTCGAGTTCTTTAAAGAACTTACCCTTACTGTTAAAAAAGGACTTAAAAGATCCCCAGAATTCTTTATTTACTTCTTTAGCCTTATTTCTAGGCATGCCACCAATTGAATCCCATTCTTTTTGAATGGCAAGAATTTCCTTGGTCTTGGCATTCCAGTCATTAATTCTGTCTGAACTAAACTCAGCAAATGGCTTAACCTTTTCAACAAGCGCCAACTTTTTCTCCAGGTTTTCGCTAAGGTCCTTTTTAAGCTGTTCAACATAATCCTTACGACGCATGTAAACCTTATCTGAGGCAGCTTTAAATCGAGTCCAAAGATCTTCCTGTACTTCTTTTGGCACTGGACCAACATGTTTGTACTCCTCGTGAAGTTCATTTAATTCTGCAATGGCATCCTTCAGAATCTCTACATTTTCAAGTGCCTCTGCCCTTTTAATAAGATCTTCTTTGAGCGTTTGGTTCTTTTTTCTGTCAAGTTCCTTAAGCTCAAAATAAATACTTCTGTTATCGTAAAAACGATCGATTAGTGCATTATAATTTGCCCAGAGTGACTTTGCTGATCCACCCGGCACCGGGCCAACCTCTTTCCACTCAGTTTGAATTTCCTTTAATTGATTGATGCTGACATTGGTCTCTTCACTATCAACGATCTCCCTTAATCTCTCCAGGATCTCATTTTTCTTATCCAGATTTTTCTGCTTTTGTTCTTTTTGAGAACGGTAATGTTTAGACCTGCGGTCTTTAAGTAACTGGACTGTTGCATCAAATTCTTCAGTTACCTTATCAAATTTATAATCAAAGCCGTCTTCTTCGCCTCCCTCTTCAATAAATTTATCAAGGGCTTCCTGTCGTTCTTTATCTTTATATTCTTCATAGATAGGAACTACTTCTTTGAGAACACGGCCTATTTTAGCCATATTATCAAGTGCTGCAAGATCTTTTACCACTTTAAGAAGCTCTTCTTTTGAAAGATTGTGATAATCGATCTCCTCATCGTGATCATCATCATCTTCATGATCCTCGTCGTGATCATCTTCCTCATCGTGATCATCAGAACTTTCCGGTTGATCTGATTCAGCAGATTCAGTCTCGCCTTTTTCACTTTCTGAAACAGGCTCCTCTTTCTGCTTTTCTTCAGGTTCGGAAACTTCCTTCTCCTCTTCTTTTTGATCTTGATCTTCAGCTTTAGTTTCTAACGGACTCTCAGGAGTCTCATTCACAGGATTCTCTTGTTTTGAATCCTCACCAGCTAGCTCATTTTTTTCTTTATCTGTCATGACAGTGTTATTATTCTATAAAACCACTTACCCCAAAATTATAAAATCCAGCTTAATTTAATCTCGGGTCTTGTGGATAATTTGCAAACATCTTGAATTCTCCTCCCATCTTCTTCAATATATCTCCCCAGATCTGATCAGAATCGTGATTAAATACGATCTCAGGATCTGTTTCCTCAGATACAATCCAGGATGTTTCTTCGAGTTCTTTTTTTAGTTGACCTTCCGACCAGCCCGAATAACCAATAAAAAACTTAAAATCTTCATCAATGAATATCCCGGACCTTAACAAAGCAACTACCTGCTCAAAGTTTCCACCCCAAAAGATACCATTCCCAAGGGGCACTGCTTCATCTACCAGGTCAGGCCTTCGATGAATAAAATGAAGTGTGTCTTGCTGAACTGGACCTCCGACATACAAAGGTATATCAATGGCCGTTTCCTCATCAAGCACTTCACTTAAGGTAAGTATCGAAGGTTTGTTAAGCACAAATCCGAAGGACCCATCCTCATTATTCTCACAAAGCAATACCACCGAACGTTCAAAATTCGGATCCGGAAGGAAGGGTTCTGATAAGAGAAAAGAACCTTTTTCCGGATTAACTGATCCTGGTTTGGGGAAGAATTCCATAATTATCTTTTCATTACTATTTTAATAATCTTTTTAAGGAGCTATTACTTTTAATTTAACCATATTTTTTGATATAATCAATAATATTCTAATGTAAAGCTGCCTTTATTGGTAATTCTTTTAATATTTCCCCTTCAATTTTATTCAGCTCATCCAGCCTTGAATAAACCTCATCTTCAGGGAAATACAGCAAGGCCATCTTAACAAAAATATTACCATGTTTAGCTTCTGAGGCCCATAAACGATGATAAAAGCTTTTCAACTCTCCTTCAGGAAGTGCTTCATAGATCAACCTGAATCTTTCCGCGCCCCGGCATTCGATAATAGAGGCAAGCAATAATCGATCTCTGAATCTTTCCTCTCTCCCACTATGGCATTTATCTACTAACTTTTTAACGTAAATATCCTGACTTATTTGATGAGGCAGCTGAATATTCCGTTTTTCCATAACTTTATACACATCCTCAAAGTGCTCAAGCTCTTCGATCGCCGTTTCAATTAATTCAGGAATTATTTCAGTTCTATTCGGATATTTAGCCACGAGGCTCATCGCCATCGATGAAGCTTTCCGCTCACAATTAGCGTGGTCCTGTAAAAATGAATCAAAATCATTCATGACAGCTTCAACCCATTCCGGGCTGCTTTCCACAGACACCTCTAAACTTAACTTCATTTGTATAAAAAGATATTTCGATATTATTTTTAACCAACCTAAAACAAACCAGTTATTATTAAACAACCAAAGAATAATTGATTTTATATTGGTGATTTACAAAGGTATTCTCAATTTTACCCTCTCTATAACTAGAATTCGTTTATCATGGATATAGCCGATATCAGAAAAGAATATTCAAGACATTCCCTAAATATTGATGGCGTTGACAAGGACGCTGTAAAGCAATTTGAAAAGTGGTTTGAGGAAGCTGCCAAATCAGAAGTTCTGGAACCAAACGCCATGTCATTATCAACAATTACTGCCGATGGAAGGCCTTCATGTCGAATTGTTCTCCTGAAGGGAATTTCTAATGGAGGTTTTGAGTTCTTCACCAATTATCAAAGTAAAAAAGGCCTGGAAATAGATGAAAACCCGTGGGTTGCTCTGACTTTTTTCTGGGGTGAGCTGGAAAGACAGGTCCGAATTGAAGGAATCGCTGAGAGGCTAACTGAAAAAGAATCTGAAGATTATTTTAATAGTAGGCCCGAAGGCAGCAAGATCGGTGCATGGGTGTCACCTCAGTCTCAACCAATCGCTAGCAGAGTTATCCTGGATGAGCGACATGAACAGGTTAAACAAAAATTTGATGGTAAAACGGTAACTAAACCCAAACAATGGGGCGGCTACAGAGTAAAACCGGTAATGCTGGAATTCTGGCAGGGAAGGCCAAATCGTCTTCACGACCGAATTTCATATAACCTTCAAAAAGACTTTTCCTGGAAAGTAACCAGACTGGCTCCCTGATGAAGGTTGAAAAAACGTTTTCAACATACCTGAACAGATATGCTACTGATGAATATCAAATTGAAGGAGATATTCATCAAGACACCGACGCAATTGTTGTCCTACCCTCCTTTTATGAGGAGAATCTGCTAAAAAGTCTTCAATCTCTTTCTAATAATATTACTGATTTCAAAGTTTGCATTTTCGTAGTTATCAATGAACCGGAAAATGTTGATAATAAAATAGCTCAGTTTCACGTAAACCAATTTCAGGAAATAACATCCTGGATTAAAAACAATAAAAATCAAAACCTTAAGTTCTTTGCAGGCAATATTTGCAGAATAAAAAATAAGATTGCCGGCGTCGGAATGGCCAGGAAGGCCGGGATGGATGAAGCTTTCAGGAAATTACAAAATATTGACAGCCTGGCAGCACCAATAATTTGTTTTGATGCTGATGCCACTTGTCAGGACAATTTCCTGGAAAGTGTGATCAGCTATTTTAAAGAAAACCCAAAATCACCCGGTGCTTCAATTGCTTTTGAACATCCTCTTTCAGACAATGACCTGATCAATAAAGGAATCATTCTTTACGAAAGTCACCTGCATTATTATATAGCTGCTTTAAGATACGCACAATACCCTTATGCTTACCATACGGTGGGAAGCAGCATGGCTTGCAGAGCTAATACTTATGCTACTATTGGTGGAATGAACAAACGGAAGGCCGGAGAAGATTTTTACTTTTTGCATCGGATAATCCCGATGGGAAACTTCGGACAAATTCATAATACCAGAATTTTTCCTGAGGCCCGAATATCAGACAGAGTTCCTTTCGGAACGGGCAGAGCAATGATCGAATTCACCAATGGAAAGGAAATTGAAACATACTGCCCTGAAATCTTTTACATCTTAAGGCCTCTATTTGAAATACTCAATAGTGGAAATGCCATCAGTGAATTTCATTTAACTCACCTCAGGGAAATCCTTCATCCTGATTTGATGGAATACCTGAATGAAAATGATCTGATCGAAAAAATCAAAACAGCATCATCAGCCGCAACTAACAACCATTCCCGTTTTAAAAAGTATTATGAGGTATTTGATGGATTAACTGTATTAAAAATTGTCCACCATTTAACCGATCATCTTTATCAAAAAGTGCCGGTCGAAAGTGCTTCTAAATTTATTTTTCAGAAGCAATATAGGCTCCAAAATATCCCACAAAAACCATTAGAAATACTTGAAACCTGGAGAACTCAGTTTTATAAAGAAAAGTATACCATGCCATTTGACTCATAATATTTCCCTGGCAAACTTCAATGCTCTTCTTTCAGACCAGGTATATTCATCACCTCGCTGCATAAATCCTACGTGGCCTCCTGTTTTGGGAGTTTCGAGGAAAAAGTATTGATGACTTTCTGCCAGTTTATACGGATAACATGAATCAGAAAGAATCGGATCATTTTTCGCATTTACTAAAAGCGAGGGAACTTTTATCCCTTCAATGAAATTCCCGCAAGATGCATTTTCATAAAATTCATCAACCGAATTAAAACCACTGATGTTTGCAGTATAATGTGCATCAAAGTCCTGAAAGTTTTTTATCTCATCGATTTTAGAAAAATCGATCAATCCATCAAATTGATCTTTTTTCAATAAGAGCTTATTCTTCAACTTATTCAGAAAGCGCTTTCGGTAAAATCCATTTCCTTTTTCATTCAATGTAAGACTGCTTCCTCTCAGATCAGTCGGTACGCTATAGGCTATCACTCCTTTTAAGGATTTAATTTTCTCTTCCCTGTCTTCGCCGGCATACTTTAAGCTCATCGCGCCTCCCATACTTAACCCGGCAAGGATAATGTTTTTATGATTGTAAAGTCTTTGTACCTCTGCCAGTACGTAATGGAGATCATCAGTATCCCCATGGTGATACAAACGAGGAAGCCGGTTAATCTCTCCGCTACAACTTCTGCAGTTCCAGGCACAAACGTCAAAACCATTTTCGAAAAATAATTTCGCAAGCCCCATTACATAAGGACGGTCAGAGCTACCTTCAAGACCATGAGAAATCACTAGAATGCTATCTTTTCTTTGATCGTGAAGCAGGAAATCGAGGTCCAGAAAATCACCATCATCTAACTCAAGACGTTGCCGGTCATAATTTACACCATCAACTTTCCGGAGAGCGGATGGAATAATTGTTTCCAGGTGAGAATTAAATAAATAAAATGGTTTTTTATAGTCGGATCTGATTATTGGCATGAATTCACTAGCTGCTTATTTCCAAAGTTATTAACAGCCGGGATATTGACACTAATAATTGAAAATTTTAAGTAACATTCGGTTAACGACCTCTTTTTATACATATTTGTGCTTATGAAAAAAGCACTTCTGTCTATTACATTAGTTATATTTTTTCTTCGATATCTGTATTTTCACAGAATGTTAAAACAATAAATAAAGAAACGGGATTACCGGTTCAGGGTGCTACGATTACATCTGTTGATGGCACCAGCCAGGTGATCACGGATGAATCAGGTATAGCAGATCTGTCTGTTTTCAAACAAGATGAACTGATCAACATTAACCATTCTTCATATTACCCGGTCACCCTGACCAAGCAGGATATGCTGAAGGGTAACAAAATCATCTACCTGGAGGAAAAAGTAATCAAGATCGATGAAGTCGTGGTGTCTGCAAACAAATGGGAACAACCTAAATCAGATGTTCCTCAACAGATGGCATCTATTGATGCTCAGGACATAATGGATATACAACCTCAAACCAGTGCTGATATGCTTGCTGCCACAGGCCAGGTATTTGTACAGAAAAGCCAGCTTGGTGGTGGCAGTCCGATGATTCGTGGTTTCGCAGCCAATTCAGTGCTTTTAATAGTTGATGGTGTAAGAATGAATAATGCGATTTTCAGAAGTGGCAACCTTCAAAATGTACTCAATATCGATCCGTTATCATTACAAAGTGCTGAGGTAATATTTGGCCCTGGTTCTCTTATCTATGGTTCTGATGCACTTGGTGGAGTAATGGATTTTCATACGATCAATCCTGAGTTTAGTATTGAAGGCACAAAAGTATCTGGAAGTGTTTCAGGAAGGTATAGCACTGCTAATAATGAAAAAACAGGCCACATTTCTCTGAATATCGCCGGAAAAAAGTTAGCATCTTTTACCTCATTATCTTATTCTGACTTTGATAACCTCAGAGCCGGAGCTAATTATCCCGATGGATATGAAAACTTCTTTAAAAGAGACTGGTATGTAAGACCTTCAGCTGATGCTAATGACGAGATTATTGACAATCCGGATCCGGAAAAGCAGATTCCTTCTGCTTACAATCAATATTCTTTCATTCAGAAATTTAAACTTAAAATTTCTGACAGAATCGATGCCGGCATAAATTTCTACTATAGTTCAACAAGTGATATCCCCCGTTATGACAGGCTGATTCTGGAAGATAATGGCAGTCCGGAAAATGCAGAGTGGTATTACGGACCGCAGCAATGGATGATGAATAGTATTAAACTAAAATTCAACACTCCAACTATTGCATTTGACAGATTCAAACTCACATTAGCCTACCAGGATTATGAAGAAAGTAGAAATGATCGGAAGTTTCAAAATGAAAGTCTTAGAACACGAACTGAAAACGTAAAGGCTTATTCATTAAATGCTGATTTTGAAAAGAATTTTGAAAAATGGGTATTGTACTATGGCTTGGAATATTTCCATAATGATGTTTTTAGTGATGCAGAAAGAAAAAATATTGTTTCAGGTGAAATAACACCTAGCTCCACGAGATATCCATCAGAAGGTTCTGATTATTTATCAGCTGCTGCTTATTCATTTGCAAAATATCATCTTTCTGAAAAACTGCTAATAAATGCAGGTTTAAGATATACTTATATTGAAACTACAGTTGATTTTGGAGATGCAGGCTTTCCGGATAATGGGTTTACTAATAAAAATGGTGCACTTACCGGATCAGCCAGCTTTATATTTCAGCCTAATGATATTCACAATCTGAGTATAAGCTATGGTTCAGGGTTCAGGGCACCAAATGTAGATGATGCAGCCAAAGTATTTGATTCAGAACCCGGTAATGTGGTCGTACCGAATCCCGATCTCGAACCAGAATATAACCATAGTTTTGAAATAGGGTATAAAGCCTATAATCCTGATAAATTCACTTTTGAATTTGCTGCTTTTTATAGCTTCCTTGTTAATGCAATGGAACGCAGGGATTTCACATTTAATGGACAAGAATTTATTCCTTACGATGGCATTATAAGTAGAGTTCAGGCAGAAGTAAATGTCGGTAAAGCGCAGATTTACGGATTATCCATAAATGGTTCATATCTTATCAATGACAATTTATCCCTTGCCGGTACCCTGACAATTTCTGATGGTGAAACTTCCGATGGTGAACCTGTTAGACATGTCGTTCCACTTTTTGGAAGAACTTCACTAAAATACGACCGTTCTAAATGGGATGTTTATATCGACTTGAGGTATCAGGGTGGTATCGATTTTAAGGATTTAGCCCCTTCTGAACAAAATAAAACTCATCTATATACAGAAGATGGTGCTCTGGGATGGGCGACAATCAACTTAGGGGGATCAGTAAATGTTTTAAATAACCTGACAATTAATTCCGGATTGGAAAATCTGGCAGACTTGCATTACCGACCGTACTCTTCGGGAATTAGTGCACCTGGAAGAAACTTTTATTTTGGTTTACGATATTTATTTTAAATACAATAGAGGCTAATTAAAGCCTCTATTGATCACTAATCCTCCCTTTATATAAAGACCACGCAGGCAGGTTTAACAGATAATCTTTATGGACACGATTAAGTGCTAAAGGGAAGAAGAATATTTAGTTATTTTTTGCCCCTGCATCTACCCAGCAGACAATATCATCTCGTTGTTGCTGAGTAAGATCATATCCGGAATTTTGTGGAGGCATTACTCCTGTACTTACTCGTTGCCTGATATTATTTGCATTTGATTGGATATCATTATAATCTGCTAAAACAACTCTGCCCGTCCCTGATACGTGACAACCGGACACAGCACAATTATTCTGGATTAATGGCTCAACATCAGTACTAAAAGAAACTGAAGCGTCTATATTAAAATTCACGGTTGCGGCACATCCATTATTATCTATTATTGTTGCCGTATAATCTCCAAATGTCAGTCCCTCAAAAGACCCGGTCTGGTTTGTAGAACCGTCAACATCATAGGTATAAGGCTCAGTACCACCTGAAGCAGAAAGCGAAACAGAACCATTATCTACATCGCAATCTGTTGCGTTTATCTGATCTAATGAAGCCGTCAGTCCACTTTCTGAAGGAATAGTAATATTTACTGTCGATTCACAACCATCCTCAGCAACCAACACCAGTTCATATATACCGGCAGCCAGATCAGCAACTGTTGATGACACCGTTACACTTTGTCCTCCCACTGTCATAGAAGCAATATTTTTTGTCGGATTAGTGGTCCACTCAAATGATCCATCTTCCGCATCACAATTTGCCGGCATTATATTACTAACCGTGATATCAAAAGGTTCCTCACAACTCCCTCCCGGAGCTGGATTTTTTTCTGACTTACAACTGATTATAATCGCTGTCATTAATAAAATTTTACCAAGATTTTTCATCTTTATTTCTTTTTAAATTAAAAGCTCTTGAAATATTAAACCCGAAGTGAATATCTCCGGAGAAAAAATCATTCACTGTACCAGGGATAATGGTATTTTCAACCATACCGAGATTATTAGTGAAGATTAATTGAAATACATGTCCTCCTGTTTCCAATTCCCAACCAATTCCAAACGCGTTATTTGTATTATCGGGGAAGGCAGAATCATTTAATCTTGCAAAATATTCAGCGGTGATAGCCATTCTTTTGGTAATCTTTACCCTGGTAGCAAGATTTAATGCGAACGCCTCATTTTCTTCATTATATTCTACTACATTTCTATGCAACCAATAGGGAGCAATCTGTAAGGAAAATGCGGAATTAAACTTTCTGGCAATTAAAACGCCAGTCGCATAGCTCATTCTGTCCTCAACAGGGGGCTGCTGCTCTCTGATATTTATATCTAATGCAGCACTACTAATTACAGTCGCACTAAAAGGGAATTGATCGGGAGTTTGCTTGAGGAATGAATACTTGATGTATCCGTCGAGATATTTAGGACTACTGCTACGACCGATTCCTATACTGACATCATCTGAAATCGCATAATCCAGAGCTAGCCTGATTACTGCCTGATCTAATCCAAAAAACTCATCAATACCTGAATTTAGCCTTCCAAATCGGTGCATTATGACAAAATCCAGATTACCGGCTCCTCTGGTTTCAATAGTATGGCCGTTAATAAGCCGGGTACCTTTAAAAGTAGCCTTTACAGGATATACCTCATCATCCTTCGAAAGTTCACCTAATAAATCATCCTGTGCATTAATGTTGTAACCAGATATAAACATGATTACAGCCAGAAGTATTTGAATTTTACATTTCATCATAAACAAAATTGAGGTTAACTTCTATTTTATCAGCGATATTGTAAAAAAGCACTTTAGGCTTTTCGATATCGAAAGTTTCCAGAAGCACGAAAAATGTTGTTTCCAAATAGATTTTTCCGTTCTCAACACGCATTTTCCCTTCTGCATTCCACTTTTCCCTGACTCCATGAATAAAAATTTCTCCGCTAGCCTTAACATTTTGTTTTCCGGAAGCATTTATATCAAACCCTGAAAAAGTTCCCGAGAAAGTTGCCTTCGGATATTTATCAGATTCCATATAATTCTCATTAAAATGCTCCTGCATCAGGTCTTTTTCAAACTGGAAACTTTTAATTGGTACTTCAAAAGCAATTCTGTTTGATCCTACATCAACGATACTTTGTCCTTTCTCTGAATGTGCTTCAATATCTTCTACCGGAGCTTTAGAATAAAAGTGAACTTCACCATCTCTTTCAACATACTTTTGAGCCTGGCTTGAAACTGATATCGAGGTTAATAGTGTAATTATATATATCCATTTCATGATCCTGTTATTTAATTTTCGATGATGGCTGTTGATTTTAAAAAAATTATACACAATAAAACCTTTAATTAAGCACATAGTTATCCCATACTCATGTTTTTTGTAAACTGATTACAACATGAGTTAATCGTTATTTTAAAATCAATATTTAATCTGGGATAAGTATAAAAAGCCGGGGGTTTAATCCCCGGGCTTTTGTAATTCTATCTTCTACTGGGCACTAGCTCCAATGTTAGTTTGACTTACTACAGATAAATCTTGTGCAGAAAGGTGCACATTTATATAACCTTCATATGTTGTGGTTAAGTCTTCGTAAGTGATTGGGTCACCAGCATTTGTCTGATCAATATTTGTCATACTCATGCCTGACCCACCCTCAACAGAACTTAGATCTATAGCAATTCCACCAGGACTTGCGACAGAACCTGAATGAATATGCGAAGGATGAGTATTACCTTGCGCAGTTCCGGTCATCTCCAGAACTAACCACGTGCTTCCATTCAATCGCTCATTAAACGTTGCTGTACCTTCTACTCCTGATCCATCCACAGCTGCAAAAGCATATTGAGTAGTAGAACCAGTAAATACATTACCTCCGATATTTGACTGTGATACCACTGTCAGATCTTCACCAGATAAATGAACATTTAAGTAACCATCATAACTCGTAGTTAAAGAATCGAAAGTTACAGCACCATTTTCATCTTCTCTGATGGTAGTTAATGCCATTCCTGTCGTTCCATCTACTGATGTTAATGGGATGGCGATTCCTCCACCTTCTTCAGCTGAGTTAAAATGTATATGAGAAGGATGCGCTGTTCCCTCAATGGTTCCGGTTAGGTCAACCATTAATAAAGAATGACCTCCGGCTCTTTCATAAAATTGAGCTACTCCTGACACTCCCGTATTATTCCTTTCTGCCATCGTATATTCAACAAAAGTTCCGGTTAGTGCGTTGGACCCTATATCGCCCTGAGCAACAATATTTTGAAGATTATCTGCACTCTCATGAATATTTACATATCCATTGTATGATGAAAGCGTAGCAAAATCCTGATCTTCAATTAACGTAGCTGAAAAATCAGTCGTACCGTTAAGATCATTTAAAGTAATTGCAATTCCTCCTGTCTCAGCAGCTGAATTATCATGAATATGCATTGGGTGCATCATTCCTTCGACTCCGGGTTCTGCGCTTACTGCTACCCATACGTTTCCGTCACCTCTCTCCACGAAGAATATTCCTCCGTTTATTTGATCAAGAGTATTAGGTACATATAAAGGATAGGTAGCAATATTTCCGGTAACCTCATTCGGACCTAAATCTGCTGTGGCTGCAACTGTTAAGTCTCCGGGACTCACATGAGCAGCAACGTAGCCATCTAAATTGATGAGATCAGCATATGTAACTCCAGTCCCATCGTTTAGTTCTGAAATAACAGTTACACTTGTCCCATTCTCAATAGTTGTAAGATCTACAACAATTGATCCTTGTTCAAAAGTACTTCCTGAATGGATAT
Organism: Mangrovivirga cuniculi; assembly: GCF_005166025.1. Classification (NCBI taxonomy): domain Bacteria; kingdom Pseudomonadati; phylum Bacteroidota; class Cytophagia; order Cytophagales; family Mangrovivirgaceae; genus Mangrovivirga; species Mangrovivirga cuniculi. Next base: position 3,211,310 of record NZ_CP028923.1, read on the forward strand.
GCGCCGGATGCGGCCCGGTATTATCATTCAAATTAATAGTGACCCTGGTAGTATTATCATCTAATTCTTCAAATAATACAGTTCCAAACGGATCGAATGAATTATCGTACAAAATAAACGATTTTTGATCACCCGTTGGTAAAGGACCTACCGGATCTTCATCGTCATCATCACAGGAAATCGTCATTCCTGCTACTGCGAGAATCATTAATAAATAATGTAATCTTGAAATTAATCGTGTTAGCATCATTTTAGTGTTTTTAATTAGAAATTGGATTTAGTTGAATTTTAGACCTACTTTCAGACCATTGCTAAGTAGTCTGACCTGCCCGTTACCTACACCTTTAAGAGGTAAATTAAAATAAGGTGAAGCTGTAATTGACCATTTATCTGTTAGCCTGCGTTCGAGGCCGGCTTCAAAATTCAGAACACCAAACCAATGGTAATTCTCATTTTCGCCGTACCATCCTGTTGGGTTTTCATATTGATTATAATCGTAGAAATAATCATATCTTTCTTCAAGCATTAACCAACTTGAAATACCTGAAGAAACGAACCAGTGTGTTTTACCACTTGTATTAAAATAATATCTGACATTTAAAGGAATATCCAATACCTCACAAACACCATAAGTTTGATCAGGATCTGAATAATAACCTCCGGTCCTATAACCTCCTTCATCTGCCCAATAGTATTTATTACTGATATTAGCCCCAGTTTCGATAGACCATTTACTATTTAAATTCAGAAAAATAGAAAAGCCCAATCGATCGTCAAACCTATCAAATCCGCTAAAATTCACTGTAGACATATCCGCTGCTACATATGCAGCTAATGAAATAGCCGGATGAAGCTTATCCTGTGAATCAGGATCGACAAAATCGTTATTTACCCCATAAAGTATCATTTGAGGTTTTTCATGAATTAAATCGTTATAATGATTGGTTTTCTTTTTTGTATAAATGAAGTCCGAAGAGGCTTCGAGCATTTTCACGTTACTTCCACTAACAACCTTTGAATCACCAATATTGCTATTTTCAACCCCTCCGGACTTAATGCTTTTTGCATCTCTTTCCTTTCCGGAATCGTCGTCAATTCCGGTATTATTATAAACAGGGGAATTACCATATTGTTTATGCAGGTCACCTGCAGTTGAATTCTTAAATGATTGATAAGAGTTATTGCCTTCTATATATTCCTGGCTTCCGGAAGTAGAATTATTTTCTAAAATTGGCTCTGATATACCTTCAGAGTAATTTTGATTATTTGATATTGATTCGTTGTCCTGATAATTCTCTTCATTATTGGCATTAAGCACTGCTAAATTTTCCTTATAAATGGAATATTCTCGTCCTCCCAGGTACATTAATAACAAAATGATGATCCCTGTGAGTACATATGAAATCTTCTTCCACTTATTAACCTGAGCCTCAGGTGCAGCATCTAATTTCGCAGACATACCCTCCCAGTCAGACTCTCTATAGTCTGTCGGTTCATAGGCCAACCCCTTTCTGAACAATTCTTCCAGATTATCTTTATTTTCCATAATCCTCATTAAAAATTTTACTAACTGCCTGCTTTAAGTATTTCTTAGCCTTAAATAAGTTAGACTTTGACGTTCCTTCTGATATATCGAGTAAAGAAGCTATATCTGAATGTTTATATCCTTCGATAACATATAAATTAAAAACAGTGCGATAAGATTGAGGCAATTCTCTGATTACCTTAAGCATCTCCTGATATGAAATACCGGTAACGATTTCTTCCTGCCCACCAATATTTAAAGCGTTATCAAGTTCCTGGTGATTAGCGTGCTTACTATATTTCTGAATATGATTGAGTGCAGTATTCACCACGATCCTGCGGAACCATGGCTTAAAAGGTTTATTCTGATCAAATGATTTTATATTCTGAAAAACTTTTAAGAAAGAATCATTCAGGACCTCAACAGCTTCATCCCGATTGTCTACGTAGCGAAGACAAATGCTCATAGCATATCCATGGTACAATTGATACAATTGCTTCTGGCTGTCTTTTTTCCATTTGCCACAGCCTTTTAGGATTTTCCTGAATTCACTTTTAGATTCGAGTTCCAAATTTCACTGATTTATTACCAGTACAGTAGGATATAAGAATTGGTTGCCTTACTAAGTTAATTAATTTGGAAAACTTTAATGACTGTTAGTATTGATTAATGGTAGAATAAGTAAAATCCATGGCGGGGAACCATGGATTTGGATAGATAATATACTATGTAATCAACTGTTAAAAATATATATTCAAGCTCTTATCATTTCTATTCTCAGTATTAGTCTGATCTCTCAGCGCTGGATCAATTAGAAGTATTTCTTCCGCCTGATTTTTTTTCTCATTAAAGAATGAAGCTACTTCTTTTTTCTCTCCTTCATCAGGAGTCAAAAACAATGTCAAGAAGGAAAATAATAATTTAGCCATATAAATAATATTTGGTAATCATATAAACAATATCATACCAAAAAACACAAATAGCTAAATATCAATTACTTATAAAAAAACGCTTGTTTATAAAAACAAAAAAAGTGTATCGTTTTGATACACTTATTTGTTTTTTTCGAACAGTTTAAGAAAAATTCTTACTCGTATCTGAGGGCATCTATAGGATCTAGCTTAGAAGCTTTATTAGCTGGTATAAAACCGGCGAGTAACCCTACTAGCATACAAACTGCAAAACCTAAGAAAATCCAGACTACAGGTAATACCACTCCCCCTTCACCAATAAGGGACCCAACAATGTTTCCAACCAATGCACCGGCAATTATCCCCCCAATTCCTCCTATCAGACATATTAATATTGCTTCCATCAAAAATTGCCATCTTATAGTACTGGGCTTAGCTCCCAGGGCTTTTCTCAATCCTATTTCTCTTGTTCGTTCTGTCACAGAAACCAGCATTATATTCATAAGAGCTATAACTGCCCCCAATAAGGTTACTCCTCCAAGGGTAAATCCTCCAACTCTCATATAGCTGGCAATTTCTTCCAGCCGCTCAGCAACAGTTTCATTTTTCTCAATTGTAAAGGAATCATCTGTCCCTATGGGATCTTCCCGGATCAATCGCATGGTCTGTCTGGCATTCGCTATTATATCCTGGGTTTCGGTAGGATCAGTTACATTGATGGTCGCTTCATACTCAGGACTCTGGGTGACGAGTAATCGAGCAGTAGTAATTGGAATAATAATCCTCCGGTCCTGACTATTGTTACCTCCAAATCCTCCTTGTTCTTCAGTTGTTCCTATGACCTTAAACCTCTTACCAAGAACAAAGATGTAAGAGCCTACTGCTTCTTCATAATCTTCAAATAAAGATTCCTTTATCGCATAACCGATTATCGCTGTATTAGTACCCCGCTCGACATCGAAAGTGGTGAAATTTCTTCCTTCAGCTATATTTAAGCCCCTTAAGCCAAGATAATTTTCATCTCCCCCGGTAACCCGGGTATTTGGATTAGTCTTTTTCGATCCTCTTTTAACCTCCGCTGTCCAGGTAGCTACTACTGAAAGACCTACCCTTTCCTCATCGCCGAATCTATTTTTAAATTCTTCAACTTCAGCATAAGTAAGTTTTGGATAAGATTTCTCTTCTTTGCCTCTTGAGCTGCGGTTGTAATTTCGCTTAGAACTTATCTCGATCGAATTTGCTCCAAGACTACTAAATGAGTTAGTAATACTGGATTTCATTGCTTCGATTGCCGTAAGCACTCCTACTAATAGCATGATTCCTACTGTGATAATCGCAGCAGTAATGATAGATCTTAAAAGATTAGACTTTATAGAATCCAGACTAACAGAAATATTTTCACGAATGTCCATAGTTCGCAATTGTTTTATTAAATTAAATATAGTTAATGCCCGGTATTCACATTAATCTTATTACGAAGACGGATAAATGGTTATACAGGCGGTAATGAAACTGGATTCTTGTAACCGTTGGATAATATTTATCGTCTTAATTTTAAAGAAAGAGATATGCGCGGAGTTTTACTATATATATTTTTAATTTTTATTGGTTTTCAGGCATGGTCTACGACCTTACTTATCCCAATGGATGAGTCACAGAAAAACCATCTTAAAGCTTATGGAATCACCTTCTGGGTTCTTGAAAAAAAGATTCCTACTGATTGGCTTCTCAATTACAGAGGCGGAAGTTTTGCGATAGAGTTTTATCCTTCTATTGAAAATGAATTGATTATCCGGGGCGTAACCTATGAGAAGATTAGTGCTTCGCAATATAAAAATATTTTAACCGAGATTGGTAGTCCTGCTTCAAATATGGATATAATGAAGCTCGAGAAAGCTCCAAAGGTAGCTGTCTATTCTCCCAAAAGTAAGCAACCCTGGGATGATGCTGTAACCCTGGCTCTTACATATGCAGAAATTCCGTACGATGTGGTTTTCGATACAGAGGTGATGGAAGGCAAACTCTCTGAATATGACTGGTTACACCTTCACCATGAAGATTTCACCGGTCAATATGGTAAGTTTTACAGAAATGCCCGTAATCAACCCTGGTATATCGAGCAAAAAATGGAATATGAAGAGCTAGCAGCAAAATTTGGATTCAAAAAAGTATCTCAATTAAAACTGGAGGTTGTTAAGAGAATACGAACCTATGTTTCTACCGGAGGCTTTATGTTTGCAATGTGCTCAGCTACTGATACCTATGACATAGCTCTATCTGCAGACGGGGTTGATATGATTGATTACATGTTTGATGGCGACCCTCCGGAACCCGATGCTCAAAATAAGCTCGACTTTACGAATACCTTTGCTTTCGAAGATTTTAAAATTAGTAAAAACCCATACGAATACGAGTATTCCAATATTGATATGCAACCTGAGTCTAGAGGTGTAACTGAAAAAAATGATTATTTCAATCTATTTAAGTTTTCGGCCAAATGGGATCCGATACCGACTATGCTAACTCAAAATCATACAAGGGTTGTTAAAGGATTTATAGGTCAGACTACTGCATTCAGATTAAGCCTTATTAAACCTGATGTTGTAATTATGGGATCTAATGAGGCAATCGGAGAAGCAAGATATATTCACGGAGTGTATGGAAAAGGATTCTGGACTTTTTATGGAGGTCATGATCCGGAAGACTATCAACACTTTGTTGGAGAAGAGCCTACTGATCTGAATCTACACCCAAACAGTCCGGGATATCGATTAATACTTAATAACATCCTGTTTCCTGCAGCTAAAAAGAAGAAACAAAAAACCTAATCAGACATCATTTATATTGATCACCTGAGGTAGATAATTGCTCCGAGAGATAAATTAAATATAGATAATGGTGAAAAATATTCGGTATTTTGAATATAACTCACTATTTCAAGATCATGAGCTGAAAAATCGTAGTAGAAAGAGATGAAGTCTTTACTTGTATTGCCTTTTTTTATGTTTAATCCTCCCCCCACAAATATTCCAAAACGGACTGAGGGGGTCCACCAGTAATATCCATCAGGGTACTGAGAGCTCCATCTGTTAAAATAATTATCTCCAAAAGCATAGTTTATAAAAACCCCGGTACTAAAAAAATTCAGATCGATCTTATCGTTTATATCAATCCTGATATCTGGAATATAGGTAAGTTTTGTGTTCAATGAATACTCTTCAATACCCCCGATTTTCTCAGGTAGATAACCAAAATAAAAGCCTAAGTTCAGATGTGCTGGTTTCTCGGGCTTCAGTAGGTCATATCCCCCGCCGAAAGAGATAAATCCAAAATTACCGGCATACTGAAAATTCACAAAATCCGGTTGCAGATCTATCTGTGATTTTGACTCAAAAGGAATCATAAAAAATATGACCAACAAGTATTTCGATATAGTTTTCAAAATTCAATTTTTTTAAAATCGTATCCCTCTTCCCATATTCTGACCTTTGTAAATGCTCTTTTATCCATGCTCGTGGTTACCCAAAAAGGAATATCTGTTTGTGGGTACATTCCGTTTTTAAACTCATGGCTATGACCGTGCAGTGTAAAGAGCAAATTATCTCCGGCAGATTTTAGAATAGACCGGTATCCGGCAGCAAGTTTAGGATCAAACTCGCCACTTTCAGGCCCCATATGAGATATTAATATTATTTTTTCTGATGGTTTTCTTTCAGATATCTGTTTTTGAAGCCATCCCAGGTCGGGAACTAATCCATTATAACCATATTCGAGAGAATTGGTATTGAGAAAAATAAACCGATGATCATTCCATGTAAAGGTATAGTTATCCGGACCATATATTTTTCTATATGCTTCATGACCATAAACAGGAATATCGTGATTTCCAATTACCGTTAAATAAGGCACTTCAAGCCTTGAAAGGATATCATTAATCCATAAAAATTCTTTCGCTAATCCGAAATCGGATATGTCTCCACCATGAATAACAAAATCATATTCTTCTGAAACAGTATTAAAATAATCTACAAAGATTTCAGTCTCATCATAAAATCGCTGAGAATCACTAATAAAAGCTATTTTTAATGTATCTGAGACTGGTAATGAAAGTATTCTATCGATGTTTTTGAGATTAACATCCTTTTCATCCTGATCGGGAGTGATCTGATGTGCACTATATTCGAAAAGATCGCATGCCGTTATAAAAATGCTTAATACAGCATAAAATAAGTAGTGGAGTCGCATATCTGTTTAAACAGCATACAACCCCACAAAGTTATATTTTTTCGATATTAAATATAAAAGTGTCGTTAAGACTACATTTTATTACAATATCAATAATAATATTATGATTAATATTAACACACCAGCACCAATATAGATACCTCCACTAGCGTGCTGCTTCATTTCTTTTTTAATTCCTCTCAATTCCTTCTTGATATCCTTTCGCTCTGGCCTTTTCATTGATTTGAGATCCATATTTTCGATCTCCTTGATTCTTTCTTCTAATAACCTGACACGTTCAGTTCTTTGCTGGTCAGTCATATTTTTGATTGTTTCCTTATCTAGTGGTTTTATTTCTCCTGCAAATAATATTGTCGAAAAGGCAGTGAATAAAATAATTAAGATAGATTTTCTCATAGCTTATTATATTTATAAGTGATAGATACAATAATTTAATATATATTAAACTTAAAGCCAACACTTTATAAGCTTATAATCAAAAAAAGGCTTCAATATGAAGCCTTTCATTGGTTAAAATCAATTAATATTCTATTTTTTTAAGGGCGCTTCTATCTTTTTCTCTGCAAGCATCACCGCTTTATAAATATTCAACACACCTCCTGTGCGACTTAGTTCTCCAAATTTAACTTCATCTTCCGAACCAGGGAGAGTAACACTATTATCGGAAAGATCTGTAGCTGTTTCAACTAAAATATCTTTTACCTCTGAAGCTTTAAGATGTGGGAAGTAAGACATCAAAATCGCAGCAGCACCGGAGGTAACAGGGGCTGAAAAAGATGTTCCCGATGCTACTTTATAACTATTATCAGGTGAGGTACTATAAATATCTACACCTGGTGCAAAAAGATCTACTGTTTGATCCCCGTAGTTACTAAAACTTCCCACCATTTCCTTCTCTGGTTTCCAGTTTAATGCACCAACTTCAAGCCAGTTTGATGCTTCAGTTCCATCCAAATAAAACCTGGTTGGGAAATTATCCTTTTCATCTATATCTTTTGAACTATTACCTGCAGCATGTACTAAAAGAACATTATTAGCTTCTGCATATTTTACTGCATTTTCTACTGCTTCCTGATTTGGAGAAAACGATTTACCAAAACTCATATTAATAATCCTGGCACCATTATCAACTGCATAATAAATCGCATTAGCCACATCCTTATCTCTCTCGTCTCCATTAGGAACTGCTCTTACTGCCATTATCTTTACATTATCAGCTACACCATCAATCCCAATATCGTTATTTCTAACTGCTCCAATTACTCCTGCGACAAAAGTACCGTGAAATGCAAAACCACCCTCTACATCATTATTTCCATAATACTTTTCATTAACATTCTCGATGCTATCACCAACAATATCTCGTGAATTATATTCGGTATTGTATCCATATTCGATCGCTGTGGTGAAATAATCTTTAGCTTCTTCAAGTTGATCCTGGGAGATTTCCTGGGAATATACGTATCCCATGAAATTTTTTGCCATTAAAAGAGACTCATCTTTTGTTTCTAAAGACATCACCATTTCACTGGTGAGGCTGTCTGTATCAAAATGCTTTTTCAGAGCCTTGCTATATCTTTCATAACTTGAATAAAAGCCTTTAAATCCTTCGTATTGCTTTACTATTTGTCCCTTTTGAGCTTCAAACTGTTTCTTAATAGCTAAAAAATAATCGTATTCCGGATCGTTTTCACGATCTTTATCAGAGATATTATCAAATTTTTCAGTCAGCCTTTTGTATTCTCGGGTTAGCTCATAGGTATCCCGGATTACATTTTCATCTTTACCTCCGATGAAGTTCCATCCATGAATATCATCAATATATCCGTTACCATCATCATCAATGCCATTTCCTGCAACTTCATCTTCATTAATCCATATAACTTCTGAAAGATCCTCGTGATCAGGATCCACACCGCTGTCTATTACTGCTACAATTACAGTGGTTGATTTTTTTCCTTCTAGAATTTTATATGCTAATTCTGTTTCAACACCTCGTACAGCATCCATCCCATAAGATTTATTAAACCAATTGGCAGGTGCTTCAGAAATATAAATAGAGGTATCGTTTTTCGTGTTTTGGATTTGGCCAAACACGATAAAAGAAATGGTTGTCAGGCCAAAAAAAGCTGCATTTTTGAGAGTAATTAAATATTTCATATATGTGATCGTAATTCTATAAAATAAACGGAAGAATGCCGGAAACGGTCAGCGAAAGTAATATTTTTGGCAATTCTACACATTAATTAACCTCAATAATACCAAAAATTGAGGTTAACTGATAGATTTATCTATTAAAAGAGACATACATTCATCAACATCGTTCACCCATTTTACTGAAGTGTAGATACTTTTTGACAAAAAGCCTTCTTCTACACATTTTTCAATATGGGCCTTCAGGTGATCGTAGAAACCTTCACTATTGATCACCACGATAGGCTTGACATGATACCCAAGCTGAAACCAGGTATATATTTCAAAAAATTCATCTAAAGTACCAATACCTCCGGGGATGATTATAAAAGCATCTGAAAGATCATACATCCTCTCTTTTCGCCCATGCATGGTATCTGTCATATACAGTCGTGATAAGGACATATGGGCCACTTCCCTTTGCGCCAGACTCCTTGGTATAACTCCTTCAACTTCCCCCTTATTTTCCAGGACAGCATCAGCAATTACTCCCATCAACCCAACTTTACCTCCTCCGTAAATTAATTTTATATTTCTTGTAGCTAGAGACTTTCCCAGATATCTTGCATATCTTGAGAAAAGAGGATTATCTCCGGGGCGAGATCCACAAAAAACTGCTACACTATTTATTTGCATATTGGTAAATTAAGATTAATGCATTCTGTCTGATCTTATTTCAAGATTCTTAATGATCTCTGCTTCCTCGTTGAGCAATTCCTGCCACCTTTTTAATACCATTTCTTCAGGTTTATATTTCTTCGCCAATTCGAGAAAATTTCTGTAATGGCCGGCTTCAGAGATCATTAGCTGGTAATAAAACTCACTTAGTTCCTTATCTTCAATGTTTTTATGAAGCATTTTAAATCTTTCACAACTACGTGCTTCTATTAATGCATTCATTAGTAGTTTCTCTACGAGCTGATCCTCCCTGCTTCCTCCTTTCCTTATTTTCTTGGCAAGGGCAGCAACATATTCATCCTTCCTCATTTTCCCAAGCTTCATCCCTCTCTTTTTTAACTGCTCAATCACCATTTCAAAATGAGACCACTCTTCCGTCACCACCGGTGTAAGCATTTCAACCAGTTCTTCTTTATCAGGATACGTTACTATCAAACTAATACAAGATGAAGCTGCTTTTTGTTCACAATACGCATGATCAATTAAAATATCTTCGATATTCATCCCTGCTATATCAGCCCATCTCGGATCTGTTGGTAAATGAAGCCCTAATACACTTTTATCTATATTGTCATTCATAACTTAATCAAAAAATAACCAGCTAACTCCAAAGTCAAACACTCGTCCTTGTAGTGGATAAGCAGGTGTTATATAATATCCGTCATTCATTAACCCTTGATTAAAATGCTTTAACTTAAGAGAAAAACGCCAGCGATCTACCTGAAAATTTACGAAAAAATCTGCGATAATATAATCTTTACTCTTGTACGCGTTTTGTATAAAATACCTTTGTATTGCAGGATCGTATGCCATAGCATAAAAACCTGAACGATAATTTGCACTAAAACCTGTCCTTAAAAGAAGTGATCCCTGAAATAAAGAGTTTTGGTAGAATATAGATGCATTTCCAAATAAATCAGGCACCCTGTACACCTCTGAAGCATTATCAGACAAGATAGAATATTTACCATCTAATTCAATTCCGACATTCTTAAATACTCTGAATTTGAAACTTAATCCGGCATTTAGAACTTGAAAATTTTCAGAAAATTGAGCGGGAAGGGTATCTGCCGAATAATAAACGTAGTTATTGTAATTATTCACACTCACATACGGTGCAATTAACTGCTCGCCAAGATTAATTTTTAGCTTACCATATAATTTATCTGCTGATACGTCTTCAAAATTATTTTCCCACCCCCTGTGATTTCCCAGGTATTTTTGAAAAACGTAATCCGGTTTATAAGTAATTCTTTTAAAACCAGCGTCAATCCAATCAGTTTCTAGTAAAGCGTCGATGTTATACGTTTGACCAAGAAGATATTCTACTGTTCCCGACAACTTATTTCGCTGATTTAAATCATAAGATAGATATCCTCCCAGAAAAAGTTCATTTCTAGTAGCAGTACCTCCTATTTGTTCAGAGTCAATTATCAAATAACGATGCTTGAAAAATGCTCTGTAGAAAACTCTGTTCGTGCCCCCTGTAAGGCCTGCTTCATTTTTCATTGTTGTGAAAAATACTCTGTCAAATGTATTTTCTTCATCCAGATATATATCATTAAAAAATCCTGAAGCCAGATTTCCATCTGTAGGCTCTACTGTAAAAGTATTTCTCTCCTGGTTGTATTCCAGCTCGTGATAAAACCTCAAAATACCTGTTGGTCTGAAGGTTTGTAATAAATATCCATTTACTACCCTGTAATTCGAACCAGCTCCCTGAAGGGCAGGAGTAATACTTGATTGATCGTTTAAGCCTTGAAGAGCTGTATTCTCATCCAGAAAATTGGCCACCCCACCTGACTCTGCAACTTTATGAGAATGACGGAATAACCTGGTCATAAAGCTATAAGTACTATCTTTATTGATAAAATTAGCATTTAGATCATAGGCAATCCCCACTGCTTGATTATCAAAACGCCTCACAGGACCAAGATTCTTATCTGCTGCGATTCTGAAAAGATTAAATCCCAGGTTAAATCGCTCATTTACATTTCTGGAAAAAGCAATATCAACTTTGTTTCTATTCCCCCGCCAAACAACACTTCAACTTCAGTAAAAGGTCCCTTGGTGTTAAAGAACCGTTGTTGATACGGGGTTCGAACATATGGTTTATAAGCGGTGAATCCGGAGCGCAATCCCGGTGTGGAAGGTAAGTCAGGATACAAATCAAATATTGCGGTAGCCAGATTACCTAGGTTCTGAGCCTCGTAATTCATTATTTCGAGCATCTCAAATTTGCCGAAATTGCCGAGGGTGGTATCTATCCTGTAATGAATTTCCTTACTGTTCTTGACATCTTCAGCTTTTATGTAATATAAAGTGAAAGGTCCATAAGGATTTTTGGCTGAATCAAGCTTGAGCTTCCCATCATCTTCTTCAGGAACAGAAACAGTATCCTCATTCATATCAAAGTACTCGTCCCTTCCCATTCCGCTACCCCGTGGAGTACGAATTTGCGAGAAGGAATCATATCCCTGAAAAATAAGAATTAATAAAAAAATAAATTTCCCCAATCTCATAACTGTTGGCAAAAATAACCATCGGTGCATAACTACCCTATAAAAATCATCCTTTATTGATACCATTTATTCGGAAGTCTAATAAATTAAGAAATTCATCTTCCTCTGATTTATCAATAAACATCATTGAGATAGGCTGAATTATAAAATTCACATTTTCACTATTTACATCAATAGTATGTGGTTTGATTCTCATCCAGTCCTTCTCGCTTACAACGATATCTGAAAGGTTATTCTCATTGCAATAATCCAGCCATTTTTTCACATCCGAAGCTTTGAAATTATAATGATCAGGATAATTATAATGTTTACGAATATCCGTAATACCATCCAGATGTTTTTTAAAATGTAATGGATTGGCTATTCCGGTCACTAGTACAGCTTTTTTATTATATGACCTTACCAGACCCTTTTCATTTACCGGCTGACTATAACCAACTGTTGTGAAAAAGACAGGAACTTCTTTTTTCGTATACTTAAGTATATTTTTCTTGAAATGAATTTTATTCTGTTCTGATAATTGTTCCGGAGATTTTGTCACTAGAACTACATCGGCTCTTTTAGCGCCAAATCTTGACTCCCGCAACCTTCCAACCGGAAGAATATAATCATCAAAAAATGGCTTATCATAAGTGGTTAATAATACGAGGAAATGAGGATTTACGTGCCGGTGCTGAAATATGTCATCTAAAAATATAAGCGATGTTTCCGGTCTGTGATATAAAATTTCAGGAATACCATGAATACGTTCTTCGTCGACAGCAACTGTGATTTCCTGACCAAATTTAGAATAAAACTGTAAAGGTTCATCTCCAATATCAACAGCTGTACTGCGATAATCTGCCATTAAAAACCCTTTAGTTCTTCTGCCATACCCCCGGCTTAATGTGGCAACTTTCTCTTTTTCTTTAAATTTTGAAATTAAATATTCTACAGCTGGAGTTTTGCCGGTTCCACCGACTGACAAATTACCCACACCAATAGTTTTAACATCAAACCTGAAAGATCTCGAATATCCGATATCGAAAAGATGATTTCTAAGTTTAATTATCAATCCGTAAATTAGTGCAAATGGCCAGAGCAAATGCTTTAACATCATTGGGTATGGCAATTAAAATATTGTAGTTTTGAATTCAACTGCAAAGTATTTACAATATGACGAAAATAAAAGATGTCATCAACTATTTAGAAACCTGGGCCCCACCTTCACTTCAGGAAGGCTATGATAACAGCAGGCTAATTGTTGGTAATCCTTCAGATGAAATAAGTAATGTTCTGATCACATTAGATTGTGTTGAAGAGGTAGTTGAAGAAGCAATAGAAAAAGGTGCAAATCTAATTATTGCCCATCATCCGATTGTTTTTAAAGGACTGAAAAGCCTTACCGGTAAAAACTACGTGGAAAGAACTGTTATAAAAGCTATCAAAAATGATATTGCTATTTATGCGATTCATACTAACCTCGATAACGTTGTGACCGGTGTTAATGCGAAATTAGCAGAAAAAATAGGGTTAAGTAATTTAAAAATCCTTCAGCCTAAAAATAACAACTTACAAAAGCTGGTAGTTTTTGTTCCCGAGTCTCATGCTGAAAAGGTATTAACCGCGATGGGTGAAGCAGGAGCCGGACAAATCGGTGATTATAAAAATTGCAGCTTTTCTGTAAAGGGAACAGGAAGCTTCCAACCTACTGACAATGCCAATCCTTACATTGGGGAATCTGGCAAATTAGAGAAAGTAGAAGAAAAAAGAATAGAAGTTCTTGTCCCCAGGCATTTAAGTGGAAATATTCTTAATGCTGCGAAAAATGCTCATCCTTACGAAGAAATGGCATACTACTTAAATGACCTTTCAAATGTTAATCAGGAAACCGGTTCAGGTATGATCGGTACCCTTGAGGAAGAAATGGATTCGAAGGAGTTTTTGTTATTGCTTAAAGAAAAATTAAATTTAAAAACAATCAGGCATACTAATCTCGTTAATAAAAAGGTGAGGAAGATTGGATTGTGCGGAGGGGCTGGTAGTTTTTTATTAAGCAGAGCAAAGAGTTCTGGGTGCGATATTTACATTACAGGAGATTTTAAATATCATGAATTCTTTGATGCTGAAGACAAAATAATTATTGCTGACATCGGCCACTATGAAAGTGAAGTATTTACAAAAGAATTAATAAAAGAGAAATTATATAAAAAATTCACTAATATTGCATTCAATTTATCCGAATTTAATTCGAATCCGGTTAATTATCTATAAATGGAACGTACAGTAGCTCAAAAATTAGACGCTTTAATCAAGCTTCAAACAATAGACTCAGAATTAGATGAAATCAAGAAAATCAGAGGGGCACTACCTGAAGAGGTTGGTGATCTTGAAGACGATCTTGAAGGTTTAAAAACCAGAAAATCTAAGCAAGAGGCTAAAATTGAAGAGCTTGAAGCAGAAATCAACAAAAGAAAATCTGGTATAAAAGAATCAGAAGCTCTTATCACAAAATATAAAGATCAGCAGAACAATGTTCGTAATAACCGCGAATATGATGCGATCACTAAAGAGCTTGAACTTCAGGAATTAGAAATCCAGGTACACGAAAAGAAGATTAAAGAAGCTTCAAACAAAATAGAGCAAGTGAAATCTGAAATAGAAAACACTACTGCTTTAATTGAAGATAAAGAAGCGGACCTTCAGGAAAAAAAGAAAGAACTTGAGGCTTTAACTTCTGAAAGTGAGGAAGACGAAAAGAAATTACTGAAAGACAGAGAAAAAGCAGTAAAAGATATTGAAGACAATCTATACCGTTACTATGAAAGATTACGTAAGCACCTTACAAATGGTCTTGCTGTTGTAACTGTAAAGAATGGCGCTGCTCAAGGATGTAACATTGTAATTCCTCCGCAGAAAATTGCTGAAATCAGAGAAAGAAAAAGATTGATCATCGACGAGCACAGTGGCAGAATCCTTGCAGGTGTTGATGATGATCCTGAATTCCAGTCTGATACCATCAAAAAACCTAAAAGAAGAACAACTAAGAGAAAGACAAAAACAAAGACTACGAAGAAAAAGTCTTAAAAGTGTTTTTCAATTTTACCGATATTACAAAACAGGCATGCCTTATATGGTTATGCCTGTTTTTTTTATTTAATTTCAATACCTTCTCTCAACCCTCAGATGCATTTTTTGATCTGAAAAAAGATCAACCAACAGAATATAAAAAACTATATTCTGAGGGTATCAAAGTTTTATTAAATCCACAAATAGATAAGGCAGAAGAAACAATTGAGGAAATTGAGGAATTCATCGATGCGCCTGGTACTTCAGAATATCTTAAATGCAGAGCATATCTGTTGATTTCAATGATAGAAGCCAGGTATGAAAATAATTTTTCGGCATTCAGGAATTTCAGAAAAGCTCATTCTATTTATAAGGAAAATAAAGATCTCGACGAAAAGTATGCTTTACCTGGAGGATTAATGCATCTAACCTTATCTTCAGTTCCTAAAAAATACGCATGGATATTAGATATTTTGGGACTTAACGGAAGTAAGGAAACTGGTATTAAACTCATTGATCAGGCTTCAGAAAATAAAGAAAGCTTTGAAGGCAGAGAAGCCAGGTTGATATACCCATTAATAGCTAACTATTTTTTACAAGATCAGGCCTTAGCCAGGAAAAAGGCAGACCAGTTAAATCTGGAGTCTAATCTGGATCTTATTGTTTTCCTTATTAGTAATTCGAAAGCCAGAGGTGGAAATGCAATTGTTGCTAACATCAATAAATTTGATGATGAAGTATTTAAACTTTTCCCTCCCGCTTATTTTCTGATTGGTGAAACGTTTTTAAGAAAAGGTGATTATGCCATGGCAAGAAATCACCTTAACATATTCAGGAATAAGCAATCATCTAATGAATATTTATCCGCTGCTAATCTGAATATATTCCTTTCTTTTTATTTAAATAATCAAATCGATGAAGGAAAAAGATTTTTATCTACCGTTGATTATTATAGTGAAAAAACTGAAGCTGACAGATATGCAAATGAATATTTAAAAAATTTCGATTTTGATTCCGAAAATTATAAAATGATCTGGAAACTCAGGCTTGCTACTGATGGAGGTTTCGACCGATTCGCCCAAAATATAATAGATAAAGATCCCGACTTTAAAAAAAGAGAACACCAGACGGAATGGATTTACAGAAAAGCCCGCTTTTTTCATAATACTGGTGATATAGAAAAGGCAAAAAATGACTATCTCTCTATCATCAGTCTTCAAAAAGACAATAATTGGTATTATGCCCCCAACTCCTGCATACAGTTAGCACGAATATATTTGGAAGAAGACCATCCAGATAAGGCAAAGCTATACCTCAATAAAATAAAGTCTTACAACAATTATCCTTACCAGGAATCAATCGAATATGAAGCTAATCTAATATCCAGGGAAATTAAAAATGAACAATAATTAACTCTTAAGGTGCTCATAGTCATTACTTTTCAGTAATCTGAACCTCTTATTATGATACAGCAACTTATATAATTGCAGATTTCCATGCTTAAAGATATCCATATAAGAAAGTGGGTAATTCAATAAATGGCTCAATAAAATCCGCATTGCTCTACCATGAGTGCAAACAAGTATTTTAGTATGACTACTTTCTAAAACTTTATTAAATCCACGCGACATTCTTTCTCTTACTTCTTCAGGGCTTTCTCCTTTATCAAATTTCAGGTGAGTATTTCCCTGATACCATTCTTTCATAAGATTAGCATAATCTGATTTATCTTCCAAAGAAACCTTTTTCCCCTCTTTTGAACCCCAATTAATTTCCCGTAGATCACTAACTATTTCGTGATCAATACCCAGATTTATAAATCCCGTTACTGATTCTATGGTTCTTACAAGATCAGAAGTATAAACTTTTTCAAACCCCTCATCTTTATAATGATCGAAAAATGCCTCCGCCTGGGCTATTCCAAGCTCATTTAATGAGGCATTTATCCCGCTACCCTGGACGATTCCATTTTTATTATAATCAGTTTCGCCATGACGTATTATATAAATGGTTTTAGTGCTCAATTTTTTTAATTATTTTTACTGCAAATTAAATCTTTATTTCTTGACTGCTACATTTCACCCCGATATTAAAATCGCAGACCTGAATGAACAAATTCAGGATACGATGATTTCAACAATAGGTATTGAATTCACGCAAATTACTGAATCATTTCTTGAAGGTAAAATGCCTGTAGACTCAAGAACCGTTCAACCTATGAGGCTTTTGCACGGAGGCGCATCTGTTACCTTAGCGGAAACATTGGGAAGTATGGCATCTCAACTCGTTACTGATCAAACAAAACAATATTGTGTAGGTTTAGAAATTAATGCTAATCATATCAGATCGGCTATTTCAGGATTTGTATATGGTAGAGCTAAAGCCTTGCATATGGGAAGAAAAACCCATATTTGGTCAATTGAAATTAAAAATGAAGAAGAAAAATTAGTTTGTGTGAGCCGACTGACTGTTGCGGTGATCGATAAATAATTATGGAACAAAAAGCGGAATTAGGTAAAGATCTGGAAATCGATAGAATTATTCATCTATCGCTCAACTATTGCATCGAAAATAACTATGGTTTAGCAGTTTATCGACTTCCGGCTTCGAAAACGATTCATCTGATTGCAAGTAAACATCACCAGATAGCTGATCATAATAACCTTAATCAGCTTAAACCTGGCTATATCTCAGCACCTTTTTATGATGCCTTTGATAATTTAAAATATATACCGGCTGATCTTCATCTAACCTGCGAGCTTAAAAATGATAAGTTTACATTAAATAATATTATTTCTGGAGAAGAAGAGTTAGAAGGATATCTATTTGATGAACCAAAAAAAGTCTTGTTAGAAGAGCTCCCATCTCCTTCAACTTTAATCTCTCAGGAAAAAGACAAAACTCAATATATTGAATATGTTAATCAATGTATCGAAGAGATTAAAGATGGAAGATTTAAAAAGGTAGTGCCATCCAGGGCTAAATACACTTCATTACCAGATAACTTTGATATTGCTGATTTATACTGTCGCCTGGAATCTTCTTTTCCCAATGGGATGATCAACTTAATTTATTTACCTACTGAAGGTCTTTGGATCGGTGCAACGCCAGAAACATTAATAGAGGTAGATAACAGAGAAACATTTAAGACTATGTCTCTTGCAGGTACTCAGAAAGCTCAGGAAGATATTGAACTAAAAAATGTACTCTGGAGAACGAAAGAAATAGAAGAACAAGCCCTGGTTAGTCGATACATTATAAACTGTCTGAAAAAAATAAGAGTACGCGAATTTGAAGAAGAAGGCCCTAAAACGATCAGGTCTGGAAACCTTTTCCACTTGATGACCGGGTTTAAGATTGATATGGAAAAAATCAATTTCCCCGAACTTGGCCAGGTAATGCTCGAATTACTTCATCCCACATCAGCTGTTTGCGGCATGCCCAAGGACGAGACTGAACAATTTATTTTGGACCACGAACCAATAAACAGAAAATTATTTGCAGGGTTCATGGGACCGGTAAACATCGATGGCAACACAAATATTTTTGTCAATTTAAGGTGTGCAAAAATCTATAAAAAACATATCCTGACTTATGCTGGAGCAGGCGTAACAATCGATTCAGATCCTGAAAAAGAATTTGAGGAAACAGAATTAAAGTGTCAATCAATCTTAAGACATTTATAATATATCTTCAATCAACATCATTACAATTTAATTTTGGTAAATTGATATACATATGCTAATTTAATATACATTAGTAGCAATTCACCATTTCATGAAGGTTAGATTTTGTCCCCGTTGCGATTCTCCACAAACTGTTAAAAGCGGTTTCATTAATCAAAAACAACGCTATAAGTGCAAAAAATGCAACTATTATTTCACTGTTAACAAACTCGGCAAAAAGTTAGATAATGATAAAATAACTAAAGTTCTTCAACTTTATTTAGAGGGAATTTCTTATCGAGAAATAGAAAGATTACTGGGAATCAGTCATGTCACGGCAATGAATCTCGTGAAAAAATTCAAAATTAAAAGGCCGGAATCACTGGAATACAGACCTACCTATAAGATACTCAACCACAATGAATTATTAGCATTTATAGCGGATAAACCAAATATTTCAAACAAAGGTTTAGTAATATCTACAATAGGAGACAAGTACATGATTATTCAATGGAAGAAAATTTTGTAATTTCCATATATATCAATTACCGAAAATATATATACTAAATAGCAGTTAGGAAGATATATTCTCTAATTCATAGGAGTGTTTGAACACTGATTATAACCAACTCAAATTAACTCGTATGAAAAACTCGCTGTGTTTAATCCTTTCTGCAGTAATACTGGTGTTAACACACCCTTCAGGTATTGCCCAGGATAAAGATGAACAGGTTCAAACTGTCGATGACAGTTATAAACCTTTGAAAATTAACATAGATGAATCAGGTAAAAAATATATCAGATTCATTATATGGAATCAATTCTGGCTTAATATGTCAGAAAATGCTAATGAGGAAACAACGATTCAACCCTTAATAAGGAGGTCAAGAATTCTTTCCTTTGCTCAAATATCTGATAGGTTCATGATTCTTACGCACTTTGGCCTTAACAACCTGACTGCTAACAACATGGGACCACTTGGGCAAGAAGCAAGTACTCAACTCTTTTTACATGGTGCCTGGGGAGAATTTAAAATCATCGATCAGATTGCCATTGGTGGAGGCCTTCACTATTGGAATGGATTATCTCGCATCACCTCTGCCTCTACCTTAAATTTTATGACCCTGGATAATTACAGGCAGGGATGGGCTCAATTAGGGCTCTCAGATCAGTTTGCAAGACATATGGGCGTTTACATAAAAGGTAGATTTGGTAAACTCAATTATCATTTTGCAATTAACGATCCAATAACCAACAATCTGGAAGAAGGTAGAACTCCAGGTATTGGCACTGCCGTTTACCAGGGTAAGGAGATTCAATCTCAAGCAAATGGCAACGACGCAAACACGGTATACCAGGGATATGTAGATTATCAATTTCTGGATCAGGAATCAAATAAGCTTCCTTACAGGGTAGGCTCCTATCTTGGAAAAAAAACTGTTTTTAATGTAGGTGCTGGATTTTTTTCTCATCCTAGCGGGTCGGTTTCCCAATCCCCCTCTTCACCTACTGATTTTGTGTATCATGATGTAAATCACTTTGCTATCGATGCGTATTATGATGCTCCCGTTGCAAGGGGAGCAATTAATGCATACCTGGTTTATTACAATTTTGACTATGGCCCGAATTACTCCTTTGGTCCTTATGGAACTGGTAGTTCTGTATATGGACAGGCAGGTTTTCTACTTCCAGATGTTTCTAATAAAATCAGGCTAATGCCTTACGTCGCATATAGCACAAGAAATTATGAAGCTTTCGAAGAACCAGGAAATACATTTCAGGTCGGTAGCAATATTTTCATTACCGGTCATAATGCAAAACTTACATTCGAGTATAATTCAACAAGAGCCAATTTTACTGGTAATGAGCCCGACAGAACAGACAGGTTTGTAATCCAGGCTATGGTATTCTTATAATTTTTAACCCTAATAAATCATGGAAAAAACAAATTTGGAAAAATACTGGTCCAGAAACCTGAGGTATCTGCTGATATTACTCTCTATCTGGTTCCTGGTATCATATGGATGCGGAATCTTATTTGCTGACGCACTGAACGAAATCAGAATCGGTGGATTTAAGCTTGGATTCTGGTTCGCTCAACAAGGATCGATTTATGTTTTCGTCATTCTCATTTTCGTATACGTGCGATTGATGAACAAACTCGATAAAAAACATGATGTTCACGAAGATTAAATTAACGAATTATGGATATTAAATTATTAACATATATTATCGTTGGTGTCACATTTGCTATTTATATAGGAATCGCCATTTGGAGCCGTGCAGGCTCGACAAAAGACTTTTATGTTGCAGGAGGCGGAGTTTCTCCTCTGGCTAATGGTATGGCCACAGCAGCCGACTGGATGTCTGCGGCTTCCTTTATTTCGATGGCCGGATTAATTTCTTTTATGGGTTACGACGGGGCTGTTTACCTCATGGGCTGGACCGGAGGGTACGTCCTCCTCGCTCTTCTTCTCGCTCCTTATCTTAGGAAATTCGGAAAATTCACAGTACCAGATTTCATCGGAGATCGTTATTATTCTCAAACTGCCAGGACAGTCGCTGTTATTTGTGCCCTTTTCGTATCATTCACCTATGTAGCAGGTCAAATGAGAGGAGTAGGTGTGGTTTTTAGTAGATTCCTGGAGGTAAATATAAACACCGGAGTAATAATAGGGATGATCATCGTTCTTTTCTACGCAGTTTTAGGGGGAATGAAAGGAATAACATATACTCAAGTTGCCCAGTATTGCGTGCTAATCTTTGCTTTTATGGTGCCGGCAATTTTTATTTCTATTCAAATGACCGGAAACCCCATACCTCAAATAGGGTTTGGAGGTACATTAGAAAACGGAACATACCTTCTGGATAAGTTAGACGGACTTCATCAGGAGCTGGGATTTGCCGAATATACTGATGGGTCAAAATCTGTAATAGATGTCTTTGCCATTACAGCAGCATTGATGATTGGCACTGCTGGACTACCTCATGTAATTGTACGCTTCTTCACTGTACCCAAAGTAAAAGATGCTAGAATATCTGCTGGTTATGCTCTTGTCTTTATAGCAATACTCTACACCACCGCTCCGGCCATTGCAGCCTTTGCCAGAACAAATCTGATTGAAACGGTTAATAATTCATCATATGAAAAACTACCTGAATGGTTTAAGAACTGGGAAAACACATCTTTATTAGCATGGACTGATAAAAACAATGATGGGATCATTCAATATCGACAGGGTGATGCTGTTAAAGGCAATCCTGAATTTGCTGGCGAAAGAGGAGAATATGGCCAGAGATTAGTTACTAATCCTGCTCCACAATCTGAAAATGAATTGTATGTGGACCGTGATATTATGGTTTTGGCAAATCCGGAAATAGCTAACCTTCCTAATTGGGTTATTGCACTTGTTGCCGCCGGCGGACTTGCAGCGGCTCTATCTACCGCAGCAGGATTGTTACTTGTTATTTCCACATCCATCGCTCACGATTTGATTAAAAAACAAATAGCCCCGGATATTAGTGAGTCTAATGAACTTTGGGTCGCTCGTGGCGCTGCAACTGTAGCTGTTGTAGTAGCGGGGTACTTTGGAATTAATCCTCCAGACTTCGTCGCTGCAGTAGTTGCCCTGGCTTTTGGTCTGGCCGCAGCCTCTTTCTTCCCTGCAATTATCATGGGAATATTCTACAAAAGAATGAACATGCAGGGAGCTGTCGCTGGAATGATCATTGGCTTAGGTGTAATGATGTTTTATATACTTAAATTTAAATTTGGCCTGCTGGGAGGCGGTACAAAAGAAGATTGGTGGTTTGGAATAAGCCCGAAGGCTTTGGATTTATAGCCATGATCATCAACTTTCTGGTATCCTTGATAGTATCTTCAATGACTCCCCCACCTCCTGCTGAGGTTCAACAGATAGTGGAAGATATAAGATACCCAAGAGGTGCTGGCGAGGCTACACATCACTAAACAAATCTATTGAAGACCGAAACTAAATTTTTGTTTCGGTCTTTTCAGATTAAATTAATGGCATGGAGAAAAACATCAGATTACATCAAAAATTAATCTTCATATTTACACTATGCTGGGTTTTATTCAGCTATCCTGTAATATCGATCTTTAATTTGAACAAGCTGATTTTTAACATCCCCGTGCTTTACATTTATCTGTTCGTCCTTTGGCTGATAGCGATATGGTGGATATATATTCTGTCTAAAACGATTATGCGGAAAAACAGAAAAACTGACGAATGAAATACTGGGTGATCATAGTGAGCTTTATTTATATCGGGCTTTTATTTATAATCGCTTTTTATGCAGAAAAAAAAGCAAGGAAGGGAAAAAGCCTGTTAAGAAACCCATATATATATGCGCTTTCCCTGGCTGTCTATTGTACAGCGTGGACTTTTTACGGAAGCATTGGCCGGGCAGCTGAAAACGGGCCGGATTTTATGACAACATACCTCGGCCCTACTCTATTAGCCCCTTTATTATGGATTCTCCTGAGAAAAGTTATTAGAATTTGTAAAGTGCAACGGATCACTTCCATTGCAGATCTTGTTTCCTCACGATATGATATGGATGCTGGGTTAGGGAAACTTGTAACAGTAATGTGTGTTCTGGGAATCATTCCTTATATGTCTATACAGATTAAAGCAATATCTGATAGCATAAATATAATTTCGGGCACAGGGATAATCAATAAAATACCTTTTTATAGTGATACTGCATTTTATGTTGCCATTGCAGTCGGTATTTTCAGTATTCTGTTTAGTACAGCTAAACTTGACACTACTGTAAACCAGGAAGGCTTAATTACTGCGGTAGCTTTTGAATCTCTCATTAAATTAGTAGCATTTATTGCCGGCGGCATATTTGTTTGCTATTTCGTCTTCGATGGAATGGGAGATATTTTCATTCAGGCCCGTGAGTCTGAAACCTTAAGAAACCTTATGACATTGGATACTTCTCAATCGGGTTATTTTAATTGGACAATAATGAATATCCTGGCAATGTTTGCTTTTATGCTTTTACCAAGACAATTCCACGTTGCCGTGAAGGAAAATACAGATGAAAAGCATGTATTGAAGGCTATGTGGCTTTTCCCTTTGTATCTTTTAATCATAAACATTTTTGTATTGCCCGTGGCACTGGGAGGAAATATAATCTTTGAGAACACCACTGTAAAAGCTGATACTTACCTATTAAATTTTCCACTCATTTATGGAAATGAAATTTTAGCACTATTCATTTATCTTGGTGGTTTTTCTGCTGCGACCGGTATGATTATCGTTTCTACTTCAGCTCTTTCAATAATGATATCTAACCACCTCATCATGCCTTTGCTCATTAAAAATTCAGAGGAAAAAACCATCAGAAAAACATCTATTGCTCCATTAGTAGTTTTTGGACGTAGGATAACTATTTTCCTGGTCATTATTATTGCATACGGCTATAACAGTATTGTAGGAGAAAGATTTAGTCTTGTATCTATAGGATTGATAAGTTTTGTGGCGGTAGCTCAGTTCGCTCCAGGTATTATAGGAGGAATATTGTGGAAATCAGCTAATAGAAAAGGAGTGAAATATGGTATGTGGGCAGGCTTTATAATATGGTCATATACTTTGGTTTTGCCTACAATTATTGAGGCGGGAATTTTGCCATATTCTATCATGACAGAAGGTCCTTTCGGCATCAAAATATTAAGACCATTTAATCTTTTCGGAATAGAAGACTTGAGTTATATTAACCATGGATTCTTATGGAGCATATCTTTCAACTCAATTATCTTCTTTGCATATTCAATCTATTCTCCACAATCTGGTAAAGAAAGAAACAAGGCTGAGATATTTGTGGATATATTTAAATATTCGACAATAATCGAAAGTAGTATCGTATGGAAAGGCCGTGCTATGATCAAAGATCTCGAAGAAGTATTAGCACTTTTTCTCGGTAAACAAGAAGCAAATAAATCCCTGGCTCAATTTGCCACTGATAATAATATAATTTATGACAAAAACAGCTCTGTAGATTTCAGATTAGTAAATCACGCCGAAAAAATTCTGACAGGAGCAGTAGGCTCATCATCTGCAAGAACGCTTATATCCTCGGTAGTTAAGGAAGATGATATCATACTAGAGGACGTTTTGTTGATATTAAAAGAATCACAAGATCTAATTAAGCTGAATAATAAGCTAAAAATTAAATCCTTAGAATTAGAGGAAGCAACTCAAAGGTTAAAGGAAGCTAATAAAAAATTAAAGGTTTCCGATAAATTAAAAAATGAATTCATATCGACAGTAACTCATGAAATGAGAACTCCTCTTACTTCTATAAGGGCATTTTCAGAAATAATTCAGGATCACGAAGACTTATCAAAAGAAGAAATTGATCAGTTTCTCAAAACGATTACCCAGGAATCAATCAGAATGGAGAGATTAATATCCCAGGTGCTGGACCTTGAAAAATTCAAATCAGGAAAGAGAAAACTCAATAAAGAATCAACAAATGTTAACACAATAATAAGGTCAGCACTTAAAAGCACTTCCTCTATCATTCGCGATAAAAAAATTAATATGGAGATGGATTTAACCGAAGAATTGCCTGAAGTGTTTGTTGACAGAGATATGATCTTACAGGTCATTATAAACCTGATTTCAAATGCCTCGAAGTTTCAACAGGGAAAGATGAGAGTCTCTTCTTCATTAAAAGCTGGAAATATAATAATCGAGGTTTATGATAATGGTGAGGGAATTGATGAAAAATACCATAAATTGATATTCAGGTCTTTCTTTCAGGCAAGTGATCAAAACATAAAAAAACCTGAAGGAAGTGGCCTTGGGCTTACAATATCGAAAAGAATTATTGAAGCTCATAAAGGCAGTATAATGGTAGAGAGCAGACCCGGAAAAGGTGCGAACTTTGTCATTTCTTTACCAGCAAATATTAAAAAACACAAAATTAAAGAATCAATATAATAGTGAAGAAGAAAATTTTAATAGTTGATGATGAACCAAACATTCTAATGTCGCTCGATTTTCTAATGAGAAGAAATGGATATGATGTGTTCGTTGCCCGTGATGGCAACGAAGCTTTAAGCATATTTCAGGATGAAAAACCAGATTTGATTATTCTGGATATTATGATGCCAAATATTGGTGGTTATGAAGTTTGCAGAGCAGTCAAATCTTCAGATAAAAAAACTAATACCCAAGTACTAATTCTAACAGCTAAGGATAAAGAAGAAGATATCAAAAGAGGTTATGAAGCTGGCGCTGATCATTATATGACTAAACCATTTTCCACTAAAAACCTTGTTGCAAAAGTAAAAGAATTAATAAATTGATTAACTAATAAAAACCAAATAACAACCATGAGAATCCAAACTTTAAGCGGTTACATTCATGAATACCAGAAAAGCATCATCAATCCGGAGCAATTCTGGGCCAGAATAGCTGATGAATTTTACTGGAAAAAACCGTGGTCTAAAACTTTAAATTGGAATTTCGATGAACCAAAGATCGAATGGTTTGTCGATGGTAAACTAAACATTACTGAAAATATTCTGGACAGGCATCTTTACACAATGAAAGACCGTCCAGCTATAATCTGGGAACCTAACGACCCAAATGAGGATAATCGTATATTAACCTATAAAGACCTATACGAACAAGTCTGTCAGTTTTCAAGTGCCATGAAAGCGCAGGGCATACAAAAAGGAGACAGGGTAATCATCTATATGCCAATGGTGCCTGAAGCAGCAATTGCTATGTTGGCATGCGCTCGAATAGGTGCAGTTCACTCTGTTGTTTTTGCCGGTTTCAGCTCTTCATCACTGGCTGACAGAATTAATGATTGCCAAGCCAAAATGGTTCTTACTTCTGATGGAAACTTCCGTGGCTCAAAAAAAATACCCGTTAAGGATGTAGTTGATGAGGCATTGGAAAAAACTTCTTCCATAGAAAAAGTGATTGTTTATAAACGAACCGAACAGGAGGTAAAATGGAATGATGATATTGATATCTGGTGGCATGATGCGATAGACGGGCAGCCAAAAGAGTGTGAAGCTGAAGAAATGGATGCAGAGGATATGCTCTTCATTTTGTACACTTCAGGTTCAACAGGTAAACCCAAAGGTGTAGTTCATACTTGTGGTGGTTACATGGTCTGGACGGCATTTACCTTTCAAAATGTCTTTCAATATATGCAGGGAGATACTTACTGGTGTACTGCCGATGTCGGATGGATAACCGGCCATTCTTATATTGTTTATGGTCCATTATTATCAGGAGCAACCTCTTTAATGTTTGAAGGAGTACCAACATGGCCTGATGCAGGACGCTTCTGGGAAATTGTAGATAAATATAAAGTTAACCAATTCTACACTGCCCCTACTGCTATAAGAGCGTTGCAGGCACACGGACTGGATCCGGTAAAAAAACACAAACTGGATTCTTTAAAAGTAATTGGAACTGTTGGTGAGCCGATTAATGAAGAAGCCTGGAACTGGTATCACACGCATATAGGTAAAACCAGCTGCCCGATTGTAGACACGTGGTGGCAAACAGAAACAGGGGGAATTATGATCTCTCCTATTGCCGGAATAACCCCTAACAAACCGAGTTACGCTACTTTACCTCTTCCTGGCGTTCAACCTGTCATTGTGGATAACGATGGAAATGAGCTAAAAGGTAATGGCGTTGAGGGTAATTTATGTATAAAATATCCATGGCCGGGAATGCTTAGAACAACCTATGGAGATCATGAACGATGTAAACAAACCTATTTCAGTTCTTTTAAAGGTATGTACTTCACCGGTGATGGGGTAAAAAGAGACCATGACGGCTATTATAGAATTTTAGGACGTGTCGATGATGTCATTAACGTTTCCGGGCACAGAATGGGAACAGCTGAAGTTGAAAATGCAATTAATGAACATCCAAGGGTAGTAGAATCAGCTGTTGTTGGTTACCCTCATGATATTAAAGGGCAGGGAATCTATGCATACGTAATCGCCGACCTGTCTACGAGGACAGAGGAAAACCTCACTAATGAAATTCGTGATATGGTGGCAAATATTATCGGACCGATCGCAAAACCGGATAAGATCCAAATCGTTCCCGGTTTACCTAAAACAAGAAGTGGTAAAATTATGAGGAGGATTCTAAGGAAAATAGCTGAAGGAAATACAGATAACTTTGGTGACACATCTACTTTGCTTGATCCTTCTGTAGTTGAAAAAATAATCGAAGACAGAAAGTAACTTATTAAAAAGCAGGGAAACCTGCTTTTTTTTTATGAAACCTAAAAACCCTGCTGTACTTAGAGTTGCAGAATTTATGAGCAACTATGCACCATTTTCTTTAATACCTAAAGAAAATGTAGAATTTTTTGCCCAACACACAGAAATTATATATCTGAAAAAGAATTCCTCAGTTTTTAAGAAAGGTGAGCCTGCAACTGGTTATTTATATCTTCTAGAAAAAGGATCCGTCAATATTTATACTGAGGAAGATAAACTGTCTGATACCTGTGCCGAGGGAGATATCTTCGGTGTGCGGTCCGTACTTTCAGGGAACAATTTCGTCCTTACAGCTAAAACGCAGGAAGAATCCTTTATTTATGCAATTCCGGGATCCCTTATAAATGATGAACTTAAGCAAAACGCAGAGCTGGCAGCTTTTTTTGCCTCGGGACTTGCAGGTGGCTCAACTATTATTCGGAGTAACTTTTCAGGTTCTCAGCATGGTTTATTTGATGAGTTAAATAAATCAAAACCATCGCATTTATTTAGAATACAAGATTTACTGGAACTAAGAGTGAAAAATGATCTGATTTCCGTGGATCCACAACAAACTATTAAGGAAGTGGCTGAAATCATGCTGAACAAAAAAGTCGGTTCGGTAATTGTGACAAATAAAGACTTATCTCCCGCTGGGATATTTACTGATCATGATTTCAGAAATGTAGTAGCCAGTGCAATTTCAGTTGATTCCAGGATTGAGACAGTCATGTCCTCCCCTGTAGTAACTATAAAAGCTGAGAAAATGGTCTCAGACCTACAACAGTTAATGCTTGAAAAAGGATTCCATCACGTTGCAATAACAGAAGATGGAACGATTAATAGTAAGGTAAAGACCGTGATATCACAAAAGGATTTAATGCTTTTTGAAGGAGATAAACCAGATGTAATTCTAAGAAATATCAAAATCGTAGAATCGATTGAGCAATTAAAAAATATTTCAGAGAACGTTTCTAACCTTTCACATCATTACGTTAAAGCAGAATTCCCTATAGATCAGGTTAGTAAAATAATCACCACATTAAATGATGAATTAACAAAAAAAGCAATAGAATTAGCTTTAGAAGAAACTGAGGATGTTCCTGATAAAAAATATTGGTGCTGGTTTTCATTAGGTTCTCTTGGAAGAAAAGAACAATTAATAAAAACCGATCAGGACAATGCCTTAATATTCAAGGACTCTATATCCGAAATAGAAGCCAGGGCTTTAAAAAATTTTGCTAAAAAGGCAGTAGAAAATTTATTTCAGATTGGATTTGAATATTGTCCTGCAAATATGATGGCCTCAAATCCAAAATGGAATAAAAGTGAATCAGAATGGAATGATATTTTTAGATCCTGGATCAAGACTCCTGTTCAGGACGCTTTGTTACATTCTACTATATTTTTTGATTTTCGACCCATCTATGGTGAAAATGATTTAATAGAAATTTTATACAATAATATAAACGGGTTGATTGAAAGAAATGAATCATTCTTAAACCATTTGGCAGGAAATGCTTTAAGAAACCCTCCCCCACTAAGCTTCTTCAGAAAATTTATAATTGAAAAATCCGGCGAACATAAAGAAATGTTTGACATAAAAGCTAGGGCTCTAATGCCATTAGTCGATGCAGCCAGGGTTCTGGCCTTTTCTTCCTTTCAAAATAAAGCAACAAATACCAAAGAAAGATTTGAAATAGCCGCTGAAATGGATAAAAAAAATGCAAAATTATTAAATGGTGCGGGAGAAGCGCACGGATTCCTGCTCAAACTAAGGGCTGAATTTGGACACAAAAATCAGGATAGTGGAAGGTATATTAATCCTGATCAACTTAATCAGTTTGAAAGAACAGCTTTAAAAGATTGTTTTAAGATAATTAATGAAATTCAACGTATACTGGAAGTGAGGTATAACCTTGGTTTTCTGGCTAAATAAATATGTGGTCCTTTTTTAAAAATTTATTAGAAAAAAAAGAATTAAAGAATATTGAGAAGGAGGCTTCTGATTACCTGGATCTTTTTAAAGACAGAAGACCGGTTCCACCCAGTCAATTTATTGTACTTGATACAGAAACCACGGGACTCAATACGGGCACCGACAAAATTTTAAGCTTTGGGGGAATCAGGATAAACAGAGATCGGATAAATGTTGGAGACTCACTTTATCTTTACATTATTTCTGATGAAGAATCTGAAAATAAAAAGCAATCAGCAATTGTTCATGGAATAAGTAAAAACGAAATAAATCAGTATGGAATTCCTGAAAAGGAAGCTGCTATTGAAATAATAAATTTCATTTCAAATTATACCATTATTGCTCATCATGCTTCATTTGATATTGCTATGCTCAATAAGTTAATTTTTAATAACCTGGGTATAAAAATTCAAAACAAAGTAATTGATACTGTTGAATTAGCTTTAAAAAAAGATTTCGGTAGAGTTCATAATATAGATTACAACCCCTACATGTATAGTCTGGATGTCCTGCTAAAGAAATATAGCATAAGGCCTTATGATAGACATAATGCCTTAGGAGACTCTCTTTTAACAGCAAGACTATTTATGAAATTAACATCATAATAATTATTCATACTCATAAAAAACAGTCCACGATCTAATTTTTGGCCTGATTATTGGTAAATTATTTACAATAAAATTTTAAGCCTATGAAAACTACAATAAAACTATTTATTCCAGTATTATTTTTAATTATCAGTGCTTGTGAAGGTCCACGAGGACCAGTAGGACCTCCCGGCCCGCAAGGACCTGCCGGTCAGGACGGAAGCGGTACTCTTGCCCAGGTATTTGAAACGCAGCCAGCAGACTTTATCGAAAGTGAGCAGTGGGCAATATTTTTTGATATTCCGGAAGATTTTGAAATATTCGAATCAGATATTATCGCTGCTTATATCCTTTGGGAAACAGATAATGGGTTAGATATATGGAGACCATTACCTCAGTATGTGTTCGAAACTCAACCTAGTTTCGCATATAATTTTGACTACACTTTAGCTGATGTTCGGTTTTTTCTCGATGCTGAAAATCTTTCTAATTTAAATAATCTTCCTCCTGGATATCTAAATGGCCAAATATTTAGGTTTGTTGTTATCCCTGCTGAATTTGCTTCAGCCAGAATGGATTTAACCAATTATGAAGAGGTAACTAAAATGCTTAATCTGGATGAAGATGATGTAATCAAAATCAAAAAATAAGTTTCAAAAATAAAAAAAGGGTAATCCAAAATTCAGGATTACCCTTTTATTCTATAGAATTAAAGATTATTTCATGGCAAAAGATGTAAGCATCCAATGCCTCTTCTCGAAGTATTTTATCATTTCATTAAACATTCTTTCTCCTGCCAGGTCGCCAATCTCGATTGACTCGTTAACGGCATCGACAAAATAACCTAACATTATTTCCATATCGTGGAGTATATCTGCCAGCATTTCATCAGAAGAAAGATCTGTTCCAGTTTCTTTAATCTCCGAAACTTTAAGATAATCTTTCAATAAACTCATCGGTTTTTTACCATAAACCCTAATTCTTTCAGCGATATCATCTATATCGATGATTGCCTGATCATAGAGTTCCTCGAACTTTTCATGGAGATCGAAAAAATCTTCTCCAGTTACATTCCAATGGTAATTTCTGAGCTTCTGATAGTACACATGGTAATTAGCAAGGGCTGAGTTCATGGATTTCACCATTTCATCAGCTTCAGTGCTGTCATACCCTAATTTTTTGTATACTTTCTTTTCAGTAATTTCTTCACTTTTCATCAACACTTAGATTTTTGAATTTTAAAAATTCTTAACTTTTTATTGATTTCTTAGCCGTATCGACTAAATCTTTTGTTGAGCTGGCTAGTTCATCAAGTTTGCCATTAAAAGATGACATTGCTTTATCTCTGTAGCCTTCAGCTTCTTTCGCAAGTTTTTTTCTAGTTTTATCACCGGCTTCAGGTGCTAAAAGTAGTCCTGCGGCTGCACCAGCCATAGCTCCTACAATAAATCCTGCTACTAATTTTACATTTTCGTCCATAGTGTAATTAAATTTTAGGTTTCAAATAATTTATTGGTGAATAACATTTGGAACTGCCATAATATATTGACTGGCATCTTCCAAAACTTCCTCGGTTGTTGTACTTAAAAAGAACCGGGATAAATAATTATGGTGATTCGATAACAATACTATTGTATCTACCTTTAATTCTTTAGCTGCAAGGGCAATACCCTTCGCTGTGTCTTTATGATAATAACTAACGATCCTGCAGTTGTTTAAGTCATGATCGTGGGCAAACCTCTGAAGTTTTTCTTCCATTTCCTTCTCAGATTTATCCGGATCATCATAAATGTGAATCAGGTAAATTTCCATTCCGAATGAATCAGCAAAATCTTTTGCTTTCATAATAACTTCACGATCGTGATTGTTTAGATCATATGTTAACATGATTCGCTGAAACTTCTTATCGGGTAAATTTTCTTTCACTATCAATACAGGACAATGCCCATATTCTACTGCTCTTTCAGCGTGGTTCCCTTTAAACTTCTCGACAAATGTTCGCTCGGCACTTGAACCCATCACGATCATATCAATATCGTAATTCTTACATATATGTTCTATACCTGCGCGGAAACCATTTTCATTTAGCAGAGAAACAATCTTAATTCCTTCATCAGCATACGAATCAATCATTTCATTCATACGCCTGTTGCTTGATCTAATCATTTCAGCTTTATAGCGATCTGCTTCCGTCATGCCCCCCTGGTGAAGTGAGGTATCTCCAGTTACTGTAAATGAATCTGTAGATGAAGGAAAAAAGTGCACCAGATAGATTTCAGCCTGATGCTTTTTAGCTATTCTAACAGCTGCATCAAGTCCTCTCCTGGCTATTTTCGTGAAATTAGTGGGTACAAGTATGCGTTTCATATGATTAATATTTTAGATTAATAATCAATTTTTACTTTATTACGGCCAACTAAAATGAGTTAACCTTTCTTTAGTAATTTCTATCTCCTGATTAACATGGGCTTTTATAGCATCTAATTCTTCTATCAATCCATCTTCGGAATCAACCCCTACCTCTTTGCGACATTTACTGATCGTTTCATCTAAAACTTCGTCAGCTCGAATAACATGCTTTAAGAGAGTTGGAGTATTTTTTTCAATAAATAGATCACTGATAGTTATCTCTAAATTTTCATACCATGAGTCAAGATCAAAATTTGTAGATGACGTTACTTTCATCCCTCTGTCATCTAAATATTTTTTTAATCGAATAGCATATTCATCTCTTTCCTTAGACAATTCCTTCAAATCTTTTCTCAAAGAAGGATTATGCGCAGATTCTGCAGCTTTCTCATAGATTGATTTGGAATGGCAAATTGCTGAATATACTTCTTTTATTGATTTTTCTTTTGATGTCATTTTGTCTCTGTTTTAAAATATTTTTCTCTGAATTCTAAAAGTCTTGAAGGTGTATCAACAATGAAGCTTTCATTATTTGATAAAACTATCGGTGTCTTTAATAATTCACTCTTTTCAGATAACACTTTTAACCAGTCATCTTTTGAAAGATCAACACCCTCATATTCATTTTTAAAAAGATCTGAGTCTCTATCGACAATATCATTTATCTCTATTCCCAGTTCATCGACAATTTCTTTTATCATTCTGGGAGTTAATTTAGTTTCATCGAGATTTACCTCTTGAACGGCGTTAGGGGTTAATTTTGCATACCCCATCGCTTTTTTATCGAAAGACTTTTTATGATGTGTGATTAACTTAATCTCTTTACTGTGCTTCTCCATAAAAATTTTTTTATACCATACCATATGTAAAAATCATTCCATCTACTTATAAGGCGTTTTTAACCATTTTTTCATGGTTTTTGTAGTAATTGTGGGGATTTTTTTACACATTATATGTAGAAAAACAGTCTGTTAGATTAACTCTTTTGACTAATAATCTTAAAAGAAAGCTTCAATTCCCTTCGGAATGAAGTTTGAACATTACTAAATAAATTTTTTAACACATAAACAGAGCTGTAATGGATATAAGGAGAAGTGTTTTAGTGGTGGATGATGAGCAGGATATATGTCTTTTGTTATCTGCAATGTTAAAAAAGAAGGTTTTAGAGTTACAGTTGCTAACTCACATAAAACTGCAGAAAAAATAATAGATGAGATTGATAATGACTCAATTGCTTTTATAGATATTAATTTACCAGATGGGAATGGATATGTATTAGCAAACAAATTGAAAAGTAAAAACCAGGATTCTACAGTATATTTAATAAGTGCAAGAGAAATACCTGGGGACTTAGAACTAAGAAATTCAATGGCAGATGGCTTTATACCAAAGCCATTTTCCAAAAAAGAAATTTTTGAAGTGGTTAATGAAAATTAAAGATTTTATTAAAATTTAAATATCCCTCAATATTATATGGCCAACGAATCAATATTAATTGTTGATGATGAACAGGATTTATGCACTATACTTACATCTTTTTTAGAGAAGAAAGGATTTAATTGCCATGCTTGTCATAATGCAGCCGAAGCTGTAGAATATTCAAAATCAAATCACATTGATCTTGCTTTAATTGATCTCAGATTACCTGATGAGGATGGAATAACTTTAATGAAAAAAATAAAAATTTTTCATCCGGATATTGCCGTTCTTATTATTACTGGTTACTCTGATGTAAAAACAGCTGTGAGTGCAATAAGGCTTGGTGCTTCTGATTATGTTTCAAAACCGTTATATACTGACGAAATATATCAATCAGTCAAACAAGCGCTGGAAAAGAAAAAAGAAATTCCTGCCACAAAAAACAAAGAACCAAAGAAAGGCTCTAACTCTACTAGTTCTAAAAAGTCTAAAAACAAAAAGACTCCTAATGAACCCACCATTAATAAGGATTATGTCCTTGGTTCTTCTGAGTATTCTAAAACAGTTTTTGACCACATAAAACTCGTTGCTCCGACAGACCTAAGTGTAATAATTAACGGCGAAACCGGTACAGGTAAAGAAGTTGCAGCCAGGCTTATCCATCAAAACAGTAAGCGAAAAGATAAAAGTTTTGTCGCAATTGATTGCGGTGCTCTACCTGAAGAGCTGGCGGGATCCGAATTATTCGGTCATATTAAAGGGGCATTCACCGGTGCCTTAAAGGATAAAATGGGTTCATTCGAAGTTGCCGATGGAGGAACCCTCTTTCTTGATGAAATCGGAAATCTCTCATATGAAAACCAGGTAAAGCTTCTCAGGGCTATACAAGAAGGAGAAATAAAAAGACTCGGAAGTAATGACAAAATTAATGTTGACGTTAGAATTATCGTCGCTACCAACGAGGATCTTTCAAAATTGATATCTGATGATGGTTTTAGAGAAGATCTATATCACAGGTTAAATGAATTCACTGTTACGATGGCTCCGATTAGAGAACGAAAGGATGACATCCCCGAATTTGCAGAGTTTTTTCTTCAACAGGCAAATGAAGCGCTAAATAAAGAAGTAAAGGGAATAAGTAACAAGGCAATGAAAGCTTTAACCAGATATGAATGGCATGGAAATTTGCGTGAAATGAAAAATGTAATTAAAAGGGCTGTTTTACTGTGCAATGATGAAGAAATTCATGAAAAACACCTTCCGCAAATGGTTGTCGAATATATCCCCGATCCGCCGGAAGAAAATTTCATGAATAATCTTCCCCTGGATTTAAAAGCTGCTGCTATGGAAGCTGAAAAGAGTGTTATCATCCAAGCTCTAAGAAAAGTGGGATATAATAAATCAAAAGCGGCTGACCTTTTAAATATAGATAGAAAAACCCTTTATAATAAACTAAAGAACTTTAATCTTGCCACAGATTGATATATGAAACACCAAAACTTTACCTGCCTGCTAATTTTAAAAGAAAAAGACAATTCAATTATAGATAACTGGGCGGAACATGAAAACATTAAATTAACAACTGACTCCAATCAAAAATATGATTTTTATATATCTGATCATTTTCTGGATCCTATAATTAAAAACCAAATAGAAAAACCAGGATTATTAATTGGTAACTATCGAAATAATAAACTTTCAGAAAAGCAATTCGAAGTACAACATGAAGATTTGAATCAATCTTTATTGAAGATTTTTATTTCAAAAATTTCTGATGAAATCGATTATAGATCAAAAATACAGGAGGAAGAGGTATTATATAAAAATCTTTTCCATGAATCACTCGATCCAATTCTTATAGCTGATATTGAGGGAAATATAAAATTAGTTAATAAAGCATTTAAAGAACTTTTCGGTCCGGGAGCTAAACCGGGCAAGATCAAATTTGAAGACCTTTTCCCACCTAGTATTGTCAGTAAAGTGATTAACGCCATCAAAGTAGGATTACCCATTGATAAAATGGCAGTCGCGGCTGAATTTGAAAGCCTTAAAATGGAAGGATTATTAAACGTGGTCCCAATCAAGGATAATATGAAAAACATTACAGGATTTCATGCCCTGTTTCATGATTCTACTATTGCAAAAAAAGCCGAAAAAATTATAAACAGAGCAAAAAAACTATCTATGACGAGTAGAATGGCCAGAGCAATGGCTCATGAAATCAGGAACCCGATTACCAACGTTAACCTTGCCCTGGAACAATTAATTGAGTCAAATCAAAATCATGATGATGAGTTTGAGCTCTACACTAACATGATTCAAAGAAATACAAACAGGATAAATTTATTGATCGACAAACTGTTGAAATCGTCAAATCCTGAAAAGATTGATTCTACAGAACTAATTAATCCGGAACAAACTATCATCAATGCTTTTGACACGATTAAGGACAGAGTTCAACTTAAAAATATAGTTTGTGGAATAGACCTCGATCCTGAAAGTCAAACAAAGCGAATTAAAGGTAATGAAGAACGACTTGAGATGGCTTTCACTAATTTATTATTAAACGCCATTGAGGCTATCGAACATACTGAAGGAAAAGTTGGTATTTCTTGTGATGTCTTTGACAGCAAATTCTTCATTATTCTGGAAGATAACGGAAAAGGCATGACAACAGAAGAACAAGAACATATCTTCGACCCTTTCTATACAAACAAAAGTTCAGGTGTTGGACTTGGTATGACTACTGTGCATACCATAATACAGGAACACAACGGTTCGATAGACCTTAATAGTGATTATGGAAAAGGGACGAAGTTTGTTATCAGTTTTCCTGTTGCCAATTGATTTTATTGCAGTGATTTTTCAATCAGCTCATCAGTTTCTTCCCAGTTTTTCTGTGCAGGCCTGATTATTAACCTGATGCCTCTGTCGTAATTCAAATAACTCCACATCCAGTTAACAAAAACTACCATTTTATTCCTGAAACCGATCAAATACATTAAATGAACAAACATCCAGGTTATCCACCCCATAAATCCGGATAACTTAATATCTAACGGAAGATCTGCCACCGCTTTATTTCTTCCTACGGTAGCCATTGTGCCTTTATCCAGGTAATTGAAAGGACTGATCTTTTTATTTTTTGCAAGTCTGTTAAATGTTTTACCCAGGTATTCTCCTTGTTGAATAGCAACCGGGGCTACCCCTGGAAGTCCTTTGGGGAATTGCTCAGTTACCTGGTAAGCAACATCGCCAAGTGCATAAATATTGTCATAAGTAGATTGTCCTTCAGAAGTGTAAACCCTGTTAAATTCATCTACATGGAATCGACCTTTAAATTGATCAGCCTCAATCCCTTCTATGATATTAGGCATTACTCCTGCTGCCCAGATAACTGTATCAGCATAAATTTCCTCACCGTTATCTAACACAGCTTTTTTACCATCATAATCTTTCATAAATGTTTCCAGCCTTACATCTACTCCTAAGGTCTCAAGATATTTTTTAGAAGATTCTGATGAAGATTCAGTCATTGCAGGCAATAATCTTTCAAGCCCTTCCAGCAAATAGACCTTCATTCTTCTGAAATCAATCTCCGGATAATCATGAGGTAAAACGTGATTCTTCATTTCAGCAAGTGCTCCGGCCATCTCTACTCCGGTAGGACCACCTCCCACCACCACAAAAGTGAGTAATTTATCTACTTCGTCCGTTCCCCGACGCAATTCTGCCTTCTCAAATAATTGAAATAATTGAGACCTTAACTCTAAGGCATGAACAACTTGCTTAAGCGGAAAAGCATGCTTTTCGATATTTTCATTACCGAAATAATTAGTCTTGGCTCCGGTGGCAACTACTAAATAATCATATTTTATAGAACCGAGTAATGTATATACCCGACGCTCCTTTGTATCTACTTTCTGAACCTTCAGCATTCTGAAATAAAGATCTTTTTTGGTCTTGCATATTTTTCTTAACGGACCACAAACACTATCAGGCTCCAGGCCCGCTGTAGCGACCTGATAAAGTAGAGGTTGGAAAGTATGATAATTATACCGGTCAAAAAGTACAATCTGATATTCTTTAGAATTTATCTTATCTACGAAATTTATCCCGGCAAATCCTCCGCCGATCACTACAATTCGCTTTTTATGAGTAGATGGTACTGAAAGACTGTTTTTTTCGAAATGATCTTTCTCTCGATTAGATTGATTCATAGATAAGTTTTTAAATTAAATCTTTAATTATAAACGTAGTCACTACAATCATGTTCAAGTTAAAATAAAAAAACCGGCTTTTGCCGGCTTTTTCATAATAGAATAAAATTCTTGTTTCTGACTCTTTAGTTTATTGTTATCTCTCCACTCCAATTGTCAGCATTAATAAAAACTTTAGAATCACATTCTCCCTGTCCATAGTCAACAACAAAATCTTTCATTTCATTATTAGCTCTGACTCTGGAAATGGTTTTTATACCGGAAACAGGAAAATACTTTCCGTTAGGCTGACACCCCTTAACGAAAACAACCGGAGTTTCAGAAGAAGCCTGAATATTGTATGAAGTCCCTAATCGATTTACACCTTCTGCTGTTCCGTAAATTTTCATTTCAAGATTATTGAAATCGTAAATTCTATATCTGGTTGAAGTTCGAGTAGCTACTTTCCCATCCTGAAAAATTAGTTTCCCACCAGTCAACGATATTTTAAAAGTTGGAACTGCTCCATCAGTTATATTTTCCACTACTCTGGTGCCTTCCACCTTTACGTCATTAACATAGTATTGGTCCACAGTGGTAGTAATTACAGACCCGGTTTCCCAGTATCTCCCTGTATAGGATATATTCACTATACCTTTTCTCACCCGGCCATATGGACCTACACACCCATCAGTTCCAAAATCAATAGAAAAGAATCCCTCTCCTGTTTCAGTATTGTGTTCCCAGGTAACTTGGGCACACTTTAGAGTAGTTTGATCCTTATCAGTAGCTACTACCCTGCCATTATCAGGTCCCATTCCATTAATGTCAAAGGCATCATAAATCACCTGGTCAAGATCCATGTATTGCTCCTCAAAATCACTTTCTGCCGAGAGAGCTAATTCCTGGTCGGTAGAATCCACATTTTCATTGTCCTCGCATGCTGTAAAAGTTACAGCTAGTACAGTTGTTAAAAAAAGTAATTGAAGTTTTCGCGTGTTAAGTTTCATAATAAAAGTTTTTTGTTCTTTTGTTCTTAGAGCATGATCAATTAAAAAGGTTTAATCCGTTGTGAATTTTATTCCAAAAAAAATCAGAAAGTAATCAGGATGCTTCAATACGAACACTCGTTTTATTGTCAAAATAATATTTGCCCATATCAATTTTAAACAATATGAAAATTCTCTATTCTTTTATATTACTCATATTATCAATAAATCAATTTTCGTTTAGTAACTTATTATTACTATCATACCAGATAAATAATTTCTATTTTTGTACGTCCAGTAAAAAAGATAAATATTTAACCTGTGAAGAATTTTGTAATCGACTTTGATAGTACTTTTACTAAAGTAGAAGGACTCGATCTTCTAGTAGAGATAGCTCTTAAAAATCATGAAAATAAAGAAAGTGTTGTTAAGAAAGTCAAAGACATCACTGATAAAGGAATGAGTGGTCAGCTTGGTTTTGAAGATTCTCTCAAGCAAAGAATAGCTCTACTGAAAGCAGATAAAAAAGATGTAAAAGATCTATCAGAAAGGTTGAAAAATGAGGTTTCTAAGAGCTTTAGAAGAAACCAGGAATTCTTTGACAAATATGCTGACAATATCTACATTGTCAGCAGTGGATTTAAAGACTTTATTATTCCTGTTGTAGAAGAAATGGGAGTTAAACCAGAGCATGTTTATGCAAATGAGTTTAAATATGATGAGAATGGAAATATCATCGGTTTTGATGAAACCAATGAATTGGCCAAAGACAATGGGAAAGTTAATTTGCTTAAAAACCTTAAAATAAAAGGAGACATCTATGTCATCGGAGACGGATATACCGATTATGAAATCAAAGCCTCGGGACTCGCAAATAAATTTTATGCATTTACTGAAAATGTTCAACGGGGAAATGTATTAGAAAAAGCCGATCACATTGCTCCCAGTTTAGATGAAATACTTTATTTAAATAACATGAATACAGCGATTAGTTACCCTAAAAACAGGATCAACGTTCTCCTTTTAGAAAATATTCATCAGGATGCTGTCGAAAGCATGAAAGAAGAAGGATATAACGTAGAAGTTTATCCCGCAGGTCTGGATGAAGATGAGCTATGTGAGAAGATTAAAAATGTCTCAATATTAGGTATCAGGTCTAAAACACACGTAACCAGAAGGGTACTGGAAAATGCTAACAGGCTGATCGCCGTGGGTGCATTTTGTATTGGCACCAATCAAATAGATCTTGAAGCATGCCTTGAAAAAGGAGTAGCCGTGTTTAATGCTCCTTATAGCAACACGAGGTCTGTGGTTGAGCTTGCTCTTGGTGAGATTATTATGCTCATGAGAAATATTCCGGATAAGAATATAGCTATGCATAATAAGAAATGGAATAAATCTGCTAGCGGTAGTTATGAAATAAGAGGAAAAAAACTGGGAATAATTGGTTACGGAAATATAGGTGCTCAACTTTCAATTCTTGCGGAAGGTGCCGGGATGGATGTTTACTATTATGATATCGTGGAAAAGCTTGCCCTTGGAAACGCAACCAAATGCAATAGTCTAAATGAATTATTAAACAAAGCAGATGTAATTTCATTGCATGTTGACGGCCGACCTGAGAATAAAAACATCATTGGAGACAAGGAATTCAATCAGATGAAAGATGGGGTGGTATTCCTTAATCTAAGCAGAGGCCAGGTAGTAGATATACCTGCATTGGCAAGAAATCTTAAATCAGGTAAAATCAGAGGTGCTGGAGTTGATGTTTTTCCGGAGGAACCAAAAAGCAATGAAGAACCTTTTAAATCAGATTTGCTTGGTCTTCAGAATTTGATCCTTACCCCACATATTGGAGGTAGCACACTGGAAGCACAGGAAAATATTGCTGATTTTGTTCCCAATAAAATTATGCAATACATAAATACTGGTAGTACAACGAATAGTGTCAACTTCCCGAATTTACAATTGCCTACACTTGAAAACGCACATCGTTTAATTCATATCCACCGTAACAAACCTGGTATTTTAGCAAAAATGAACAACGTGCTTCTTGAACATGACATCAATATTGTAGGGCAATACTTAAAAACGAATGAACAAATTGGTTATGTAATCACCGATATAGACAAACAATACGATAAGGATGTAATAAAGGCCTTAAAAGCCATTGAGGGAACAGTAAAATTCCGGGTTTTATATTAAGAAAGACACCGGGGAAAGTTGCAGACCTTGCTAAATTAGCAGGATTTGGGCTATCCCTTTCCGGTCAACCTTCCACTGTTAACTTCTGAACTAACAGAAGACCTACAAAGTAGGTTGAGGCCCGGTTTCGCGGTGGGATTCACCCGGTATTGTTAATAGTGTTCAAA
Source organism: Mangrovivirga cuniculi (assembly GCF_005166025.1). Classification (NCBI taxonomy): domain Bacteria; kingdom Pseudomonadati; phylum Bacteroidota; class Cytophagia; order Cytophagales; family Mangrovivirgaceae; genus Mangrovivirga; species Mangrovivirga cuniculi. The sequence continues at coordinate 3,253,330 of NZ_CP028923.1, forward strand.
GTCGCAAAACGTCCCGATGCCTTATATGCAAAGTTAGGAAGAAAAATATTAACGGCATGATTTGTAGCTTTCAAATTATTTTCGACTTTTGTTCAAAATTTGATCGGATATGCATCAACTATATTTTACACCAGGACCATCAGCATTATACCCAACAGTCAATCTGCATTTAAAAGATGCATTGAGTAAAGGATATCTGTCTGCTTCGCACAGGTCTGCTGCATTTAAAGATATATACAAGGAGACTGAAAATAATTTAAGAACCTTATTATCGCTACCAGATAATTTTTCAATATTATTTACTTCTTCTGCTAATGAAGCATGGGAAAGACTGATCCAGAATACAGTAGAAAACAAATCTCTCCATCTGGTAAATGGCGCTTTTAGTAAGCGATTTGCTGATATAGCTTCTGCTTACAATAAGGATGCAATAGTTTATTCAGCAAAGGAAGGCGAGGTTGTTCATGTCGATGAAATAAAAGAAGATCAAGAGGTCGAACTTATAGCTATCACTCACAACGAAACTTCCACGGGTGTTTCCCAACCTCTTGAAGATATTAAGAAACTTAGAAATAAATTTCCGGATGCATTAATAACTGTTGATGCTGTTTCATCTTTACCTATAGTCGATCTTCCTTATGATTTAATAGATTCTGCTTACTTTTCGGTACAAAAATGTTTTGGGCTTCCTGCCGGCCTTGGAGTTTGGATAGTAAATCAAAACTGTATCGAAAAAGCAGAAAAACTGGAAAACAAGGGGATAATTACCGGTTCATATCATAGGCTACTGGCTATGTATAAAAAGGGAAAAGATTTCCAAAACGTGGAAACACCAAATGTTTTGGGTATCTATTTATTGGGCAAAGTTGCCGGAGATATGTTAACTAAAGGCATAGGACAAATCAGAAACGAAACGATATATAAAGCGGGCGTTTTATATTATGGTTTACAAACGCATCCTTTACTTAATCCTTTTGTAAATGATGAAAAAATTCGTTCCCAAACTGTATGTGTCTTTAACACCAACGGAGAGTCGGAAAGAATTATCAATGAATTAAAGAAAAAACATATGGTTATTGGAAGTGGTTATGGTAGCTTTAAAAGTAATCATATAAGAATTGCTAACTTTCCTGCTACCGGTAAGGAGCAGATAGAAATGCTGGCAGATAAAATAAATGAAATACAATAAAGTATAGATTTGCTATATGTATAAAATAAATAAAGTTTTAGTTGGTTTAGACCTTTCAAAACTTGACGAAACATTGATCGATTACTCGGACTATTTCATGAGACTAAATGATGCCGAGGAGCTTAAATTCGTTAAAATAACTCCTGTCATTGCTGTGCCAGATGAAATAAAGAAAGAATTTCCTGACATGGTAAAAAAGGCTATAAGCGATAAAAAAGCCCAGATGAAGGAGGAAATTACCGGGAGAATTGGTGCAAAGCCTCCATTCAAACTATCATATGAGGTTTCAAAAGGACAGAAAGCCAAAAGATTACTAAGGTATTCACATTCTGGTGATACTGACCTGATTATAGTTGGAAGAAAGAAAAAGAGAGAAGGTTCAGGTATAATGGTAAATCGCCTGGCTAGAAGAGCAGACTGTAGTCTACTTATTATCCCTGAGGGCACTAAACCAAAAATAAACAAGATTCATGTCCCGATAGACTTTTCAAATAATGCCCAGGACGCATTAGAAGAAAGTATTCAGATAGCGTCAATGATAAAGAGTCACGAAGGCAGGGACATCGAAATTGTTTGTCAAAATGTGTATTCAGTTCCATCAGGTTATCATTATAGCGGAAAATCTTATGAGGAGTTTTCTGAAATAATGCGTTCAAATGCTAAAAAGGATTTCACGAATTTCCTTAAGAAAATAGATACAAAAGATGCAAACATCAGGGCTATCTACTCACTTGACACTAACGAAAACCCAATTGAGGATATATACAATTTGGCAAAAGGAATTCAGGCCGACCTGGTAGTCTTTGGTGCCAAAGGTCGCACAGCTTTGCCTTCATTATTTATAGGAAGCATGGCAGAAAGATTAATACAGTTCTTAAAAGATGTTCCTGTAATGGTAGTTCGTCGAAAAGGCACAAACGCAGGAATACTGGAATCTTTAAGGGAATTTTAATTATTTCTCGGTCAGATTAAACCTTTATCAACTTTTGATATCTAAACCTTAGATACAAAATTATTTTTTGAGTGGAAGAAGCATTGACCAAAAAAAATCTGACCGATAACGAATTCACTTCTATCCTTAAAGAATATAAGGAAAGAGTTTATTGGCACATAAGAAAAATGGTCATAGATCACGATGATGCTGATGATATAACTCAGGAAACATTTATTAAGGTTTATGAAAACTTAGATAAATTCAGGGGAGATTCAGATTTGTTCACCTGGATATACCGAATCGCAACAAATGAGTGTTTGAAATTTCTCAGGAAGAAAAAAAGAACCAGCTTATTTTCTTTTTCAAGTTTGGAAAGCGAACTGGAGAATTCATTAACATCTTCAGCTTACATTGATGGTACTGAAATCGAAATAAAACTTCAGAAAGCATTATTAAAACTTCCTGACAAACAAAGGTTGATTTTTAATATGAAGTATTTCGATGATTTATCATATGAGGAAATATCTTCGATAACCGAAACCTCTGTCGGAGGATTAAAAGCTTCATATCACCATGCTGTGAAGAAAATAAAAAAATATATTTCATTACCTGATTAAACCTTTAAGAGTTTAAAGCATCAAATAAAAAAAGGGATATGGGAAATACATCGAAAAAACATCCTTTTAAAGTACCTGAAAATTATTTCGGTGACCTGGAAAGTCAAATTAAATCAAAGGTCGAAAATAAAGATGGGGCGATTAAAATTAAATCCATTAGAACGGATTTATTTAAAGTGGCAGCATCTGTTTTATTTATCATGGCTATTGGAATTGTACTTTATAATACAACAAATGATGATCAGGTTCAGGTTGCTGAAAACACAGAAGTAAAAGAAATTCTTAAAGAGATACCTGATGAGGCTATAATTAAATACCTGGCCGAGTCAAATATGGAAATAGAAGAACTGATAGAATTTGCTGCCACTAAAAACATTAATGATGCAGAATTAGATGACAAAAGTGATATTGAAGAGGAGATATTAAAAGATTATATTGATAATTACCTTTAATAAATATGAAAAGATCTATAATATTTTTTGGATTGCTAATGCTGGTTTTTGTAGCCAGCGCACAATCAGGTCCGGCAAAAGAAAGGATAGAAAGTGCTCGTATAGCTTACATAACTAAGAAAGTAGAGCTAACCCCCGACCAGGCTCAGCAATTCTGGCCGATATACAATGAATTTTTGGCCAAACGAGCAGAGATGAGAAATGAACTCAGGGAAATGAGAGGAAGTAAACGATTAAAAGAGATGTCAGAGAAAGAGCAAACAGCTATTTTAAATAAAAGCCTCGAAATCAAGGAAAGGGAAGCAAAACTGGAAAAAGATTACAGCAAAAAATTACTTAAAATAATATCTCCTGCTCAATTGATATCATTGCAACAGGCTGAGAGGGAATTTAAAGAACTATTGCTGGAAAGAATCGGAGACAGAGCAAATAAAAGAAGGCGTAATTAAACTGTTTTTACACAATGAAATATTCAAACCTGGCTTTTTAGTCAGGTTTTTTAATTTTTCTAATAAAATATAACGTTTAAATTATATGAGCCTTCTTTATATAGTTTCATTTCTAAGTTCTTTATCGTAGTTTAGAGACTGCAAAAAAAATTAACCATTTTTTTTACATTTTTTTGTAATTACTGGGTTACATTTTATTTTCAACACGTATAAACCATTGAAGCGCTTTAGATGAAGGATCAAGAGATTCTTGAAAGAATAAGTAAAGGTGATGAAACTGCCCTGGATTATCTGTACAAAAAATACTACAGAATGATGTCCAGGATAGTCATTACAAATAGTGGTACTGAAGAAGAAGCAAAAGATATCTATCAGGAGGCTTTGATAGTATTTTGGCAAAAAGTCGTCAGTGGAAATCTGGTGCTAACTTCAAAAATTAGTACTTTTCTATACAGCATCTGTTTGAATCTATGGCGTAAAGAGCTTGATCGGAAAAGTAGATTAAGCAGAGAAGAAAAAGATAATCCTGAGTCAATGGATTTTGAACAGGAAGAACGGTTGAGAATAATCACAGAATGTATCAACGAATTAGGCGATACATGTAAAAAAATATTGACATACTTTTATTTCGATGGGATGTCAATGCAAAATATAGCTTTAAACTTAGGCCTGGCAAATACTGACACAGCAAAAACAAAAAAGTACAAGTGTAAAAAAAGGTTAGACGAACTGGTGAAATCTAAATATTCTGCCGGTGACTTTTTAGACTAAGAATTATGAACTTAAACGAATCAAATATCATCGATGATTACCTAATGGGTAATTTGTCTGCAGCTGACCGAATGGCCTTCGAAAAGAAAATGGCAGCTGATCCGGAGCTACAAAATCAGGTATCCGTTCAAAAAGATATTATAAAAGGTCTTGAGCAAGTCAGGACACAACAGCTTAAAGCTCGTTTAAATAAAATCCCGGTATCGTCTTCTGCGTGGTATCAAACCACTTCCGGAAAAGTTGCTCTGGGTGTTTCTCTTTTAGTGGCTATGCTATTAGGCGCACTACTTTTTAATATGGGAGATAATGAAAATATTACTTCCTCAGACCCGGTAGTTATAAATGATCAAATTGTTGGAGATCCGAAAGAATCCAATGAACTTACTACTAAAGAGGAGGAAAAGACAGATATAACAACTGATGAGGTTGAAACTGAAACTCCTCAATTAGCTGAAGGAAATGAGAAAGAAAGAAAAGAAGAAATTATTCAAAAACCAGTAATAAAACCTGAAGCTGATAAATCAGAATCTTTGATTACCGAAAAAGCTGAGAATGAAATCTCAGAAACTGAGGATCAATCTATCGTTGAATCTGAAAATACTGCTTCAGAAATTACTGAAGCACCTTCTGAAACATCAAGCTATAATCCTTACAGATTAATTGAAATTGAAACTACAAAAGGAAGTCGCTTTGGTTTTCACTACAGGTTTTACGAAAACAAACTTTCACTTTATGGTGATTTTGGTGGTGAAAGACCTTATGAAATTCTTGAAATCAATAATGATAATATCAGAGGATTATTTCTTTATTACGAAGGACAATTCTTTGAACTGGACACTACTCAAAATGCAGTTCCACTCAAGCCGCTCGACAACACAGAAGTTGTGCAGGATCTGATGGAAATCAAAAATCAAAAATAATTCAAGGGACTCTTCGGAGTCCTTTTTTATTTGTTCTTTTTAATACTTTTTAACCTCCCATAGTCTAGGAACTCTCAATTCATGATGCTAGATTTACATTTTAACTGGAACAACAATTCGATATATGAGTGGAAAAAGCTCAAATACAAAAAGAAAAAGAAACTGGGAGCATTTCCTTTCCTTAGTATTATTACCTCAAACACATTAGCATTGACAGCAATCGGACTTTTTGCTTCAATGATTTTGTTTGGTAATTACTTCGCTACTGTAGTCAAGGAAAATTTCGAAATTCAAGTCATTCTTGAAAGGGATGTATCGGATAACGATAAAAGAAAGATTCTTAAAACCCTCGAATCAAAACCTTTCATTGCTGAAAAAGAAGATACTCTAAGAATTAATTTTATAAGTAAGGAACAGGCTGCAGAGAAATTAACAGCTGAAATTGGTGAGGATTTTGTTAACATCCTTAACAATAATCCTCTTAGAGATAGTTATCAGATCCATATCAGTGAAGAATTTCAAAGCGAGCAAAAGCTGAAAGAAATAAAATCAAATTTAGAGGAAATTTCAGGCATTCACGAGGTTAGTTATGTTCCAAACCTACTGGAAGAAATCAATGAAAATATTTACAAAATCAGTACAGTTTTTTTGGCTATTACTTTATTAATGCTGATCATCTTTATTTTACTGATCAATAATACCATAAAGCTGGCTCTATTCAGCCAAAGATTTCTCATCAGATCAATGCAATTAGTTGGAGCAACTAAAAACTTTATTCAAAAACCATTCTTAGGACGGGCGTTTGCTTATGGATTGGTTTCAGCACTCCTTGCGTCAGGTCTTATTTATGCAATTATCTACGGATTAAATTCTCAGTTTGCTCAAATTAATCTTGAACCCTTTTATGATGGGTTGCTTATAGTGACCGGAATATTAATTGCAGCTGGTTGCCTGGGATGTGTTTTAAGCACATGGTTTGCTGTAAATAAATATCTTAAACTTTCACTGGACGAATTATATTAATAATGAAAAATAACAACTCACTTCCTTTCGATAAAGCAAATTATATCTTATTGATTGCCGGAATTTTAATAATTGCCGCAGGATTTTACATTATGACTTTAGATACTGAACCATATGGTTTTGGCACCTTAGGTCTGACTGTTGGTCCACTAACTGTTTTAGTTGGATTTGCTGTCGAGTTTGCAGCAATTTTTTATAAGCAAAAAAATACTTCTAAAGATCAGTAAGTAAAAAATGACCATAATTGAAGCGCTGATCCTTGGTATTATCCAGGGTTTAACCGAATTTCTCCCCGTAAGTAGTAGCGGACATATTGAGTTGGGAAAAGTTTTATTAGGAGTTAAGGCTAAAGATAATCTTCTGTTTAGTATTCTCGTTCATGGAGCTACAGCTTTGAGTACAATAGTAGTATTCAAAAATGATATTTTTCAAATACTTAAAAACGGATTCCGGTTTCCTCTCAACAATTATTCACGGTTTATAATTTACATTTTAATATCTATTATACCGGTAATGATCGTTGGCCTTTATTTTGAAAAAGAAATTGAGGCATTTTTTACCGGAAATGCCCTATTGGTTGGAGGAATGTTATTACTTACCGGGCTGCTTTTATTATTTGCTTCTTTCACCGGGAACCCCGAAGGTGACCTCTCCCCTTTTAAAGCCTTTATTATCGGTATAGCTCAGGCCATCGCTATATTACCCGGGATATCCAGATCGGGAGCAACGATTGGAACTGCATTACTTCTAAAAGTAAACCGGGAACAAGCTGCCCGATTCAGTTTTTTAATGGTGCTTATACCTATTCTTGGTGCTGCTTTTTTAAAATCGCTGGACCTCTTCTTTTCAGAAGAATCGATAAGTATTTCGGAAGTCAACATAACTGCAATGATTGTCGGATCAATTGCTGCTTTTTTTTCGGGATTACTCGCCTGCAAGTGGATGATTAAGATTGTCAAAAAAGGAAAGTTGATATTCTTCGCTGTTTACTGCTTCATTGTCGGTTCACTCGCAATCATTGGCGCTTTTATTCAATCTTGATATTATTAAAGTCTTCTTTTTAGTATTTTCGCACGAGATAAAATTTAAAATTTCTTTTAAGTGAGAAAAGCTATCCCTACTCCATATTTTGACGATGGTCAGGTAATTTGTATTGATAAACCATATGAATGGACTTCCTTCGATGTTATAAAAAAAATCAGGTTTGGCCTGAAGATCAAAAAAGTTGGCCATGCTGGTACCCTTGATCCTTTAGCAACAGGATTACTGGTGATATGCACCGGAAAGAAAACCAAAGAAATAGAAAAATACCAGGCCGAAGAAAAAGAATACATCTGCGATATGGTCCTGGGTAAAACTACTCCTAGTGTGGATCTGGAAACTGACTTCGACTCTGAAACTACGACTGACCATCTCTCAATTGAAAAAATAATTGAGATAGTTAATTCCTTTAAAGGTGAAATAGACCAGGTTCCTCCTATATTTTCTGCAATTAAAGTAGATGGGGAAAGAGTTTATGAAAAAGCCAGAAAAGGTGAAAGTGTAGAATTAAAATCCAGGAAGGTAACTATCAGGGAGATTGAAGTAATTAAATTAAATAATCCTGATATTCAGATACGAATTGTTTGCTCAAAAGGCACTTATATTCGAAGCCTGGTAAGAGATATTGGAGAAAAACTTGATGTTGGTGCTTATATGAAAGGCCTGGTTAGAACCCGGATAGGCAACTTCACTTTAGATGAAGCAGTTTCTCCTGAAAAATATGTTGAAAAAAATAAATCAAGAGTAAACTTCCCTGATAAAAATAGCTTTATGGATACGATATCAAGGTATTACAACTAAGGCTTATTAAATTGAACTTTTTAAACCCAAATTACCGTTTATGAAAATATATGAAGGTCTGACCAAATTTACCCCACCTGACTTTCCTGTTGTAACCAGCGGTACTTTTGATGGTGTTCATAGAGGTCACCAGAAAATAATTGAAAGAATCAAAACCATTGCCGATAAGAATAATGGCGAAACAGTTCTGATTACATATTGGCCTCACCCACGATTCGTGCTAAACCCGGATGACGATTCCCTTAAGCTACTCAACACTTTTGAAGAAAAAGCATCTTTACTCGAAGAAATGGGTATTGATCATTTGATAAAATTCACTTTTGATAAAAAATTCAGTAGCCAGACTTCTGAGGAATTCATCAAGAATATTTTGATCGATGGGTTAAAGACAAAGAAACTGGTGATCGGGTATGACCATAGATTTGGTAAAAACCGGGAAGGTAGCTTTGAACATCTAAAAGAAAATGCAGGTAAATATGGGTTTGAAGTTGAAGAAATACCCGAGCAGGATGTTAACAATGTTGCTGTTTCCTCAACTAAAATAAGAAAAGCCTTAGACGAAGGAAAGGTTGAGGTAGCCAGAGAATATCTCGGTAAAGACTATAGTATAACCGGTTTTGTAGGAGAAGGGGAAAAAAGAGGACGGGAACTAGGTTTTCCGACTGCTAATATCACAATACCTGAGAAATTTAAAGAGATCCCGGCTAATGGTGTGTATGGAGTTCATGTAAATACAAGGGGTAAATCATATAAAGGGATGATGAACATAGGTGTTAAACCTACCTTTAGCGGAAAACAGAGAAGCATTGAAGTTCATCTATTTGATTTTGACGATAATATTTATGGAGAAAAAGTGACTGTTTACTTTGATAACTTCGTCCGAAAAGAAAAGAAATTCAATAATACTGAAGAGCTGATCTCACAGCTTCAAAAAGACAAGCAGGTTGTACTTAACCGATTAAATCAGTAATTTCGACTGCAACATTTAACCCGATAATAAAACATGATAAACAAAGTTGTAAAAGACGCCATTAAAGCGACCGAAGATATAAAAGACGGATCTGTTTTAATGCTTGGGGGATTTGGCCTCTGCGGAATTCCGGAAAATGGTATTCAGGCTCTGTTAGATATGAAAATAAAAGACCTGACATGTATATCCAATAATGCCGGAGTTGATGATTTTGGAATAGGCTTACTTCTTCAGGAGAAACAAGTGAAAAAAATGATCAGCAGCTATGTTGGAGAAAATGCTGAATTTGAAAGGCAATTATTATCCGGTGAGCTGGAAGTTGATCTTATCCCTCAGGGAACTCTCGCTGAAAGAATCAGAGCTGGTGGCGCAGGAATCCCTGCCTTTTTCACTCCTGCCGGATATGGCACTGAAATAGAGGAAGGAAAAGAAACCCGGGAATTTGATGGTAAAATGTACTTGATGGAAAGATGGTTGAAAGCGGACTTTTCTCTTGTGAAAGCATGGAAAGGCGATACAGCTGGAAATTTGATTTTTAAAGGCACAGCAAGAAACTTCAACCCGATGATGGCTGCAGCTGGAAATATAACTATTGCAGAAGTAGAAGAATTAGTTCCGGCTGGTGAACTTGATCCTAATGAGATTCATACACCCGGGATTTATGTTCAGCGAATTTTTGAAGGAAAAAATTACGAAAAGAGAATTGAACAAAGAACAGTTCGTAGCTAATCCACCATCAACTAAAAGAACACAATATGTCACTAGATAAAATAGGTATAGCCAAAAGAATATCTAAAGAAATAGAAAATGGTATGTATATAAACCTGGGTATAGGCATTCCTACCCTTGTAGCAAATTACATTCCTGATAACTTAGAAGTGGTTTTACAATCAGAAAACGGTCTATTAGGAATTGGCCCCTTCCCTACTGAGGATAAAGTAGATGCAGACCTGATCAATGCTGGTAAGCAAACAGTAAGTATGCTTCCGGGTTCTGTTTTATTTAACTCATCAGAAAGTTTTGCAATGATCCGGGGTGGCCATGTTCACCTTACAATCCTTGGTGCAATGGAAGTATCTGAAAATGGAGACATTGCAAATTGGAAAATCCCAGGTAAAATGGTAAAAGGTATGGGAGGTGCGATGGACCTTGTGGCTTCTGCCGAAAACATAATTGTTGCCATGCAGCATACCAGCAAATCAGGAAAGTCAAAATTATTGAAAGAATGCTCACTACCTATTACAGGGATCAGATGTGTAAATAAAATTGTTACCAATCTGGCTGTAATGGATGTGCATCCTGAAGGAGGCTTTATATTAAGAGAAAGAGCCCCGGGAGTAAGCGTTGATGAAATAAAAGAGGCCACCGAAGGAAGACTTATAGTTGAAGGGGATATTCCCGAAATGAAAATTGATTAAAAACAAGCCCGCTTTTGCGGGTTTTTTAGTTTTTATAGTAGAATTCATTCTTGTTGTTACTACTTTTGCAATGGTAATATTACACTCAGAAACCTGATAGAATACAAGGATAATGAAAAAATCATCTATAAAATTCAACGTCATTCTTGATGACGAAAATGTTCCTGAAAAAATTGAATGGACAGCTGACGATAAGCCGGGAGGTGGGCTTGACGAAACTAACGCAATAAGTGTATCTGTATGGGATCAAAGCCAGAACAACACCCTCAGAATCGATCTTTGGAATAAAGAAATGCCGGTTAATGAAATGAAAAAATTTTATATCGATATTATCGGAGGACTGGCTCAAAGTCTACTTACCTCAACTGCAGATGAATATATGACCAATGAAATGAATAGTCTCTGCGACAGATTGATAGAACACGTCAGGAAAGAATCTCAGGGGAAATAATTAAAAGCAGCATGCGCTGCTTTTTTTTATCCTTTAAAACAAATAATAAACCGCTAAAAGTATTTTAAATGAAAATTAAGCGTTTTATTTTAGGATTAAATTTTTAATATATTATTTTTGACAGAATAATAGTAGGCATGCCTACTAAATAACCCAACGATAAATAACCAATTTTTGAAAACTTATATGATCTTTCGATTATTTTAACTTGAATGACAATTAATTAAAATTTTAACTAAACCTTAACCAGAATCCTTAAATACAAATAAACATGACATCTATGCAAAAGATTCTTAAGCGGGGTCTTGGCATGCTGGTGCTGTTCTTTATCACCTCAGCCATAGCATTTGCCCAGGACAAGACAACTATCACAGGTACGGTAACCGATGAATCCGGTGAGCCACTTTACGGTGTGAACGTAGTTGTAAAAGGAAAAGTTATCGGAACTATAACCCAGGCTGATGGTTCTTACGAACTAACTGTTAATGCCGCTCCCCCGATGACACTTATTTATTCGATGGTTGGATTTACTTCACAAGAAAGAGAAGTAACCGAAAACAACCAGTCAATCGATGTAGAACTTGGCGAGCAAAGCCTGGTAGGTAATGAAGTGGTAGTTTCTGCATCCAGAGTAGAAGAAACTATTCTTGAGTCACCGGTCTCTATTGAGAAAATGGATGTCCTTGCGGTGCAAAACACATCTTCTGATGACTATTACAAAGCAATCGGTAATCTTAAAGGTGTCGATATGACTACTTCCAGTGTTAACTTCCAGATTGTTAACACTCGTGGATTCAACTCTACTGGTAATGTTAGATTCGTACAGCTTATAGATGGAATGGATACTCAGGCACCGGCACTTAACTTCCCGATCGGTAGTTTGAATGGACCTTCTGTACTTGATGTTGAAAGTGTGGAATTACTACCGGGTGCAGCATCTGCACTATACGGACCCAATGCTTTTAACGGTATCCTATTAATTAATTCAAAAAATCCATTTGATTACCAGGGGCTTAGTGCTTTCGCTAAAGTTGGCGTAAACCATATTGGCGGTACTTCTAGCCTGAATTCATTCGGTAATGAAATAGGTCCAGGTCAGGCACAACCAATGTATGAAGGAGCTCTTCGATATGCGAAAGCATTTAATAATAGATTTGCATTTAAGGTAACTGCGTCATTCTCAAAAGCAGAAGACTGGTGGGGAACTGACATGAGAGATAATACACCTCAGTTTCAACCATCCGGTTTCGAACCTTATACCGGTGGCGACCTGGGCTCACAGGAAGATCTAAACACTTTATATCCTTTCTTTTACGAAAATCCTGGTGCAGACTTAATTCATGCTTTCGGAGATGAAGTACAAATTAGCCTTCCACTGGTAGGTCTTAGTTCAACTTTCCAGCAGTTACTACAATCAAACGGCTTGTCTGATTACGCTGGTGATATTCCTAACCAAACTGTTTCAAGAACACCATATCTGGAAAAAGATCTTGTCGATTATGGAGCTGAAAACCTAAAATTAGGAGCTTCACTTAATTATAGAATTACTGATGAGCTAGAGGCTTCTTACCAGTTTAATTACGGATCAGGTACTACTGTTTATACTGGTGCTCAAAGATACTCTCTGGCTAACTTTAATATTCAACAACACAGATTACAGTTAGAATCGGATAATTTTTATGTTCGTGGATATACAACAATCGAACAATCCGGAGATTCTTATATAGCTGATCTTACAGGGGTACTGGTTAACGATAACTGGAATCCAAATTCTCAATGGTTTGCACAATATACTTTAGGCTACCTGGGATATTTAGCCGGAAATGGAATCGCTCCTGGAACTTCTACTGTCGACCAAAGACAGGCCGCTCACCTTGCAGGACGTCAAACTGCTGATCAAAACAGAATTGCTCCTGGAACTAATCAGTTTGAAACAGTCGCTAACAGAGCTAAATCAGAGTCAATCCCTAGAGGATCAAAATTTGATGATGCAACAGCTATGTATATGGCTGAAGGAATGTACGACTTCACTAAAGACATTAATGATGCATTTAATCTTCAGGCTGGTTTCCAATATAGACTTTATGATTTAGAATCTAATGGTACTATCTTTCCTGACACAGTCGGAAACGATATTACAATCCAGGAAGTTGGAGCTTTCGTTCAGGCAGGTAAAAGGATCTTTAACGAAAAAGTTAAACTTACCGGTAGTTTAAGATGGGATAAAAACGAAAACTTTAACTCTCAGCTTAACCCAAGAATATCAGCTGTTTGGACTTTTGCTGAAAACAACAATTTCAGAGCTTCTTTCCAGACTGGTTTCAGAAACCCAACTACTCAGGGACAACACATTGACCTTAACGTAGTTTCTGCGAGACTCTTAGGTGGATTACCACAGTATGCTGAAGCAAGAAACATATATGATAATGCATATACCCTTAATTCAGTAGATACATATATTACAGAAATCACTGAGGCTATTGGAGAAAATCCTGAGTTGGGTGGTGCTGTAATTGCAAGACCTGACTTACTTGACATTTTAGAGCCAGCAGATTTTGATCCTGTAAAACCTGAAGAAATCAAGGCTTTTGAAGTGGGTTATAAAGGAATAATCGGAAAGTATATATATGTCGATTTTGCTTATTACTACAATATCTATAACAACTTCATTGTACAGCGATTATTAAGAAAAGCTGCTGGTGAAATTGACTTTACTACAAATGAGATCACTGAGCAAAATATCAGAAACGCACAGACTCTTTTAAGCCCGAACACTACTCCTGGAGAAGAAAACACCTTCCAGACTTATACAAATGTAGATAGAGAAATTACTGCTCAAGGTATGGCTCTGGGTGTAGATTATAATTTCAACAGAGGCTATACTTTATCGGCTAACTATAATTGGAACAAGCTTAGTGAGGATCTTGGGGAAGAGTTTGTCGAAGGATTTAATACTCCTGAACACAAATACAATGTTTCTTTCAGCAACAGAAAAGTTACAGACAAACTTGGATTCAACGTTACTTACAGATGGCAGGAAGCATTTATGTGGAACTCATCATTCGCTAATCAGGAAGTACCAGCAGTAGGAACATTAGATGCTCAGGTAAGCCTGAAACTTAAAAGCATGAAATCAACCTTAAAATTTGGAGGTTCTAATATCCTTAATGAGCGATATGTGATGAATGCAGGTGGACCAACTCTTGGAGCCATCTATTATCTATCAATCACTTTTGATGAATTGATGAACTAAAATCTGAATAACCATGAAAAATATTAAATTTTCTATATATACAATTCTAAGTGCATGGATGTTATTTTCATGTACCTATGACTTCCCTGAGTCTACAGAACCTCAGGAACCTACATCCGGTGAAGCAGACTTTTCGAAAGTCGTTGCCATTGGTAATTCTCTTACCGCTGGTTATATGGACGGTGCGCTTTATCTAAGCGGCCAGCAAAACAGCTACGTCGCAATAATGGCTGAGCAAATGCAGGATGGTTACGGAGGAGGAGATTTCAATATTCCTCTGGTCAATAGTGACCATATTTCCGGAAAATTAATTCTGGCAAATCAACCTGGTGGATCACCGGCTCCTACTCCTATTGATTTCATTCCAAATTATCCTTATGAAATTCAACAAATAGGACCTTATGATGGAGATATTTCCGCATTAAATAATTTCGGAATTCCGGGTGTGACGATCCAAACAGCTCAGACGCCTGCGTTAGGTACTCCTGGAAACGCCTTATTTAATGGATTATATGCAAGAATAGCTTCTTCTCCGGGGTCTTCTACGTTATTGGGAGATGCTGCTGCAGCTATGAGTGATGGTGGTACTTTTCTTGTATTTTGGTTAGGTAACAACGATGTATTGGGTTATGCTACAGGCGGAGCTTCAAACGAAACTATTCTGACCGATGATGCTGTTTTCCAGGGCGCATTTAACAATGCATTGAATACTATGTTAAGTGCTAATCCTGAGGCTAAAGGAATCGTTGCCAATATCCCTTATGTTATTGACATCCCTTATTTCACAGCAATACCTTATAATTCAATAGGATTTACCTCAGATGATGAAGCAACTATTGGCGCATTAAATAATGCATTTGAGAATTTTAATAACCTAATGGATTTACTATCACAAAATCCTGAGCTTGCTCCATATCAATTACAATCGAGAAAAGTTTCCTATGAAGTAGGAGAAAACCCAATTCTTATTGCAGATGAAGATTTATTGGATCTGGGTCCTATTTTTGATCAATTGCAGCAAAATGGTGATATCGATCAAAATACCAGACAGGCATTGATCCCTTATGAACAATCCAGACCTGCAACATCAGATGACCTTTTCACATTAACTTCTGGTGCGGTATTAGGAACATTAGCTAATCCAAATAATCCTCAATCTATTATTGGTGTAGTGGTACCATTGTCAGACCAATATGCATTAACTCCTGAGGAAAAAGCAGTAATTAAAGAGAAAGTAGATACTTTCAACGGAGTAATAAATGCTGCAGTGAACGATAATAGTGACAGACTGGTTCTGGCAGATGTGAATGCTCAATTGACTCTACTCCGAACTTCTGGAGTTAACATTAATGGATCCTCATTAAATGCTACTTTTGTTCCTCCTAATGGTGGATTTTCAGTTGATGGAGTTCATCCGAACCAGAGAGGTCATGCGTGGTTAGCCAATTACATGATCGATCGAATAAACTCTAAATTTGGATCGAATATTGAAAAAATAAATCCAAATGATTACTCAGGTAATTCATTACCTTTCGTGATTCAATAAAGTAATCAACAACCTGATATATGTAAAAGCCCCGGCAAATTGTCGGGGCTTTTTATTTATTTAATATTATCAAAATTTATAACTTGCTTTAAAATTGATCACCAATGATAAAGAAAAACACTTTTATTATAACTGCACTTTTACTCGGCCTGATTATACTTACTAACTTTTTTCAAATCAATTTCAACAGAGGAGTTATCAGTCAATTAATTAACAGCAACGACAGTCTCTCAGTGGTAGTAAAGGATTTATCCGATAAGAAAGGATTTAATGTACATGTAAACATGCAAGCACTACAAAGACGGCAATACCTTTTAAATACGTCTTTAAGAGAAGAAAAATGGGAATTATCAAAATATCATTATGAGCGTCTTACAGAGTTGTTCACGCAATTTGAAAGAGCTAATTATGTGACCGACGGAAAAAATGTTAGTGAACTAACAAGAGAACTTGTCGACACACCGTTAAAGAATATTTCAGAATCTATAAACTCAAATGATAAGCAATCAGCTCTTGATGGGTCTGTTTCTCTTGAAAGATCGTGTAATGCCTGCCACTCATTATCGGGCATGGATTATCTTAATGAATTAAATAATTAACCATGCTTTTCAAGATCACGATATTTCTTTAACTCATAAAATAATACCAGCTGTAATACAAAAGAAGCCAATAAACCAAAAAATAATTTTACTCGTCCCAGCATAACCTCATTTCTATCTATATTGGGAGAGACTCCATCATCAGACAACCAATAAATTACATCCGGAAGGATAAAACCTGCACATATTAGTGTTATAATTATCCCTGCAATAATCAATACTCCTTTAAACTGACCTTTTATTACAAGTACCGAAATGATACAAGGGTAAAGAAAACAAAGAGACCACCAATTACTAACCGGTAGCACGAAGACAAGGCCTCCCAGTATTATCAATATTAAACAAATAAAATATAAAAAGTATTTAATCATACGATTAACCTATTCCTCATCTACTTAATTTAAGTATTAAAGCTCATAACAAAAATAGTAGCCGTCATTGAAAACGGATAAATCAATTCCAAATTATAGTTTAGACCAAAAAAAAAACGTCGGAGAATTCCGACGTTTTTGTAGCCCGTAGGGGATTCGAACCCCTGCTACCAGGATGAAAACCTGGCGTCCTAACCCCTAGACGAACGGGCCGTGCTAAAAGGTGATGCAAATATAATGACTCAATTTAATTTTTCAACACCCTGGCAAAATATTTTCTACTATCCCTCCTTCATCATAACGTTACTACCTGATTGTTAAGGAGAAAAATTTTTTATGCTCCAGAAAAAAATTAATAAAAAAAATCCCTTGCTCTAAAAAGAACAAGGGATTTACTCAGTAGCCCGTAGGGGATTCGAACCCCTGCTACCAGGATGAAAACCTGGCGTCCTAACCCCTAGACGAACGGGCCGTGCTAAAAGGTGATGCAAATATAGATTATCATTTTAAATTTTCAACACTCTGATAAAAAAAAATCACATTTTTTTAATCCAAATCAAATAACTATTTGATATTTAAGGGTTTAAATTTCAACATAATTTTTAATTCAAAATACCATTTATTTATAACGATAATCAGCTTTTAAAATGTGATATTCTTAATTGAATTTCTGAATTATTGCGAAAAAAACATTTCAATCGATTGCAAGAATAAAAGGTGTCCGTCAATTCATTGTTTTTCCATGGTTAACATAGTATTTTTACCCTTTAATTACTTACACACTAATATTTACACATAAAAAAACCGTAAAAAATGGCTATCAAAGTTGCAATTAACGGATTTGGAAGAATAGGAAGGCTTACATTCAGAGCCCTTCTTCAAAAAGATAATGTGGAAGTTGTCGCGATCAATGACCTTACTGACAAAGCAACACTTGCACATTTATTAAAGTATGACACAATGCATGGCAAATTTCCTGGAACAGTTGAATCAACTGAAGACAGCATCATTGTCAATGGAAACTCTATTGCAGCATATGCTGAAAGAGATCCTGAGCAATTACCATGGAAAAAGCACGATATAGATGTTGTTCTTGAATCTACCGGTCGATTTGTAGATGAGGAAGGATCCGGAAAACATCTAAAAGCTGGTGCTAAAAAAGTATTAATCTCTGCTCCGGCAAAAGGTAACATCCCTACAGTTGTATTGGGTGTAAATGAAGATACACTGACTGGTGATGAGAAAATCGTTTCTAACGCATCTTGTACAACCAATTGCCTGGCGCCTATGGCAAAGGTTATCAATGATGCCTTTGGCCTAAAGAAAGGTTACATCACTACTACTCACGCTTATACTGCAGATCAGAATATTCAGGATGCACCACATAAAGATTTAAGAAGAGCTAGAGCTGGAGCAGTTTCGATAGTTCCTACATCTACAGGTGCTGCTAAAGCTGTTGGTTTAGTTCTTCCTGAACTTAAAGGTAAACTTGATGGTATAGCTATGCGAGTCCCTGTACCTACTGGGTCAGTTACTGATCTTGTTGCTGAAGTAAGCAAGGAAGTTTCTGCTGAAGAGATTAATAAAGTCTTAAAAGAAGCTGCTGATGGTCCTTTAAAAGGAATACTGGAGTATGTAGATGAACCAATCGTCTCTGCGGACATCGTTGGAAATCCTCACTCTAGTATCTTTGACTCATTATTGACTTCTGCACAAGGAAATATGATCAAAGTAGTTAGCTGGTATGATAACGAAGCAGGTTATTCTAACAGATCTGCAGATATGATCGTTAAACTTGGATCATAATTTAAATTACTGAATAAATTAAAAAGCTTTCCGGATAACCGGAAAGCTTTTTTTATATAATAAAATATAGATTTTTACATTAAGATGACTCCATCAGCCACCAATGAATATACTATTTCATCCCCTTTAATCTTTTCAATATCTTCTTCCGCTTTACCCTCATCCATAGCATAGTGCTTTCTCATATCTTCAGATTGCACTTCCTTTTTTAAAACACCTTTTACAATTACCATTCTGCCCTCGATATTTTTAGGTACAAAAAAACTGTAATCTTTAAATGTCACTCGTAATGGTTTAACCTGTCCCGGAATGTCCAGGGTCATCCAGCAACCTTTTTTCTTACAAACACTGGATACCTCACCGGTAACTTTTACAATTGTACTATCTTTTCCCTCCAGTAAATCCTCTGGAGAGGATAACTCTGAAGACCCTGATTTAGTAATTTCCTGGCCATAAAATGAATAATCTTTTGGAGTATTCTCTACATTCTCTGAATCCGCCTGATCAGATTCACTTTTTTCCTTATTTGAATTGCAAGAAATGGTAATAAAACCGGTAACAAAAACTAAAAACAATAACCTTTTTTTCATTTTATAAATGATTTTGAATTTCTAATACTGAACTTTGACGTATGATTATGCAATTGTAAATTTATTTACACCTTTGATCATACTTATAGTTTAAAAATACTTATTCCATTGGAAAATTTTTCGCTTTTAGAATTAAATCATAAAATAAAAACAATATTAAATGATAACCTGGAATCAAGTTACTGGGTTGTTGCTGAAATAGCTGAACTAAGAACCAACTATAAAGGTCATTGCTACCTGGAACTGGTAGATAAAGATGAAGATCAGGTTCTGGCTAAAAACAGGGCGACTATCTGGGCTTACACATTTCGAGGACTCAATGCCTGGTTTTTAAAAATCACGGGCTCTGAATTAGCCCAGGGAATGAAAGTTTTGTGCAAAGTCAAAGTTACTTTCCATGAAGTATATGGAATGTCTTTAAACATAACTGATATTGATCCAAAGTTTACCCTGGGTGAAAGAGCAGCTAAAAAGCAGGAAATTCTTCAACAGCTTGAAGAAGACGGGGTCATTAATATGAACAAAGAAATCCCACTACCTGTTGTACCTCAAAAAATTGCCATCGTCAGTAGTGAAACTGCAGCAGGATATCAGGATTTCATAAGTCAGTTGCATTCTAACCGGTTTGGATATAAGTTTCATACTACTCTTTTTAATTCTGTAATGCAGGGAAATCAAGCTCCTGAAAGCATCATCACAGCTCTTCACAGTATCCATGCCTCTTCTAAAGATTTTGATCTGGCAGTGATTATAAGAGGTGGTGGAGCACAACTGGATCTTGAATGTTTCGACAATTACGAAGTTGCAATGCATACAGCCCAATTTCCCATTCCTGTTTTAACCGGTATAGGTCATGAAAGAGATGAAACTATTACTGACCTGGTTGCCAACACTGCCCTAAAGACACCAACTGCTGTTGCTGAATTTCTAATCAGTGGAATTTATAGCTTTGAAGAAAAATTATTCAATGCTCAAAATACATTATCTGACAAATCCAGAGTCTTTATCCAGTCAGCTCTTGAAAAACTAAATTTTTATACTCATAATATTCAAAAAGCATCTGAAAATCTCATAAAAGAACATTATTATTCTTTAAATGACTTTAGAAATAAAATTGAGTTTAATACCAGAAATATTATAAAAAAAGAATCAGATTTTCTTAATTCTAGTGAGAAATTACTCTCAAGCATGAACCCGAAAAAGGTGATTGAACGTGGGTATACTTATACGGAGATTAATGGTGAAAACCTCAATAAGACTAATCAAATAGATAAAGGATCAAAAATCAGAACAATAACCAAGAAATTTGATATCCTAAGTACCATCGATAAAATAGAGAAAAATGCCAAATAAAAAGAAATTGAGTTACAAAGAGTCAATTGACAAATTGACATCCATTCTGGAGAAACTGGAAAACCAGGAAGGTGATATTGATGAATTGATGAAAGATGTGGATGAGGCAACAATGATCATTAAGCAGTGTAGAGAGAAACTAAGAGGAACAGAAGAGCAATTATCCAGTAAATTTGATGAAATCGATAATTAAATAATCAAAAATTGTTATTTTCTTATTATAAAACACCATTAAATACAATTAAACAACCTTTTCTCATACAAGATTATAAATTCAACAAATAACACACTTAAATAAGTGTGTTTTTTTTATATATCTGAATAAGTCAAAATATTAATTAACATTATCTTAATTCCACTATAAGATCATGTAATAAAAACCTGTTTTAAGCAAATTTTCGCTCATATTTCGGTAGATTAGAAGGCTCATATTTTTGAATAACAGGTAAAGAATGAACATAGCACAGGAATTTAAAGATAACTGCGGCTTCGGTATGATGTCGCAAATTAAGAATATTGCGTCCAGACAAATGGTTGATGACTCGATCGAAGCATTAAAAAGAATGATGCATCGAGGAGCTATTGCAGCTGATGGAAAAAGTGGGGACGGATGTGGATTCCTGTTTTCAATGCCACATAAATTTATGAGAAAAATAGCCTCAGTAAATGGCTTCGATCTCCCTTCGAGATATGCTGTGGCAATGACCTTTTATACTGACGATGAACAAAAAATAATCTTCGAAGAAGCCTGTAAAAGAAATGATCTAAAAATACTTTTTACCAGATCTGTCCCTACTGAAGAAGCTAACCTTGGAGAGCAGGCTAAAAAAATAATGCCAGAAATTGTCCAGACCTTTGTCATTCCCAATTCGCCAATGGCACAAAGAAGGTTTGAAGCATTGTTATACCTGACAAGAAAAGATGTTGAATCTGAAATTGAGGACATCAATTTTACAATAGCTTCCTTTTCTGATAAAATGATTTCCTATAAAGGACTTCTTTTACCTACGTTGATCGATGAATTTTACACTGACCTTAAGGATAAGGATTTTGAAGTGAGTTTTGCTGTATTTCATCAGCGATTCAGCACGAATACAATGCCCAGGTGGCCTTTAGCACAACCTTTTAGATGTGTAGCCCACAATGGAGAAATCAATTCCATAAAAGCCAACAGGTATAATGTCAGGGTTAATATGGAAAACATGGCTGGAAATATTTTTGACGATGAAGAAATGAAAAGGCTAATGCCAATTCTTCAAAAAGAAACCAGTGATAGTGCCTCATTTGATAATTATTTTGAATTTCTTATCCAGAATGGTGTTGATTTTTTCAAAGCAGTTCGTTCAATGGTCCCCCTCCTTTTCAAAATGCACCACACCTCGATGCCGGATTAAGAGCATTTTACGAATACACTGCCTGTAATTTTGAGGCATGGGATGGTCCAGCTGCATTGAATATAACCAATGGAAGGTACGTAGGCACTGTATTAGATAGAAACGGCCTCAGACCTGCTAAATATATCATAACTCATGATGATCGTCTGATTATCGCCAGTGAATATGGAATTATTGATCTCGAATCGGAAAATATAAAGGAACAGGGTAAATTAACTTCCGGACAAATGATTGCTGCAGACCTGAAGTTTGGCAAGATTTACAAAAATCATGAGATCAATGAATATATCACCAACACCATTCCTTATGAAAAATGGCTAAATGAAAGCTCTTCTTATTTAATGGAGCACACTGAAAATAATTTCAGTGATTTTTCCGACTTAAGGCATCCCAACCTTGTGGAAATGCAACGCTACCACAATTACACCAATGAGGTTATGTCTTCTATCATCGAACCGATGATCAAAAATGGTAAGGAAGAAACTGGCTCCATGGGAGATGACACTCCGGCTGCCTGCTTTAGTGATCACCAAAGAAATTTTACTGATTTTTTCAGACAGAAGTTTGCTCAGGTAACTAATCCGCCAATTGATCCACTACGTGAAAAGATCGTCATGTCAACGGCAGTATCTTTCGGAAGCAGAAATAATGTTTTAAAAGAAACACCGCATCATTCTCACAGATTAATCTCCATGTCACCGATAATGTCCAAAGAAAAAATGGACATACTTACTTCGTTTGGTGATGAAAGCCATGAATTATATGATCCTCACTATAAATATGAATCCTTCGAAACTTGCTTTACTGGTGATCTTAAAGACTCCCTGGTTACATTAGGAGACAAAATAATCAAATCAGTAAAAGATGATGGAGTCAGGCAAATTATTTTAGATGACAGATGTCTGAGTGAAGAAAATATGCTTATGCCAATGCCATTGGTTGTAGGTTATTTAAACACGCTATTTCTAAAAGAGGGAATCAGAAGTAAAGTTAACTTTATTGCTATATCGGGTGAGGTATTAGATTCTCACTCTGCAGCCGTACTTCTTGGATTTGGGGCAACAGCAGTATATCCTTACCTTCTTTATGCTTCTGCATTATCTGTTATAGAAAGACAGAAAGATTGCAGACATAACGCAAGAAAGATCGGATTAAAAAAGGTTCAGACATCGGTTAATAATGGCCTTTTAAAGATCATGTCGAAAATGGGGATCAGTACTGTAGAAAGTTATATTAATGCTGCTCTATTTGATGTG
The DNA here is from genome assembly GCF_005166025.1 of Mangrovivirga cuniculi. NCBI lineage: Bacteria > Pseudomonadati > Bacteroidota > Cytophagia > Cytophagales > Mangrovivirgaceae > Mangrovivirga > Mangrovivirga cuniculi. Next base: position 3,276,534 of record NZ_CP028923.1, read on the forward strand.
ATCGGTTTATCAGAAGAAATAACTGAAGAGTGTTTCCCGGATGCATCGGTGATTATACCAGGCCTGAATTACCTGGACATTGAGCATCGATTAAGAAAAGCACATAAAAATGCTTATATCAGCCATTACAGAAAGAAACTCTATCCGCTGGAAGTAGGCAGTTTCTATAAATACATGGACAAAGGAGAGTACCATGACTTTTCTCCGGATGTAGTACACCATGTACATAAATTCGCAAGGTCGGGTAAGCCGGTTGACTATGATGAATACAAGAACAGGATCAACAACAGAGGTTTAAAAATGATCCGGGATTTCTTTGAATTCAATCCGGATAAAGAAAAAATTGAAATCGATAAAGTCGAACCGATTGAAGAAATAACCAGGAGATTTACTTCAGCAGCCATGAGCCTTGGATCTATCTCCCCTGAAGCTCATGAGGCAATCGCCGAGGCGATGAACACTCTTCATGCAAAATCTAATTCAGGAGAAGGTGGAGAAGATAAAGCGAGATATAACACCATTAAAAACAGTAGCATAAAACAAGTTGCCTCAGGTAGGTTTGGTGTTACACCGGCTTACCTAAGGAGTGCATCAGAGATACAGATCAAAATTGCCCAGGGAGCTAAACCTGGCGAAGGCGGTCAGCTTCCAGGCTCCAAAGTCACACCTTTGATAGCAACCCTAAGATATACTATACCCGGTGTAACCCTTATATCTCCTCCCCCACATCACGATATATATTCAATTGAAGATCTTGCACAACTTATTTTTGACCTAAAGCAGGTTAATCCTAAGGCGAGGGTAAGTGTGAAATTAGTTTCAACTGCAGGTGTAGGAACAATTGCATGTGGAGTGGCTAAAGCGTATGCTGACAGAATTGTGATCTCCGGAGCGGATGGTGGTACAGGAGCAGCTCAGCTTGGAAGCATAAAGTTTGCCGGTAATCCGTGGGAACCTGGCCTGGCTGACGCACATCAATCTCTAAAAGCTAATAATCTGCGCCAAAATGTTCAGCTAGTTACTGATGGAGGGCTAAAAACCGGTCTTGATGTTGTAAAAGCTGCTATTCTTGGTGCTGAAGTTTATGGTTTTGGTACTGCATTACTATCAACTGTAGGTTGTAAAATCTTGCGTGTCTGCCATCTTAATAAATGCAGTGTCGGTATCGCAACTCAGAATGAATTACTCAGAAAATATTATGTAGGAACAGTTGAAGGTGTTATTAATTATCTCAAAGCTGTTGCTCAGGAAGTGAGGGAAATCCTTGCTGAACTGGGATATAAAAAGCTCGATGATATAATTGGAAGAACTGAACTATTAAAAGTTGTAAATGATGAGCTGGCCCTAAAGTTTAATTTTGACAAATTACTCCGAAGAGTTGAGGGATGCAACACCTGTCAAAAAGGCTTCAATGAACCCTATGATAAAAACGAATTTGAAAAGTCTATTTATAAAGAGGTTGCAGAATTAATAGAAAATAATTCAGGACCTGTCACCCTTCAAAAAGAGATAAGAAATACTAACAGAAGTTTTGGAGCATATATCAGTGGTTTTATTGCTGAGAAACATGGCGATATTGGAATGCCAAAATACTCCATCAATTTTGATCTGAAAGGAACGGCGGGTCAGTCGTTTGGAGCCTTCTTAATGAATGGTATGAGCTTAAACCTGCTGGGTAGCGCGAATGACTATGTCGGAAAAGGGATGCGAGGCGGACAAATCATTGTTAAACCTCATAATCCTGAACAATTACTAAATCTTGCCGGAAACACTTGTCTTTATGGGGCTACCGGAGGTAAATTATTTGTAAGCGGATCTGTGGGTGAGCGTTTTGCGGTCAGAAATAGTGGAGCCCTGGCAGTAGTCGAAGGAACGGGTGATCACGCCTGTGAATACATGACCGGAGGAACAGTGGTTATCCTGGGTAATACGGGAATAAACTTCGGTGCCGGTATGACTGGAGGTGTAGCATTTGTTTATGACAAAGAACATGCTTTTATGGACAAAATGAATCATCAGCTAATTCATGCTCAGAGAATTGATACCGATGAAAATGACGAAGCAAGATATTATCTTAAAAGCATCCTTAGTAGTTATTTAAGGAAAACCGCTAGTCCAAGAGCAGAAAAAATACTCGAAAATTACCGTGAGGAACTAAGGTATTTCTACATGGTAAAATCAAAAGACATGAATAACGTTCCATTGAACCCATTTGATGGTAACTAAGAAATTAAAAAGGAGGAGAAATTGCAGGAATTCACAAAGATAGAAAGAATCAATCCAAAGGTTAAACCCGGTGATGAAAGGGTTAACAACTTTGATGAAATATACGAAATCTATTCTGAGGAAGAAGCTGGTACACAAGCTGACCGATGTATTCAGTGTGGCAATCCTTATTGTAGTTCTACAGGCTGCCCATTGAGCAACAATATTCCTCAGTGGCTAAAGTATATTGCTGAGAAGGACCTTGAACTTGCTTTTGAGATAAGTAATGAAACTTCACCGTTTCCTGAAATCCTTGGTAGAATTTGTCCACAAGACAGGTTATGTGAGGGAGCTTGTACTTTAGATGATGGCTTTGGAGCGATAACAATAGGTTCAATCGAGGTTAGTATAACGGAAAAAGGATTCGAAAAGGGTATGAAACCCGAATATCCGGGAATAACCTCTGATAAAAAAGTAGCAATAATCGGCTCAGGTCCTGCAGGTATATCGTGTGCTACCTTTTTGCTAAGAGCCGGAATCAAACCTGTTATTTTTGAAAAAGCAGATAAAGCAGGTGGGCTTCTTACTTATGGAATTCCAGGATTCAAACTAGAAAAGGAAGTAGTAGACAAAAGAATGGATCAGCTTTATCAAGCAGGTCTGGAAATTAATTTGAATACTGAAATTGGTAAGGATGTATCATTTGAAAAGTTAAAAGAAGAATACGACGCCATTTTTATAGGGATAGGGGCCATGGAAGGCAGACTTTTAAATTATGAGGGGTACAGTGCGAATAATGTATTTATGGCTGTTCCTTTTCTGACCAATATCCAAAAGAAAATTTTCGACCAACAATATGATAAGAAATACTCTGTCAAAGGAAAGAATGTAATGGTCATAGGTGGTGGAGACACTGCGATGGACTGTGTTAGAACTTCGATAAGAGAAAATGCGACTAGTGTTCGCTGTGTATATCGAAGAGACGAGGAAAATATGCCCGGCAGTGCTAAGGAAGTTCAATCAGCCAAAGAAGAAGGCGTAGAATTTATCTGGCAAATGCAGCCGAAAGGATTTGTGGCAGATGACAGAGGGTATATTATTGGTGTCAAATTCATTAAGACAAAGTTAATGCCATCTCCAGAGGGCGGACGTATGCAGGTAATTGAGGAAGAAGGCACTGAGGAAATCAAATATGCAGATGTGATTATTCTTGCTTTGGGCTTTAACAATGAGAAGCTTACCTTTTTAGAAGAAAATAATATAAAAACCAATAAATGGAATGCAATTGAGGTCACAGACAAATGTGAAACTAATGTAGAAGGGGTCTTTGCAGGTGGTGATGGTAGCAGAGGTGCTGACCTGGTAGTTAACGCCGCTCTTGATGGTCGTGAAGCTGCTTTTGCAATTATGGATTATATATACGAGAATGAAAATAAGGAAAATAAAGCGCGATCATTCCCCGGCTAACCCAAACATGAAATAAAAGCCGATCGCGAGGCTGTTTGATTTCCAAACAGCCTATTTTTATGCATAAAAAAACCTCTGTGAAATTTACAGAGGTTTAACTTATAAATCATAAATATCTTAGTTCCCGAATAGCCTGTTAAAAAATCCTCTTTTATTTCTTCCTCCAAAGCTTCCAGGATAATTTGTTCTATTTTTATAATTGCCACGCTGGGATTTAGCTTTATTCCTGTTGATACCAAGATAATATTGCAATTTCAACTGAATAAACATATAGCCATCATTTTCACTGGGATTCCCTCTGATATGGCCTTCTTCCCAGGCAGGCTGACCAAACAATGGTCTTCTATCTGCAAGTAATTTATCAATGGGATCAGCAAAGTTTGATTGATCTATATATTGTGTACTTACATCATCAATATAATCGGTCGTTGTTATTCTCCATCCGGCCTCTGCCATCAGACTCAAATTATAGGTGATTTTGGCAGTAACACCTAGTCCTCCATTAAAATTAGCATGAATTGGAGAGTAACCAACACCTTCAGTCTCAACTGGCCTTAATGCATACCACTGTCCATCAATTTCAGATTTTGGATTACTGTAAAATGCGCCAATACCTCCAAAAGCATAGAGATTAACTGGTGGTCTGATATAATATGATAGTCCATTATTAAAGAAATAAACTACAGCCTGAACATTTAACTCAAAATTATCAGCTCTGAAGCTTAAATATCTTTCCCTAATAGAAGTTTCATTTTTACTATCCCTGTCATCCCCCGACAATCTGAAATAAGTTAATTCAGAACGTAGTGAAAGATGCTGATTGATCTTATACATCCCTCCTACTGAGATGTTAATATTATCGTCGATCCAACGACCTTCTTTCATATCTCCATAATAGGTGCTAACTCCACCTCCGAACGTTACCTGCCATGGTCTGTCTCTACGAAGCCCATAGAAACTTTGAGCATCTAATTCGATAGCGATAAATGATATGAAAAGAATAAATAATAAGACCCTTTTTATTTGCATAATAATTGTTCTGCAGGTTTTAGGTAAAAATATGAATTCTACTAGCCTATTCATAGCAATTAAACAAAAAATTATGAAAACATAACGTATGTTTTCGATAAACAATTAAAATATTAATAAGTTCAGATACTTTTATTAATACAGATATAATATAGTCTCCTAATTCCTTTAATTTAAAAATTGAAATAGTACAAAAATATCTTACTTCAAAATCAGACTTAACTAAGTAATATAACAATAAAAAAAGAGGTCTTCAAAAAATTTGAAGACCTCTGTGCACCCGGAAGGATTCGAACCCTCAACCCCAGAGCCGAAATCTGGTATTCTATCCAGTTGAACTACGGGTGCTTAAATATTACTTATCTTATGATAATACTTCTTTTACTTTTGCAGCAGCATCTTTAAGAACGATTGCTGAAGATACTTTCAATCCAGAATCTTCAATAATCTTCGCTCCTTCTTCTGCATTCGTACCTTGCAGTCTTACAATGATTGGAACGTCGATATCTCCAATCTTTTTATATGCTTCAACTACACCATTAGCCACTCTGTCGCATCTTACAATACCACCAAAATGTTAATTAGTATAGCTTTTACATTTGGATCCTGAAGAATAATTCTGAATCCGGCTTCAACTGTTTCAGCATTTGCTCCACCTCCAACATCAAGGAAGTTTGCCGGCTCACCACCTGAAAGCTTGATAATATCCATTGTTGCCATTGCAAGACCGGCACCATTAACCATACAGCCAACATTACCATCAAGCTTCACATAGTTCAATCCGGCAGCATTAGCTTCAACCTCTAATGGATCTTCTTCAGTGATATCTCTGAATTCTGCAAGATCCTTGTGACGGAATAATGCATTATCATCAAGATTAACCTTTGCATCAACGGCAAGAATTTTATTATCTGAAGTTTTAAGAACAGGGTTGATCTCAAACATCGAAGAATCAGTTTCTTCGTATGCTTTGTAAAGCGACATGATGAATTTCACCATTTCTTTAAAAGCATTGCCTTCAAGTCCGAGTGCAAAAGCAATTTTTCTTGCCTGGAAACCCTGAAGTCCAGCTGCAGGATCTACCCATTCTTTAAATATCTTATCCGGTGTTTCTTCTGCGACATCTTCAATGTCCATTCCACCTTCGGTAGATGCCATAATTACATTGCATCCTTTCGCTCTGTCAAGTAAAACTGAAAGATAAAATTCTTTTGGCTCTGATTCGCCCGGATAATATACATCCTGTGCAACCAACACCTTGTGAACTTTTTTACCTTCCTCACCAGTCTGATGAGTAACCAATGTACCACCAAGGATACCTTTAGCTTTTTCTGGTACTTCATCAAGGCTTTTAGCCAGAACTACTCCGTTAGAGTCAGTTTCCTGTACTTTACCTTTACCTCTACCACCTGCGTGGATCTGAGCTTTAATAACGAACCATTCGGTGCCTGTTTCAGCTTTAAGTTCTTTAGCTGCTGTCAATGCTCTGTCAGCTGACTCTACAACTAAACCTTCCTGAATTCGACAACCGTACTTTTTTAATATGGATTTTGCCTGATATTCGTGAATGTTCATGTCTCAAAATTTTGCACGAATCTAGCCCTTTTAAGATTATATTTCAAGCAGGATAAACTTTTTTATATTTTATGCAATCGATGGAATAGAATCTTTTGCGAGTATTTTCAAGCTATTATCATTAAATGATTCTTAGCTTTTGATTGAAAATGAGGTATTTCTACCAATATAGAAGCATAATACGATTACATATCGACTATTTTTTTATTAAAATTCATATCTTGCGCCAGTATGCTGCAAGCTGAACAAATCAAAAGAAATATGGTACCCTTGAGGTACTTAAAGGAATAGATATTACTGTAAAATCTAACGAGGTAGTTTCCATTGTGGGAGCTTCCGGAGCAGGAAAAAGCACCCTCCTTCATATTTTGGGTACTCTAGACACTGCAGATTCCGGTAGAGTGACCATGCAAAACAAGGAAATCAATAAGCTCAATAAAAAAGCAATGGCCAGGTTCAGAAACGAAAATATTGGGTTCATTTTTCAGTTTCACAATCTGATGCCAGAATTTACTGCGCTCGAAAATATCTGTATACCAGCTTTCATTAATGGAAAAAAGAGTAAGCAGGAAACTGAAAATGCAGCAAAAGAATTAATGCTAAAGCTAAACCTTAAAGACAGGTTTCATCATAAACCTTCACAAATGAGTGGTGGTGAGCAGCAAAGAGTGGCTGTAGCCAGGGCATTAATCAATGAACCAAAAATTGTTTTTGCTGATGAGCCTTCAGGAAACCTGGACTCTAAAAATGCTGCAGAATTACACCGCCTGTTTTTCGACCTGAGGGATGAATTTGGAAGAGCTTTTGTGATTGTTACACATAATAATGAATTAGCATCAATGGCCGATCGATGCCTTGAAATGAAGGATGGTCTTATAGTGTAACTTCAAGTTCTGCTATAATTCTTTTCATTTCTTCGATATGCTTTTCAGCTCCGAACATATTTTCATAGGAATACCTGATCACATGATCGTGATCAAGTAGGTAAGTTATGCGTCTAGTCATATTCAGAAAAGGAACCTTCGCCCTGTACATCTTCGAAACCTTTCCAGTCTCATCAGCAAGCAGATCAAAAGGAAGATCAAATTTATTTTTAAAATGTATATGAGTAACCAATTCATCCCGGCTTATACCATACACAGGGATTTCAACAGAACTGAAATATTCAAACTCATCCCTGAATGAACAAGCCTCTTTTGTACACCCGGGGGTGAAGTCTTTAGGGTAGAAAAATAAAATACATGGCTTTCCTTTTAAGGTCTCTTCCAGAGAAAATAAATTTCCCGCTGTAGATGCTAAACTAAATACCGGTGCTTTCGTTCCTTGTTTTAATGGCATTTTTAACAGACGCTAAAATCTTTAACAATCAATATGTATTTATCTAAGGGAGTACGTTTTATGTTACTGTCAGGCATTTGCTTTTCATTAATGAATGTACTCGTCAAGTACCTTACTAACATACCTGCAACAGAAATAATTGTTTTCCGGTCCCTCATTTCTTTTATTTTAAGTGCGATGATCCTGCGAAGGCAAAAGGTATCTGTCTGGGGTAACAATAAAAAGTTACTCATTGGCAGAGGTCTTGCCGGAGCGATCGCATTAACAATTTATTTCTATACTTTACAACGCATTCCACTGGCAACTGCTGTCACTTTGCAGTTCCTTGCTCCTGTTTTCACTGCGATTTTGGGCATTTTTATTGTAAAAGAAAAGCTTAGCCCCTGGCAATTTTTATTTTTCATGGTTTCTTTTGCCGGAATACTAATAATTAAAGGGTTTGATGAACGAATTTCAACAGAACTTCTCGTTCTTGGTATACTTTCTGCATTTTTTGCAGGACTGGCCTACAACATTGTTCGTAAGCTAAACACCTCTGAACATCCTTTGGTAATTGTTTTCTATTTCCCACTCGTAACATTGCCTTTAGTTTCCATCTATTCAGCATTTCACTGGGTAACTCCTCAAGGCATAGAATGGCTCCTCCTTCTGGGCGTCGGAGTACTAACTCAAATTGCCCAATACTACATGACTAGAGCATTTCAGGAAGAATCTATTGCAAAGGTAGCAGGATTAAAATATCTGGGTATAATTTATGGCCTTGGATTTGGATATCTTATTTTTGATGAAACATTCAATTTTTACACCTATGTTGGTATGGGAGTTGTATTAGTGGGCGTAATTTTGAATGTCTGGTTTAAAACATGGTCAGATAAAAGAAAAATAGCCACTCAAAAGAGTGAATAGAAAGCTTGTATCAACAAGGATTTTTTCAGGCTTTTATTTAAGAAATGATATAATTATTTTTGTAAAAAAGAGTTTTTTATGGCAGGACACAGTAAATGGGCGAACATAAAGCGCAGGAAAGGTGCACAAGACGCCAAGAGAGGAAAGATATTTACCAAACTAATCAAGGAGATCCACATTGCAGTAAAAGAGGGTGGAAGTCCTGATCCGGATGCTAATCCTCGTTTGAGACTGGCAGTTCAAAATGCTAAGGGTGTAAATATGCCCAAAGACAATATTGAAAGAGCTATCAAGAAAGCTGCCGGGGAAGATGCTACTGAATATACAGAACATACTTACGAAGGATACGCACCGCATGGTATCGCAGTTTTTGTTGAAACGATGACCGATAACCTTAACAGAACAGTCGCAGCTGTAAGGGCTGCCTTCACCAAATACGGTGGTTCATTAGGCACAAATGGTTCTTTGGATTTTATATTTGATAGAAAGGGTGTGTTTATATTTAAGAAACCGGAAGGAATGGATAAAGAATCTCTTGAACTTGAAGTAATCGATGCCGGTGCAGAAGAAGTCGAAGAACATGATGAATTCATTACTGTTTATACTGCAATGGAAGACTTTGGATCCATGCAATCGAAACTTGAAGAACTGGAGATAGAAACTGAGACTTCAGAACTTCAAAGAATTCCAAAAACGACTACCGAACTGGGTGATGAAGATCTTCAAAGCGTATGGAAACTAATTGAAGCATTAGAAGATGACGACGATGTTCAAAAGGTATATCACAACCTGGATATAAATGAATCTCAATACGAATTAATATAGTTTAACATCTTAAAAAAAGCACTGGTATAACACTTGTGCTTTTTTTTCGTTAATTACACACCCATCAGCCAGCCATCATAATAATTTACCATTTTTAAAAATTGTCAGGTTCACTAGAACCCGGGATAATATATTTGTGTGAAAAACCCAATTACTAATATTGATGAAATACTTTAATAAACTTTTACTATTCATTTTTGTGCTGTCGCCATTAACATCAATGGCTCAAAAACCAGGATACTGGCAGCAAGAAGCTGATTATTCAATGGAAATTGATATGGATGTTGAAAAAAATCAGTTTACTGGAAATCAGACTCTAGAGTACACCAACAACTCTCCTGATACTCTGACCAGGGTATTTTACCATTTATACTTTAACGCATTCCAACCTGGTAGCCAGATGGATGTGCGTTCATTAAATATTCAGGATCCGGATCGTAGAGTTCAGGATAGAATTTCAAAATTGTCAGAAAAAGAAATTGGTTATCATAAAATCAATGAATTAAAACAAAACGGCAATAAACTTAAATATCAAATTGAAGGTACTGTTCTTGAGGTAATCCTTGACGAGCCTATTCTACCGGGTCAGACAAGCACTTTCGATATGAAATTTGAATCTCAAGTCCCACTTCAGATCAGAAGATCAGGAAGAGACAGCAAAGAAGGAATCAGATATAGCATGTCTCAATGGTATCCTAAAATGGCCGAGTACGACCAGGATGGCTGGCATCCCGATCCATATATAGGTAGAGAATTCCATGGAGTATGGTCTGACTTTGATGTAAAAATCACTATTGACAAGGATTATGTCCTTGGAGGTTCAGGAAATGTTGTAAATGGCAATGAAGTTGGCTTTGGCTATGAAGATGAAGGAGCAAAAGTATCTTCAAAAGGCAAAACAAAAACATGGCATTTCAAAGCAGAAAAAGTCCACGATTTCATGTGGGCAGCTGATCCGGATTACGTTCATAAAACGCTAACCACTGATTTTGGATTAACTCTTCATTTCCTTTACCAGGATGAAATAGATAGCGTGAAAAATAATTGGGAAAAGCTCCCTGAATTTACTGCAAAGGCTTTTGAAGTGATGAACGAAAACTTCGGAGTTTATCCTTATGACGTTTTCAGTGTAATTCAAGGTGGTGATGGAGGTATGGAATATGCGACTTCTACGTTGATCACCGGTCGTCGTACTTTTGGTTCTCTTATCGGAGTTACGGTTCATGAATTAGTACATAGCTGGTACCAGGGTGTTTTGGCAACTAATGAAAGTCTTTACCCATGGATGGACGAAGGATTTACTACTTTTGCTTCTGACCTGGTAATGTCTGAATTGTTTAATAAAAACGGACAACCTTTAGCAGGAAGCTACAGAGGGTATTTGTATCTGGCTAAATCAGAAGCTAATGAGCCAATGTCAACTCATGGTGATCATTACGAAACGAATACTGCTTATGGTATAAACTCTTACAGCAAGGGAGCCATATTTTTAAATCAATTAAAATATATCGTAGGTGAAGAGAATTTCTGGAATGGTATGAAAAGATATTTCAATACCTGGAAATTTAAGCACCCAACACCATGGGATTTCATCAGAATAATGGAAAAGGAATCCGGTTTCGTTCTTGATTGGTATCTACACGATATGCTCTTCACAACCAAAGTAATTGATTATGCTGTAGAAGGAGTAAATGAAAAAAATGGAAATGCAGAGGTAATCCTTACCAGAAAAGGAACAGCAATTATGCCTGTTGAATTTACCGTAACATTAAAAGATGGAAAAGAAGAACAATATTATGTTCCTCTGGCTGTTATGCGTGGTGCAAAAGATTTCAACAATGACGATGTCACTATATTACCTGACTGGGGCTGGACCCATCCTACTTATACAGTTGAATTGGATATTGCTCCTCAAAACATCCTCAAAATTGAAATTGACAGAGACAATTACATGGCCGACATCAATCGGAATAATAATACATTCACAAAATCAAATCAATAAATTAAAGGCGTCTAAAAGGCGCCTTTTTTATTTTGCTTTTAAATTTTAAAAGCAATACAAATAATTCACATCACCTATATTTAGGTAAGCTAATTTTAAGTTAGATTTGTTGCTTTACAGAATCAGACGACAATTATGACGAAACAAGAAGCTCAGGATAAAATTCAGGAACTAACAAAAGAACTCAACTATCATAATCATTTGTATTACGTTGAGCATAAAACTGAAATATCTGACCGCGAGTTCGACATAAAAATGAAAGAGCTTGAAGATCTGGAAGATAAGTTCCCTGAACTTAAACAACCAGATTCTCCATCTCAGCGTGTAGGTGGAGAAGTCACCAAAGAATTTGAAACTGTAAAGCACAGATTCCCCATGCTCTCTCTTAGCAATACTTATAGTAAAGAGGAGATTATTGAATGGGAAAACCGCATCAAAAAGCTAATTGATCATCCGCTAACTTACGTATGCGAATTAAAATATGACGGAGTTGCTATTTCGGTAAGATATGAAAATGGCATCATCAGTCAGGCAATAACGCGTGGAGATGGTGTCCAGGGAGAGGATGTAACAACCAATGTTAAGACTATCCGAACAATCCCTCTAAAATTAAAAGGTGATCACCCTGATGATTTTGAAATTCGAGGTGAAATATTTTTTCCCCTTGACAGGTTCCGGAAGTTAAATGAGGACAGAGAGGAAGCTGGTGAAGAAACTTATGCTAACCCAAGGAATACGGCATCGGGAACCTTAAAATTGCAAGATAGCAGTGTAGTTTCAGATCGTGGACTGGATTGTTATTTATACAGTGTAACCGGAAACGACCTCGATATAAACAATCATTTCCAAAGTCTTTCAAAAGCATTAGAATGGGGATTCAAAGCTCCTAAGGAGTCTGAAAAAATGATCAAAAGGTAAACTCTATAGATGAAATAATGGAGTTTGTTGATTATTGGGATTCTGAAAGAAATAAATTGAATTTTGAGATTGATGGCATTGTAATAAAAGTTAATAGCTACGATCTTCAGGAAGAGTTAGGTAGCACTGCAAAATCACCGAGGTGGGCCATAGCATACAAGTTTAAAGCAGAACAGGTAACTACGAAGTTGAAAAACATCGTTTACCAGGTTGGAAGGACAGGTGCAGTAACTCCCGTAGCTGTGTTAGATCCGGTGCTTTTAGCAGGTACTACCGTCAAAAGAGCCTCTCTCCATAATTCAGATCAGATCGAAAAACTGGATGTTAGAATCGGGGATACTGTTAAAGTTGAAAAAGGAGGAGAAATCATTCCTAAAATTGTTGGAATTGAAATGTCCAAAAGACCTGAAGATAGTCAAAAGGTTGAATTCATAAAAAATTGTCCGGAATGTGGTAGCGAATTAAACAGAAAAGAAGGTGAAGCCCAGCATTATTGCCCGAATGTTCATGGTTGCCCTCCGCAAATAAAAGGTAAAATGGAACATTTCATTTCCAGAAAAGCAATGGATATCGATGGAATGGGTCCTGAGACTATTGAGCTATTGTACAGTAATGATCTTGTGAATAATATTGCAGATCTTTATACCTTAAAGAAAGAAGATGTTCTTCCATTAGAACGGATGGCTGAAAAGTCTGCTGATAAATTAATAAAAGGCATAGAGCAATCTAAAAATGTGCCGTTTGAAAGAGTATTGTATGCAATAGGCATTCGTTATGTTGGTGAAACGGTTGCAAAGAAATTAGCGAAGGCATTCAAGTCTATCGATAATTTGCATAAAGCCACCTATGATGAATTAATTGAAGTAGAAGAGATCGGAGGCAAAATAGCTGAAAGTGTTATTGAGTTTTTCAGCGAAGAGGATAATAATAACATAATTGACCGGTTAAAATCTTACGGATTACAAATGAGTCTTTCAGAGAAAGAACTGGAAGGTCAAACTGATACGCTTAAAGGACTGAATTTTGTGGTTTCAGGGGTCTTTCAAATTTATTCCCGTAACGAACTGAAAGAAACAATCGAAAAAAATGGCGGTAAAGTAACTGGTTCAATTTCTTCTAAAACAAATTATATTGTAGCAGGAGAAAATATGGGACCAAGTAAACTGGAAAAAGCTAAAAAACTGGATATCCCTGTCATCACTGAAGAGGATTTCAATGAAATGATATAAAAAAATGTTAGGCATAAACATAAAATTACTTCAAATAAGAAATTCCCAGCTGGTTAAATCACAATATTCAAACCGGCCAAATCCTTCGTTCAGAAGTGCGAAAAACATTGGAGTAATTTTCACAATGGAGGGAAAAGAAAAGTTCACTGCTGTAAAATCTTTTGTCAAACAGTTGAATGAAATGCAAAAAAACGTAGAAGTATTGACCTTTGTTCCTAAAACTGAAGAGAATTACGAATTTAAATATGACTACTTTTCTGAAAATCATCTATCATTTACTGGTATAATAGAGGCAGAAGAAGTTAAGAAATTTGAAAAGCAACCCTTTGATTATTTATATTTGCTTGATTTTAGTACTAATCCCTTTGTTAAAAATGTGGTGTTAAAATCAAATGCCGTTTCAAGAGTAGGTTTTTACACTGATGAAAACAGTCAGATTCTTGATTTTATGATCAATGTATCTGATAAGAATTACCCCAGGGAATTTGAAGAATTATTAAAGTATACAAAAGATTTAAATCATCAATGAGCGATCAATTAAAAGGCACAGGTGTAGCGCTGGTAACGCCAATGACCAGTGATAAAAAAGTAGATTTTGAAGGGTTAGGGAAATTACTTAAATATACTCATAAACGAGGCGTCGATTACTGGGTAGTTATGGGAACTACCGGTGAAACAGCCACTCTAAATTCAGATGAAAAAGCATCTGTACTCTCTTTTGTAAAAGAAAATAATCCGGACAATGTACCAATAGTTTATGGGATTGGTGGCAATAACACTTCAGATGTTATACAGGAAATCAGAGATACTGATCTTAATGGTGTGGATGCTATTTTATCTGTCAGCCCTTATTACAATAAGCCTTCCCAGGAAGGTATATTCAGACATTATTCTGCCATAGCAGATGAAAGTCCTGTACCGGTAATCTTATATAATGTTCCCGGTAGAACATCATCAAATCTGACATCTGATACAACTTTAAGGCTTGCTGATCATGACAATATAATTGGCGTCAAAGAAGCTTCAGGAGATCTTTTCCAATGTATGAGGATAGCAAAACATAAACCTGCTGACTTCTTACTCATATCAGGAGATGACGGCCTGACCCTGCCTATTTATAGCATTGGAGGAGTCGGGGTAATAAGTGTGCTTGCGAATGCCTACCCTGGAGTATTTAAAAGAATGAAAGAGGCCTATTGGAATTGTAATTTTGAAGCTGCCCAAAATGAGGCTTATAAATTAACTGAAGTAAGTCCATTAATGTATGTAGAAGGAAATCCGGTTGGAGTTAAACAGGCCTTAAAAATATTGGGAGTTTGTGATAATTATGTCAGGCTACCATTAGTTGAGTGCTCTGAATCACTTGCTGAGAATATAGAGCAGGCTATGAAAGATGCCGGATTACTTGAGTAATAGTATGCTAAGAAAGTTATTATAATAAACTGGAGGTTATCATAAAATGATAGCATCTATTGTTTATATTTTGACCCAAAACTTAAAATGCCGTGGTACGTGTCCTCACGGACCACATCAAGTACTAGGAGGGTACGTTCCAGGTTTAATGTTCCGTTTCGTGAAGACACGGACCAGGGCGTATCACCACAAAGCCGTGGTACGTGTCCTAACGGACCACTTCAAGTATTAGAATGGGATGTTACATGTATGTTCTGTTTCGTGGAGACACGAACCAGGGCGTATCACCACAAAGCCGTGGTACGTGTCCTCACGGACCACTTCAAGTATTAGGTAAATATGTTCCTGGTATGTTCCGTTTCGTGGAGACACGAACCAGGGCGTATCACCACAAAGCCATGGTACGTGTCCTCACGGACCACTTCAAGTATTAGGTAAATATGTTCCCGGTATGTTCCGTTTCGTGGAGACACAAACAGGGGCGATGGTTAATTACGCTTGCCTGGTGCAAGAACACTCTAAGGGCTCGATATAGACACTCTCGATTCAATTACTTACCACCAATACCGTAACCACTTCAAATAACAGGCTAGATTTCACTTAATGTAGAAAAGAAATGAATGAATCCATCCTTACTCTATACTATCACAATTCATCTCGAATATCTTTTAAAAAAGAGAATTCATTAATTCCTTCTAAATAATATCTTGCTGAACTATACTTATAATCTGCTGGATTTTGTACTAAAGCATAATTTTCAGTCACCGGGTTATTATGAATGTAATCCAATTTCTGATTTATAACATCTATTGAATATACTGGTACAGCCAAAGGATCCCTTTGCCAAAACTCGTAAGACTTATTCACTTTTTTGACCTTGTACTTATTAAGCTCTTTACTGTTTTCAACAAGTAACTTCTTTTTAAATTGATGAGCTGTATACTTTAAAAAAGAACCTTTAACTGATTCCTTTCCATTGTCTTCATTGATTCTCCAAATTAAATGGATATGATTTGGCATTATTACAAAGGAAAATACGTCAATTTTATTATGTGAACTTAAAAAGCCCAGAGAATCAATAATAATTTCTTTATAACCATCATGTAATAATAGATTTTGCCACTTATTTATGGAGGCAGTCCAAAAATATATTTCTCCTAGTTTGATAG
The DNA here is from genome assembly GCF_005166025.1 of Mangrovivirga cuniculi. Classification (NCBI taxonomy): domain Bacteria; kingdom Pseudomonadati; phylum Bacteroidota; class Cytophagia; order Cytophagales; family Mangrovivirgaceae; genus Mangrovivirga; species Mangrovivirga cuniculi. The sequence goes on from NZ_CP028923.1 coordinate 3,292,610, forward strand.
TTGAATTTCTTTGAATCGAAGACATTTTATATTGAAGGTGATAGAGGTAATTAGATATTTGAACTGAAAATAATAATCATTGATATGTATATGAAGCAATAAACGGCTAAGTGAAATTAATTTGATGTCTTGGTTCATGCATTACTACTTTAAACATTAGAATGATATGTTACATATGTATTCCGTTTCGTGGAGACACGAACCAGGGCGTATCACCACAAAGTCATGGTACGTGTCCTCACGGACCACTTCAAGTATTAGGTAAATATGTTCCCGGTATGTTCCGTTTCGTGGAGACACGAACCAGGGCGTATCACCACAAAGCCGTGGTACGTGTCCTCACGGACCACTTCAAACATTGGAATTAGATGTTACATGTATATTCCGGTTCGTGGGGACACGAACCAGGGCGGTTGGGGTTGTTTCCGTTTCGTGGAAACACGAAACAGGGTGGATGTTAATTCCGTTAGTCCGCTTCAAGAATACTTTAAGGACACAAAAGATACTCTCCATACACCTACTACCATGAATGCCGTGGTACGTGTCCTCACGGACCACTTCAAGTATTAGGTAAATATGTTCCCGGTATGTTCCGTTTCGTGGAGACACGAACCAGGGCGGTTAGGGTTGTTTCCGTTTCGTGGAAACACGAAACAGGGTGGATGTTAATTCCGTTAGTCCGCTTCAAGAATACTTTAAGGACACAAAAGATACTCTCCATACACCTACTACCATGAATGCCGTGGTACGTGTCCTCACGGACCACTTCAAGTATTAGGTAAATATGTTCCCGGTATGTTCCGTTTCGTGGAGACACGAACCAGGGTGTATCACCACAAAGCCGTGGTACGTTTCCTCATGGACCACTTCAAACATAAGACTTTATAAACAAAAAAAGGACATCAAATGATGTCCCTTTGCTATATCTACTATTTTTAATAGTATCAATTTATATTCAATCGATAAGAAATATCTTTTCTATCAAGAATTTCAAATTTGGAAGAGTTACTCTTGTATTCGGGTACGATCGCTTTCATCATACTAACTACGAGCATATCGTTCCTTTGATCTACAGCCATCTTTAGCTTTTTAAACTGTGTTTCTATACGATCAAAGTTATATTCCCTCACTTTAGCGATCATGATTTTCTCATGGTGAGTAGGAAGGGTATTTTCTTTAGTATTTAATAATTCTTCATAAAGCTTCTCTCCTTCTCTCAAACCAGTATAAACAATTTCGATATCAACATTTGGTTCAAAACCTGAAAGTTTGATCATCTTTTTAGCCAGATCCACTATTTTTACGGACTCTCCCATGTCAAATAGGAAAATTTCTCCACCATGACCCATCACTCCCGCTTCCAATACAAGTTGGCAAGCCTCCGGAATTGTCATAAAATACCTGGTAATATCAGGGTGTGTAACTGTTACAGGACCACCTTCCTTAATCTGTTGTTTAAAAAATGGAATTACAGAACCATTAGATCCAAGCACATTGCCAAATCGAGTGGTAATAAATGCTGTATCAGATAAGTCATTCTCCTTGACATGATTGCTCAAGGACTGAACATAAATCTCTGCCAATCGCTTACTTGCCCCATAACTGATGTTGGATTCACAGCTTTATCTGTGGATACCATCACAAACTTTTCAACTTTATATTTCACGGCGAGATCAGCAACATTCTTAGTTCCAAATACATTGGTAAATATTGCTTCAACAGGATTATTTTCCATTAAAGGCACATGCTTATAGGCAGCGGCATGAAATATTATCTCAGGATTGTGTTCATCAATCACATCCTCAAGCCTGTCGATATTTGAAATATCACAAATGACCGAACAAGCCCTGTTAAATTTATTTTTATCCTTTATCTCTCTTTCGATTTCGTAGAGCGGTGATTCTGCCTGATCTAATAAAATTATCTCTCTCGGAGCTAACCTGGTAAGCTGTCTGACAATTTCAGAACCAATACTACCCGCAGCCCCTGTTACAAGAATTTTTTTATCATAAATAGATTCTGCTACTTTACCATTATTCAGTTTAATACTGGCTCTTCCTAACAAGTCTTCGATCTTAACTTCCTTGATCTGTTTTACAGTCAATTCACCTTTCACCCATCTTTCGACCGGAGGAATTGTCATCACTTTAAGATCATTTTTTAAGGCCAGATCAACAATGTGGTTCTTTCTTTCAAGAGGAAGATTTTGAATTGCAATGATCAATTGATCATATTTATGTGCTTTAAATTCCGCAGTTTCGAAAAATTTGTCGGGACAAAATACCCCTACTCCATTGATAACCTTATTCCACATATAGGAATCATCATCAAGAAAAGCCCCTACCCTTGTGTTTTGCTTTTTATCATTGACCAGCAAATCTTTAGTAGTACGACCCAGCTGGCCGGCACCGAAGATCACAACATTTCTGATTGAAGATTGCTTTGTCGAAAGTATTGTAAAGATATTTTTCACCAGTAATCGGTAAAAAAACAAAAGCAAAAACGAATTCAGAAAAGTTATAATGATTACCGAAATGGGAATCACATTCGTGGTTTTACCAAGAAATGTTTGATATATGAAATTAAAAAGGAATGAAATACCCAGATTAATCAGGACAGCATAGAATATCCTTAACCCATCATGCAGACCGGTATATCTTACGATTCCGGCATAACTGCGGGTAAGAATTATAGCCACACATGCTCCAGCAACGGACACTAATAGTCCTATTGTGAAATCGTGTGTGAGTAGTTGTTCAAAATCAAAATTGAACCTTAATAAGTAAGCTGAAAATGCGGCGATGGCTACTAAAGTCAAATCAATGAACAATATGATCCATCTAGGCAATATTCTCAGCCTATCAAACAGAGTATAAACGTTTCGCATAGCATGCGTTTTATAAGAAAAGAACTATCCTTTCTTTCTGTAGTCGACAAACTTCTTTATTCCTAAAGCTGCACCGGCCGCCAGTAATAATTCCAATCCCCCAAAGGGCACGGCAGTAGGAGGTGGTGGTGGAGGTGGTGGTCCTCCCCCGGGTTGCGCTGAAACAACATACACCGATAAAACCATCATGAAAATCATGATAGTTATTATAAAATATTTGTTCGACCCTTTTTTCATGCAATAAGTATTTGGTTGCAAGTTATGAAAATCACCCATATAAGCCAAACGGGTGATTTTCATTTATGCATTATACCAATTAATTTTTATAAACCTGAACGATACTGATTCAGAACCAAGGTCAATATTTAGAATATAGGTTCCGGCTTCGAATTCAGCTACATTGAGCTGTGTATTCCATGACCCGTTCTGAAGATCAAGTCTAGATTTTCTTATTCTTTTTCCATCTATCGTGATCACTTCTGCCTTCACATTATAGAAAGACTCATGATCATCAATGTGTACATTCAATACATCAGTTGTTGGTACCGGATAGAGATCTAACTCAAGATTTAATGCTTCATCATCTATACCTGTGATAACGAATACTTCCTCGATTTCCCCTGTACACTCACCATTATTTACTACCAGCTTGTAAGTACCACTTTCATTAAATTCAAGATATTTACCAGTTTCACCAGTTAATAACTCTCCATTGAAATACCATTGGTTACCATCTTCGTAGTTTGATACTAAATATCTGTCTTCAACCGTAATGGATGGAGTGATTTGATTACGAGGTACTGATACTGTTTCTAACTGTACCCATTGATCACAACCAGGTCTTCTTCCTTTTATTACGAAAGAGTTTTCGCCAGTTTGAAGATCACTACCGTTTACAGCAACCATCAATTCGTTACCTATTCCCTGAATCTCATCACTATATAGTGAGTCATCAGCAAATAATGCATAAACTGCATCAGATTCAGTTGCGAACGAAACAGAAGCTTCTGAATCATTGCAAGCTGAAGAAACAGTGTAATTCAATGTCTCGCTGAACGAAGAAGGTGCTAACCTGATCTCAAATCGATTGTCTCCATATGAAGTTCCCTCTTCAGTTACATCAAAACTAAACGAAGTTCCTTCTTCTATATTTTCTGTGCTTCCGGTGTAATTATCAACTAACTCAACCGCATAACCGGCTGCAAAGTCACTGATTCCATTAAAGGTTAATGTATATGTTCCCGGATCTGCATTCCATACTGTTAAAGGAATTGATCCGTTACAACCCGGTTCCGGAGTATTATTTACCGCAAGATACTTTCCTTCCGGAGTAAGTGTCGATAGGTTAAATATCGAGTTGGATAATTTCCAGGCATCTATTGATGTATCAAACTCAGGAGTAGATTCTGCATCCAGTCTTAAGATAGTTTCATCTGTATTTTCCCCATCAGTCATAGTGATCATCAATTGACCTTCAATCTCTGCAGACCTTTGGAATTGGCCTGAGGTAGTTGATGATTTATGAGATTCTTTTAGAGTCATTGAAGGTGTACCTGATCCATCAGTATATACCCAGAAGCCTTGCGCTTTTGCAATATACTGAGATCCACCGTTGGTTGAACTTCCACCTGCAGTATAAGTAGAGTAGCTACCTGCTCCGGGATCCCAAACGTAAATAGTATTGGCAACGTCTGTATCACCATCGGCAGCAATAAGTTCCCAGTCAAGAGTAGCCGGAAAAGAGTTACCAACCATATTCCATCCGTCTGCATCTACATCTCCGGTATTCGTATAAGTGATATTAACGGGTAGTGCACCGGAATGAACAGTACCTCGAGAATCAGCAATAACTGCACTGGAATTACCATATACAAACGTTGCGTATCCAACACCTTTCTCTAATACTTGTGTATTTGAACCCGTTGGGTAAGGAATATATCCTTGTTCTTTAGCTCCGGTAACAGTTTCATCATAATAATATAATGAAGGATTACTGGTGGTAGTACCCGATCCTGTAAAGTTTCCGGTGATTTCAAAATCATCCTGCCATTTAGCTACCGTATTATTATTGGTAAATGCAGTCATGAAATGATAATAATCAGTTCCTCCGTTACCAGGTATATATCTTTGAACTGTCACTTCTCCTACTACAGAAGCTCCTGTAGGTAGGGTAGATAACTCAGATTCATTAGTACCATCAGAAACCATGATGAAAGTTCCATTTCCGGCGGACCCATCTGCATCAACCCTGTCGTTTTCAGAAAGAGTCAACCTTCCCAGTAATTGATGGGTTCCTGATTCTATAAATAAGTCTGTCGTGGAAGCAGTAGTCCCTCCGGCAACCTCAATATTTGCAAAAGATGTTTGTGATGTTCCGAGAACCTGTTGCCCTCCTGTAGTGCCATTAAATAAAACAGTATTCCCACTTGCATTAAAAGTTCCATTGTTTTCAAAGTTACCTGCAATTTCAAGAGTAGCCGCCCCCATTAAAGTTCCCTCAATTCTTATATCATGAAAAGTTGGTAATGTTGTTCCACCGAAGCTGGTTCCACCATTGAATACCACAACTCCATCTAATGGATCAAAAGAACCACTATTGATAAAGTCCCGGCAACCTGAAGTTCTCCCCCATCGGCTTCGGGAATTGCGGATAAAGAACCTGTGATTTCTAATCTATTTAAAGCAGCAGTTCCCGGGCCACTCATTAATGTTGTGCCTGTGAAAGTTGTTGTTCCGGCTACTGTTATCGTATTATTCACTTCAAAATTACCTGCTATGGTTATATCAGTATCATTTGAAGGTATGTCAACCGGAGAATATACATTTAGCTGTCCGAAATTAACCACTGCCTGTCCAGTTACTGTTGATAATTCAGCATCACCACCAGCAAATTCAAAAACTCCATCGATAAAGTCAGTTCCCGCTGTAATAATCAAATCTCCTCTTAACCTGGCATAATTAGTAGTTATATCAAAAATACCATTGGTGATTTCAAGATTACCATTTACAGAGAAAGTCTTGTTAGTTGATAACCTTGCAGACCCTTGTTTAGTAAGGTCATTTAATGCCAAGGCATTACCTGTCAATTCAGGTCCTGTAACAATATCAAGTGAGTTATTGTAAATAAGATTATATACTCCATCAAATAATGGAGCAGTAGTGATAGAACCATTTTCCCATCTTTCAATATAACCCTGATCAGAAATGTTATATGTAGCTGCAGAATTATCAACTATACCAGCATATAAATTAAGTGTATCAATCGTTATTGAAGCATTAGTTGCAAGAGTAGCGCCATCTCTGCTCATTGTTAGAGTATTCAAAGACTGATCTGTACCAAATGCCAATTCAGCAGGCAATGAGCCAGCACCAGTTATTCTTAAATCAGTATTTGCGTTAGAAAAGAATGTACCGCCAGTCCTGGTATAATCTCCATTTATATTAAAGGAAGCATCATTAATCACGAAATTACCTGCTAACTGATCGAAAGTTCCTAAAACTGTTAGATCCCCACCCAGAGTCACTGAACCGGAAGAAGTTCTATTAACTGTAAAATTATTTAATTGAGAAGTTTCTATAAAAGGAATCGTACCTAATGCACCGGTTCCTCCTATTATTAAGTTTGATGTGGCTCCACCTCTTAAGAAACCATTTGTTGTTTCCACATTTCCATTAATAAATAAAGTATTAGGACCAATATCAAGAATTCCATTTGTCAATGAAAGCATTCTATTACCACCTATGGTAGTAGTTGCATTTAAACTAACATCTGTAGGATTATCAATTTCAAGGTTAGAATCTGTAGGAAAGCCATTCCCAATAACCTGACTGGAAGCACCATCATATACAATTAACGAACCTGCGGCATAAGTCCTGGTTCCAGAAGTTCTAATATTACCACCAGCTGTTCCTGCCTGAAGAGCTCCTGAAGCATTTGTTGAACCTAATCTTAAAGTAGCTACATTTAATGTGAAATCTCCCGATCCATTAAAAGCACTTTCATTTAACATTGATATATCTGACCCTGCTGAAATGACAAAATCAGGATCATTGGTTCCATCGAAAGAACCTCCTGTAATATTTACTGATTGTGTACTCGTACCATCAAATATTAAACTACCATTACCTGAGGGATCGAAGATGCTCAAATTCCCTGATGTAAATGTAAGGTTACCGGCTAAATTGATATCACCTGTCCCTACATTTGAAAAATAGGAGTTTTGAGTCGAAGAATAATTAAAATCACCATCTATGTCTAAAATAATATTACCGGTATTAGTTAGTGCTACTACTGAAGAACCAGTAATTGTTAAATTTCCTGACACTAAAATTGTAGTTGAGGCATCAGAAAGAACTAATAAATCTATGCCAGTGCTTTCTATTAAAAATTCACCTCTTATTTCAGTTGCAGAGGTCATTCCCACGTCATAAAGTCCCCCAGTATTTAGTGATGGGGTATTCCATGTTAAATTACCGAATGATTGACTAAGCCCTGTCGGACCCGCAGTAGAACTACCACTTACAATACAAGTTGAGGAAATATTCCAATTAGCTGTAGGGATAACCCCATTATTAACCTGATGATCATATATAGAATTAGCACCAAAGGTTAATGTATTTATAGAAGCACCTGAAATTGTACCCTGATTATTTAATGTACCATTAACTATTACCTGTGCTGATCCTCCAAATCCACTTGCGATACTTAAAGACCCTTGATTTAATAGAGTTCCTTCAAGCAATAAATCTGTAAAACCACTTCTCCTAATAGATAACGTATTACCAGTTAATATAGTAATTTGAGCTCCTGTCTCCACAATAGTCTCATCAGTATTGATATTTGAAGCCACATCAATTATATCTCCACTTAAGATTGTTATTTGGCCATCTGCATTACTCGGAGCCGTACTAGCTGCCACCCAAGTAGCCCCATCATATGTTTCCCAGGTTGAAGCATCACTCCAGTTACCCGATTGGGCTGAGCGATAATCCCCAGCTGTTTGAGCTTCGATTGTAGCAAGTGTAATAAAAAGTAAAAAAGTAAATAGTATATGTTTCTTCATAAGGCCCTATTATAATAGTTCTTAATATTTATATACTTAACAGGTCTTCTTAGTAACCTAAATTAATATATAATAACCAATTATGTCAATTTTTTATAATAATCTTACAATTGTTTGATGTATCCGCTCTTTTTCTTTTTCGTCTAATGACGAACAACTAGGCAAACATACACCTTTTTCAAACAAATATTCAGAAGTTTTATCGCCATAATACGGAGCTCCCTCGAAAACCGGTTGTAAATGCATCGGTTTCCATAAAGGACGTGCCTCGATATTCTCCTTTTCAAGTTCTAATCTCAATTCTTCTCTGTCAAATGGTGTATCTTCTAATAATGCTGTGGTCAACCAGTAATTACTAAAATAACCTTCCGGTTCTGTAAGAAAATCAAACCCATTCCCTGAAAACATATCCTTATACCATGAATTTACTGCTCTTCGTTGTTTGATACGCTCATCAAGAACTTCCATCTGACCTCTACCAATTCCTGCACTGATATTACTTAAGCGGTAATTATACCCTATCGTAGAATGCTGATAATGAGGAGCCTGGTCTCGCGCCTGGGTTGCTAAAAATTTAGATTTTTCTATCTGCTCTTTATCCTTGCTCATTAATGCACCCCCACCACTTGTGGTAATGATCTTATTGCCGTTAAAGCTAAATACTGCCAGATCTCCAAATGTGCCAGTCTTTTGACCATTTAAAGAAGCTCCAAGTGCCTCAGCAGCATCTTCTATCACCGGAATTTCATATTCCCTGGCAACCTTCATGATTTCCGGCATGTTTGCGGGCATTCCGTATAAGTGAACCGGAATGATTGCTTTTACTTTTTTACCTTTAGCAAGCCTGTCTTTTATCGCTTCTTCCAATGCATCAGGATCCATATTCCAGGTTTCCTTTTCCGAATCGATAAAAACCGGGGTGGCTCCCAAATACATTATGGGATTACAGGTACCTGCAAATGTGAAAGATGAGCAGATCACTTCATCTCCTCTTTCTACTCCTAAAAGAATCAAGGCAAGATGGATTGCTGCTGTACCACTTGATAATGCTGCTGTATGATATCCTTCTCCATGATAAGATGAAATACTTTCCTCGAAAGCCTGAAGGTTTGGCCCTACTGGAGATATCCAGTTTGTTTCAAATGCTTCATTTACATACTCTTGTTCTTTGCCCCCATATGAGGGGCAGATAGAAAAATCCTACTTTTCGTCATTCTCTTTCTTTTGTTTTATATATAAGGCCGGAATTAAAAGAATCATTAATACCGGATTTAATATTAAGCGATGTATAAAATTAATCAGTGGTCCATTATAAGTCGGGAAATAAATCTTCAAGATAACATAAGGAATAAAAAACACGATAAAACCTGCTATTTGAACCATTACAGCAAAAATCACAAAGTCTCTTCTGCCAAAAATTCCTGCTATGATCGCAATAGCGAATATATCATTTAAAACAAAGCGAAGTGCCCTGTTAACCAGAAAATGAGATAGTTTATCCCAGTTTTTTGTTTCAATGCCAATTGACCCCCCTATTAGATCTACCCAGCCATATTTTTGAGTAATGTAAACAACTGCCAGACCGGCAATCCCAGTCAATATCCAGATAACCCGCCAGATAAGAGAAATTTTAGTCTCTTTACTCATACACTTTCTTTGCGCTTAGGGGAAGAATGTTGAAATCGTTTTTCTGTCACCCACCACCACCATAATGCAAATACTGACACGTAAATTATTGCTGTAAAACCGAATTTGTGCATAAAATACATTTGATCAGGATAATGCTGAGATATAAAAAAAAGTAATCCTATTCTTCCTAAATTAAATAAGTGTATTACTATCATCCCCAGCGGAATAAACCATATCCATTCTTTTTGCGGTGGTCTGAAAGATAAAACAAAAGAGATAAATACAATAAAAACATTCAATCCATTACAGCCCTCATAAACTGAGAGAATGGCTCGTTCTCCTTTTTGTATAAAAACATATTGGCCACTATCACTGCTTTCAGTTCCTATTTCTTCACCGGTCTGATTAAAAAGTGCAATCAATTTACTGGTTTGCATACTAACAAATTCAGTCATAGCATCTGGCTTATTCTCGAAACTCTCTACAAAGTATCCGTAGATAATATTAAATACAAAATAGAGTACTAAAAATTTCCCCAGGAACAGTATAACGGGCTTAAACTCTTTTATCATATTAGATTTCTTTTGCAGGAATTCCTATTACGGTTTTTCCTGAAGCTATGTCTTTGGTAACGACCGCTCCACTGCCAACCTTTACTTCAGCAGCTATCTGGCAACCATTGATCAAATTTGCTCCGCTTCCTATCAGGCATTTCTCTTCTATTACAGTAATACCTGCTATATTAACTCCTGGCATGATAGAACAAAAGTGACCAATTTCCACATCATGTCCAATAGTCGTATTTAAATTGATCAGTACAAATTCACCGATCAGTACATCGGTAGTAATTCTTACTCCTGAACAAATAATAGATCCTTCCCCTACCTGTACATTTTCATTATCAGAAATATCGGCTCGTGGATGCACAAGATTAGGAAAATATAAGTGCGGCTGTCCCTTTAACCGATCGAATACTTCAAACTTTACAACCGGGTCACCAATAGCTAAAACAATAGCAAGGGAATGGTCTATTTCATTTAATTCATCAATGCTACCCAATACATGTAACCCGGCAACCTCCGTACCCTTTGTTATTCCATCATCATAAAAACCAATAACATCCCAGGTTTTACTAACCTGGTTTATATTTTCAATAAGGGAATGAATTTCTTTCCCTAATCCTCCTGCACCGATTATTGCCAGTTTACTCAATTTTCAGATCCTTTAAATTTCTCCATTGTCACTGATGTATTACTATTGATTCCCTCAGCAACAAACACTTTCTTTATTGTTAAAATAAGAATTTTAAGGTCTAAAGTAAAGGATAAGTTTTCAACGTAGAAAACATCGTATTCAAATTTCTTTTCCCAGCTAATTGCATTCCTTCCATTCACCTGTGCCCATCCTGTTATTCCCGGCCTTACCTCATGGCGTCTGGCCTGTTCGTTACTATATAAAGGTAGGTATTCTATTAATAAAGGTCTTGGACCAATCAAAGACATATCTCCTTTTAAAACATTCACTAATTGGGGTAATTCATCAAGTGAAGTTTTTCGGACAAATTTACCGAGCCCATGGAGACGTTGTTCATCAGGTAATAAGTTTCCTTCCTGATCTGTGGCGTCATTCATTGTTTTAAACTTGATCAGCTTAAATATTTCTCCATTCTTACCGGGTCTGGGTTGAACAAAAAAGGCTTTGCCATTTTGACTTAAAGCAAGAAGAATCCAGACGATGAGAAATATCGGTGAGGCAATAATGAGTCCGATCAGACTCAGTGTAAAATCTATTAATCTTTTGAAAAAATCCCTGTACATGTTCAGGACAAAAGTAATTAATTGGGGGGAAAGTGTACAGTTATTCGTTATTAAGTTATTGGTTATTGGTTACTAGGAAATTAGTTATTAAGGATTAGTTACTGGTTGATTTTTCAATTTTTTACCTTGATAGGATTTTTCTTTATTGATTTGACTATTAAGGAATTTAATATATCCATTTAAGACTTTTAAAATTTCCTGGATTTTATTCCTGACTTCTACTAATTGTTCATCACTGATATAATCACAAGATCTTGCTTCAATTAGATGATCCAGACATTCTGCCATAGAACCTCTCGCATTAAATAAAAACTTGGTAATATCCTTATAGTGATACCCCCCATCCTTCTGCTATATTAGCATTGTAAGATCTAGCAGCTCTGATAAGCTGTGATGTTAATAAGTATTTTTCATCTGCTGGAAAGTTTTTCAATATCTCTTGCCTCAGAAAGACCTTAAAACTATATCCTTTTTTCCAACACTCCAGGTCTTCAAATCCTTTGTAATTCACATTAATTTCCTTTTGGTCGAATTATAGATGATCCAATATAATTATTGTTCTTTCATAAACCAATAACTTAATAACCATTAACTAATAACTAATAGCTACTAGCAGTTATTCGACATATTCCGCAGGGCATTTCGAACGAAATTATTTGCGATTTAAAATCGCATTCATTTATTATTCCAGATGCGCTGCGTTAACATCTGGAAGAGCAATATTGCATATTTAAATATCTTGTAGGGGCATAGCATGCTACGCCCCTACAAGATATTTAAATCGTAATTCTTATCTTCATTTAGGTATTTTTCAAGTATTACAATACTAATCAGGAATGCTCATCTAATCACAAACAACCAGAAACTAATAACTATTCCCTATTTTCTAATCACTAATAACTATTTACAAAAACCTTCCTTATCTTAGCATCATGAATAGAAAACCTCGTATTCTAAGAGTTACCACTGTAGCACTATCGCTGAAAACCCTTCTGAAAGGTCAGATGAAATTCATGGGTGAAAATGGTTTTGAAGTGCTCATGACCAGTGCGCCTGATGACGATATAGATTCCCTGGAAGAGTACGAGAATACCAGGCATATTTCTATACCTATGACGAGGGAGATCACACCTCTTCAGGACTTAAGGGCTCTTAGAGAAATGGTCTCACTTATCAGGTCTTACAAGCCGGATATTATTCATACTCATACCCCGAAAGCTGGATTAATCGGGATGCTGGCAAGCAAAATTTCCGGGGTCCCTGTTAGATTACATACTGTTGCGGGAATGCCTTTAATGGAAAAGAAGGGCATTTTAAAGAAGGTTTTAGTAGCTGTTGAAAAGATAACTTATAAAACTGCAACACGGGTATATCCTAATTCAAACACCCTTGCCAAATATATAATCGACAATAAATTCACTAATAGCAATAAGATCAGTGTGATCGGAAATGGTTCGAGTAATGGAATTGACACCGAACACTTTAGTCCTTCCACTGAAATTAACACTGAAGCCAGAATACTTAAATCAAAGCATGAATTGGATGGGAACCTGGTATTGGGATTTGTTGGCAGAATAGTTGGAGATAAAGGTATAAACGAACTGGTAGCTGCTTTTGAAGCTATCCACCGAGAAAACCCAAGGACTAAACTTTTATTAGTTGGCCCTTTTGAGCCAGAGCTTGATCCACTAAAAACAGAAACTGAGAACTTAATTAAAAATCACCCATCTATAATTACTACCGGATTTCAAAAAGATATCCGTCCTTACCTTGAATTGATGGACATATTTGTTTTTCCTTCTTATCGCGAAGGTTTCCCTAATGTGGTTATGCAGGCAGGTTGCTTTAATCTACCCTGTATAGTCTCTGACATTAATGGTTGTAATGAAATAATCGAAGATGGGATAAATGGAATTATCGTTCCTCCAAAGAATACAGAACAATTAAAAAAAGCTATTTTCAAACTTATAAATGATCCTGATCTTCGAGATCAAATGACTTCTAAAATAAGAGAATCGATTGTTTCAAGATATGATCAAAAAGTAGTTTGGGAAAAGATATTGGATGAATACCATGAAAATTTAAAAAGTATTAATCTAACCTACAAAACAGGAAGTAAAAATCAATTTACTGCAACCTGATTCATCTTCTCTATCAGAATTGATGTTTCATTCATATTCAGACTGATCATTCCTTCTGTTTTCTTCAATTCAAGGAAATGCTCCAGAATTTCTTTTAGATCTCTCATATTTTCTTTGGGATGATGCCCGAAATTATGAGGATGCCACCACAAATGGTATACCTCTTTGTTCTTCGCAGCCGTAGTCATTTCCTTTTTGATCTTATCGATCTTCAATCTGTTCAGTTTTTCTTCTTTTGGAGACCAGGCTCTAAGTAAGCGACTGGCAGGCAGTAAATATGGCTTTTCAGAATTCGCAATAGATTCTAGTTTATAACTGGCCTTTTTACCAATAGGAAAAAACGCATCCAGTCCTCTTACCAACCGTTTTATTTTCGGTTCTTTATGAGTATTAATATTCCAGAACCAGTCAACCGGATTTGAACGAACGCTGGTTATCCCCTCCTCCCTACAAATTTCAAGATACTCTTCATTGAACTGATTACGAGGAAATACCAGGCTTTTTAATTCAATTCCCAAATCAGAGGCTATGGCTTTATGAGCTTCGAGATCAGCTCTGAATTGTTCTGGCTTTTGGCCAGGTTCATTACAATAATAGTGCGCGAAGGAATGGGTCGCCATTTCCTGGCCGGGGACATTATTAATTAGTTTAACCAGGCTTTGAGCAAAATGAATAGGATCTTCCATTTCTGATTTCCCCGGTTTATTTTCTTTTATATAGTTATACGCTGAGAGAGCCTGATTTTCATACCCGGGAAGATTTGAAGGAGCAAACTTTTTAATATCCTTTAACCCATCGGCAAATAACATCCCTACGGTTGCCCAGGTAACATGAGTTTCATGTTGCTCGAACATTTTAAGATAGTCAGGAATGATCCTGCGGGTTACCATAAAATACTTTTGAAGCTTATTTAGATCCCATTTTTCGAACCCTCCCCAGATTAATTCAAAGTCGAGGCTTATTGTGAAGATACCATTATTTACCATGATGCAAATATGGAGAAAATGGTGGTTAGTTACTAATGTTGGGGATTGGTTATTGGTTACAAGTTATTAGTTACCAGTTATTAGTTATTGATTGTGAATCCCCTCATTCAAATAGGAATTACTCTTCTAGATTAGAACCGCTTAACTTCTAAACAAGGATTGACCAGGATTAAAAAATAATTAAATGAATTACATTTGACTCAATTAAGGCAATTTAATAACAATTCTCTAATAACGAGTAACCAATTTCCTAATAACTATTCTCCAATAACCATTCTCCAATAACTAATAACTTAATTTCCTAATAACTAATTCATCATCGACTCCATCCGTGCCCTCATCCTTGCTTTACGCTGTTTCTCTTTCCACGCAGCATAAGCAGCTTTCATTTTCTTATCATCGAGCATTTTTACTATAACGAATAAGAACAAAAGCATTACCTGGCTTTTTTGTCGGATGGCAATACCCAGATTACCAGATATTTGGGCAAGTGCGATGGAAACTGTTATGAAGCTGAGAAAGGCGGTTTTAACTGTAAAGTCCCCGGTAAATAGATATTTAAGACCTCCTTTAGCAAAAAACATAATAGTCACAGCAAGAAGGAATACATTTTCAAAAGACACAATGAGCCCAAGCATTCCCGGAGCATCAAAGAAGAGTGGTCTGTATAAAAATGTAAAAACCTGTAATGGAAGAGAATAACTCGAAATATCAATTCCAGAGGTGGCCTTTGCTAATTCCGCGGCTCTATGATCTAAGTTCAATCCCGAGGCAATTTCTTCGCCTTGTTCTATACCAACCATCGCAAGTACATCCTGGTAAATAAAAGCAAATGCCCCAGCTGCAATAATAATTACCCCTATTTTCATTCCTGTAGTCACCCCTTTATTACTAAATGTAAATCCAATTATTGCCGATATTAACATGACAAACATAATATGAGGACGAATATGATATATTAACAACCCTGCCAATAGCAATATTTTCCATCGTCCTTTTATATTATTCAGACCATAAAAGAAAAGCCCGATACCAAAAAAATTATTGAACCTTTTCCAAATGATCCGGACCAGAAATGCAGGTTAGGTAATAGGAAAAATAAAGTAACCAGATCAAACCCAAAAAAGAATGGTTAAACTTTATTCTTTCTTTAAAAAAAGGTAAAAATAAATAAAGCCAAGCATCCCAAAAAAGGAGAAAAGAGCCATCATGGCTTCATAGCTAAAACCAAACCATTTCACAAAAGGATACCCGATCCATTCGATAAATGTAGTACTGGTTCCGTAAAAATCCATCCATTCAGGCCCTCTAAAATTATACAATATTTTTTTGTAATAATATTGCGAATCTGATGGATTAAATACTGCATACAAATAATATGCAAAAGATAGAAATAGATGATAAGGAATTAAGTTCTTTAAAAAATTAAGATCAATTTTAGGATTATTGCTTTGATAATTATTAATAATACTCAAGCTAATCCCCCAGGTTATTGCTATGATCAGTAATCCGTATATCATTTAAAAAAGTTCAAGATCTCCAAGTGACGGACTCCATTGATTAAAATCCAGCCATTCCTTTTCATTCACCTCCTGAATATGTCTCCAGGTCACTATGGGGCCAATTGATGGATTCATCGTCGCACTAATTAGTTTTTTACCAGGATAGTGTTCTACGCTGCCAAAAGTTATCGCTACTGCTTTAATATTTTTTGCTTCTGATTTTATTGCCTTATTGATATCAGACTTGTTGACACCTTTTGCTGCAAAGATATCACAAATCCTTAACTCTTTACCCCATCTGTTTTCTTTAACTCGATAATTGATATATAACCCACTATCAGTAATCGAAAAATATTTTGCAACCGGAACCTTTGCGTATCTCCACTTAATATATTCATTTGAATAAACAGTTCTCCATATTCCTGGCAGGTATCCTGTTAAACCAATATATTTTTCAGGATTTGAATGATCGATCACATCAATCAATTCATTATTTTCTTTACCCAGTAATTCATATCCGGATCCGGATGCTTTTTTATTCTTTATATAATTGAAGGCCATTTTAAAAGGGGAAAGAATTTTGATCCCAATAGGAAGCTTTCCTGCTTTTACCCATCCCATTTTAATATAACCAGGCATGCTTTTTTCATTGGGAGTATTAAATACCATATTGATCCCCATTTCTTTGCAATGATCTAATGCAGCAAGGGTTAGTTTTTTAAAGATACCTTTACCCTGGTGATCAGGATGAGTAGCTGTATCTACTGCTCTTATCG
Source organism: Mangrovivirga cuniculi (assembly GCF_005166025.1). Classification (NCBI taxonomy): domain Bacteria; kingdom Pseudomonadati; phylum Bacteroidota; class Cytophagia; order Cytophagales; family Mangrovivirgaceae; genus Mangrovivirga; species Mangrovivirga cuniculi. Next base: position 3,309,411 of record NZ_CP028923.1, read on the forward strand.
CTTCAACAGTTTCTATTCCATTCGTCCATCTCCATCTCATAAAGGCCCTCACACCCACTAATTCTTGACCTTCAAAGGCTAATAATACCGGTGATTCACCAAAAGGATTATCTACATGCTTCCATTGCCAGTATTTTTCAGATTTTGGCATTAGGCCCTCACCGAGGGATAGTTTGAGTAACTTGATAATTGCTGGGATATCTGAATGGGTACCGGGGCGAATTGTCATTTTTTAAACGTTATTAGGGATTGGTTATAAGTTATTGGTATAGTTATCTGTTTAATTTTTAAAATAATACTTAAATATGAAATAAAACCACCTTCTATTAAAAAATAATTGCCATAGCATTATCTTTTACTACAAGAGGGAAAAGTAACAAGCAAGCGGGTTTAAAAAAGTCAACCGCAAAGGCGCTAAGAACGCAAAGTAATCAGCAAGCTGATTATTAATTGGTACCAAAATCCCTATAATGAACTATTTCATCATTGATAACAATGAAAATGCAACATTTTATTTTCTTAGGGCCCTTTACTCCCTATAACAATGAATGTCAGGGACTTAACTTTGCAGTGTGTTTAATAAAAAGTTTTTTTTATAATTGATTCACTATTCTTTTAATTCCATCCTTTATTAATGGAACATTGAAATTAATAAGCAAACCTAATTTTGTATTAGTCAATCGCAAATATGACAATAGTTGGGCAGTATGAATTGGTTCAAAATCCTGAACAGATTTTATCTCCAATATCAATTTATCTTCTACAATTACATCAAGCCTAAGACCGGAATCCAATTGTTGGTTCTTATAAGACAGGGGTAAAGAAATTTGGCTTTTAACGAATAATCCTAGTTGTTGCAATTCATAAACCAGGCATTTTTCATAAACTGATTCCAAAAGTCCTGGGCCTAATTCTTTATGCACCTCGATAGCAGCTTTAATTACTACATTTGATAGCTCATTTTCGTTCATAAATAATAGTATTGGTTGTATTGTAAACAATGTGTAAGCATTTTCTTAGCGCCCCTTATTCGCCCTGGAGGAAATACTATCATCATTGCCAGGATCAATGATTTAGAGATACTTTCTCTTCAATTCGATTTAAATCTTTGCGTCCTCTGCGTCTTTGCGGTGTATTAAATTAAAAAAGCGAAGCTTTTATATACTATTCAGTGTTTCTAAGTAGAGCTCCTCGAGTTGATTAACCATAGTCTGCAAACTAAAACTCTCCACTACTCTTTCCCTTGCTCCTTGTTGAAGTGATTTAAGTTTATCCGGATTATTCACCAGCTCATTAATTTTACCCGATAATTCCTGCCAGTTCTCAACTTCAACCATACTACCTGACTTTCCATCTTCAACCACTTCCTTAATCCCTCCGGCATCAGTAGTTACTATTGCACATTCCATGCTCATTGCTTCTAGAAGCGCTATTGGCAAGCCCTCAAATTCTGAGGTCATCATAAAAATATCCATAGCTGAAAACCAATCAATTGTATTTGTCTGAAGACCGGGCATAAAAACCTTATCTTCAAGCCCAAGACGTTTCCTTTCTTCCAGGATCTCCTGTTTTAATGGACCGTCTCCAACTATAACACCATAAATATCTTGATTTTCTTTAGAAGCTTCAGCAAATACTTTTAACCATTCTTTCAATCGCTTTTGAAATCTGAATACTGCGACGGTTCCTATCAATATTCCTGACTCAGGCACACCAATCTTTATCCTAATTAAATTAGCAGCATTACTATTTCTTTGAAATTTCTCCGTATTAACACCATTCAATATTGTTTTAACAGGAATGGATGGTGAGATATTATGTTTAATAGATTCTGCAACATCTCCAGATACGGCAACCCCAATATTATGCCAGTTAAAAGTAAGTTTATTTAAAGAATATGTAATTCTATGATATCGTTCTTGCTTATTATGTTCTGTGTAAAGAACAGGAATATCGGAGATCTTATGAACTACCCGGCCTAAAAATCCTGCCCAGGGTAAGTGGCAATGAATAATATCAATATTATTTTCCTGACAATAATTCATGACGCTCTTTGCCTTTAACATTATCTTAATATTATTGGAAGCATCAAAACAAGTTACTTTTCCTTCTGCCCCTTCTATAGCACTTACCATTTGATCTTTCCAGGGAAGAAAATAGATATAATGAAATTCAAACTGTTCTTTATTGTGAATCTTCAAAGTTTCAGGAAGAAGCATTTCCGCTCCGCCCCTACCTAAAGACTTAATTATATGCAGGACTTTAATTTTCATTTAGCGAAGATAAATAATGAGTTCTTGCGCTAAAAAGAAGTTTAGCTAAATATTCTTTTTACTAAGATATTATTCCATCTATATGTTTTTCTATTTATTTTATATTCTATTTTTGCACGAGAGATAATAGCAACCCGTTCAGGAAAATAATGATTTTTAATTCTTTAGAGTTTGCAATTTTTTTACCCCTGATTTTTTTTCTTTATTGGTTTGTTTTTAACAAATCTCTAAAAGCTCAAAATATATTATTAGTTGTATCTAGCTATGTGTTTTACGGTTGGTGGGACTGGCGATTTCTTTCCTTAATTCTTTTTAGCACACTAGTTGATTACTCTATTGGATTACAACTTCGAAAAGAAGAGGTGAAGACTAAAAGAAAGGTTCTTTTATGGACAAGCATATTAGTTAACCTGGGATTTCTTGGGTTTTTCAAATATTTCAATTTCTTTCTTGACAATTTCAAACAAGCATTTACTTTTTTCGGATATCAAATTGATGGCTATAGCTTAAATATCATACTCCCCGTCGGGATTAGCTTCTATACTTTCCAAACATTAAGTTATACCATTGATGTTTATAAAAGAAAACTTGAACCTTCTAAAGACTTTATCTCTTTTACTGCATTTGTTTGTTTTTTCCCGCAATTAGTAGCCGGACCTATCGAACGTGCAGTTAATTTACTTCCTCAGTTTTATAAAAAAAGAACCTTTAACTATACTAAAGCAGTAAACGGATTAAGACAAATTTTATGGGGATTATTTAAAAAAGTGGTAATCGCAGATAATTGTGCAGTGGTTGTAAACAAAATATTTGCTAATTATGAAAACTATAATGGCAGTACTCTTATTTTAGGAGCTGTATTTTTTGCTTTTCAAATTTACGGAGATTTCTCTGGTTATTCAGATATTGCTATAGGCACTTCCAGATTATTTGGATTTGACCTGATGAAAAACTTTAACTTCCCATACTTCAGTAGAGATATAGCAGAATTTTGGAGACGATGGCATATTTCGTTGTCAACTTGGTTTAGAGATTATCTTTATATTCCATTAGGAGGTAGTAAAGGAGGAACTTGGATGAAAGTCAGAAATACATTTATTATCTTCCTGGTAAGTGGATTTTGGCATGGTGCTAATTGGACTTTTATAATTTGGGGTGGATTAAATGCGTTATACTTCCTGCCATTACTATTAACTAAAAGAAACAGAAAAAATACAGATGAGATAAGTAAGGGACGTATATTACCCTCAGTTAAAGACTCTGTCTCGATATTATTTACATTTGCCATTACAGTTTTAGCCTGGATATTTTTCAGAGCTGATACTGTGGATCACGCTTTAAATTATTTGGCTAACATTCTTTCTTATGATCTTTTCTCTCTGCCCCAAATAGCCCCATATAAAACTTTAGGATTACTTTTTGTATTTCTAACTATAGAATGGCTGGGTAGAAATAATAATTTCGCAATTGAAAAATTTGGTGAGCGTTGGTATAAACCTTTGAGATGGGCTACATACTACTTGTTAATTTTTTCGATCTTTTATTTTGCCGGAGATCAACAGGAATTTATTTACTTTCAGTTTTAAAAAACTATGAATAAATTTATAAAGCAAGTAATTAATTTTCTACTAATTCTAGTGATATATTGTACATTCACAGGAGGATTCAACTATTACCATGCTTTTATTAAACAATTAAAATTTGAACAAACTAATATACTTATAGCCGGAGATTCTCATACTCAAAAAGCCTTAAACCCATCTTTATTTAAATCAGCAAGAAATGTTAGTCAACCTGCTGAACCATATGTGATCACTTATTGGAAATTAAATAGAATATTTAAAAGCAATATTCCGGATACCTTAATTTTGGCTTTCACTCATCATAGTATTTCTGGTTTCAACGATATTAAATTTTCGACTAATAAATGGGCTGCTAAGGAAATGTTCAATAGATCTTATTCAATAGAAAGATTTGCAGAAATTCAAAACGATGTTAAAATTGACTGGCACCTTAAAAATATAATTAAACTCAAAAACATATTACTATTCCCTAAAACAAACCATCATTCTAATTTTATTGGAAAAGGTTATAATAATTTTTCAAAAAGCGATATAAACGACTTCAAAACTGCTATAAAAAGACATTTTTATAATAATGATTCTATATATAGCTTCTCTAAAACATCTATTGAATATTTAAATAAAATCATTCATCTATGTAATGAAAAAAATGTGAAGATTATTCTGGTTTCACCTCCAGTACATGAAAAATATTTTAATCTAATCCCGGATATATATCTCAAAAAATTTGATAGCCTGAAAACTTCATTTAAAAATCAACAAATAAGTGTTTTTGACCAATCTGATATTTCCCTTCCAGAATCAATGTATTTAAATTCAGATCATTTAAATAGCGAAGGAGCTGTATTTTTCACAAGTAAAGTGAAAGATTACATTCAAGATTAAATAAGAAATAACAATAAGTATTATAAATTTCATACAATTCCCTACACTACTAAAAATTCATTTAGTCGGAAATCATATTGAATTTTATTAATGACCAACCCTATCAGAAAAGTGGCATGATTTTGGCCAAGTAACCTAAAAAGAGATAATTATGAGAATTATATTAATATCATTTATAACAACATTATTGATCATCTCCTGTAAAGCTCAAAAAGGAGTTTCATTATCAAAGAATTCTGATCTACAAGAATTTATTACCGAATTAGAAAACGGGACAGAATACACATTTGAAAAGCAATCTTTCAATAGAGAAGAACCTTTAATAATAGAAGGTAAAGAAGGGTTAGTACTTGATTTTTCAGGATCAACAATCATATCAAATACCAGCGGTGAAAATGTAAAGCCTTTGCACAAAAAAGAAAGAAATTGGCCTCGAAACCGATCCCACGTAATAATAAAAAATTCAAAAAACATTAAGATTTTGAATTTAAATATTGATGGACCACATTCAAATGGTGGAACAAGTGAAAAAGCATATGTTAGAAGGTTAGAAGCTCAACATGCGTATGAAATTATTAATTCTAAAAATATAGTTATTGAAGGAGCTAATATTAAAGAAATTTATGGTGATGGCATTTACATTAGTAAAAGATCTTCGCAAATTTTAATTCAAAATTGCAATATCTCTAAAAATGGAAGGCAAGGTATAGCAATTACTGAAGGATTTAATATTGAAATCAAAAACAATGAATTTAATGAGATTAGAAGAGCCCATATAGATCTTGAGTGTAACCATAATTCGGATACCATAAAAAATATTACAATATCAGGTAATGTTTTCGGGAGTAAAAGATTAAAATGGATTGCTGCAGCTTCTTCAAAAGGTATTGTTACCGAGGTGACGGTTAAAAATAATAAGATTAATTCTACGGCTGACATCTACTTGGGAAATGTTAAAAATAAGAGAAAGCAAGGCCCTTACTACTTTTACGATAACAGTTCTCATAAAGGATATGGAAATCCACAAGGAATCATTTGGAAATTATTTAATGTTAACGGATTTACAGCAGAAGGAAATCAAATTAGAGCACAAGCTTATAGAGATATGCATCTAGTAGGTGGTAGAAATGTTACAAATTTACACCTAAACAATAATTTTGTTTCACATGGCTCTCCAAGTTTTAAAAAATTAGGCAATTAATAACTTTATAATTACACTTAAAATTGATGACACTAAGCCTTACTTATCAATTTTAAGTGTAATTGTTTTTATATTAATTAACTTTTAAATGTCGTTGAATAAGAAAGAATACTTTTATTTTAGTTGAAATTTAATTTCTATAGATTTTATTTTAGAGAGTCTTATTAAATATAAGTTTTAATATTAGAAAGAATCTAAATCAGATAATTTTATTATCATCATTCAATGCCTTGAAATAAAAGCTGATAAATTCATCAGAGATTTTATAATTATTGTATTTCAATTCTATTAATGCTTTTGCATTAGAAACTATTTTGTTTCTTAATTCAGGGTTATTCATGAGGATAATTATACTTTCAACAAAAGTCTCCTCATCATTTTTTTTAATTAATTTCCCGGTAATATCTTCTTTAATTATTTCTTTAATTCCTCCGACATCGTATGCAACTACAGGAATATTACAAAACATCGCTTCAAGTATAACGCCAGGTAATCCTTCAATTATACTTGGCAACACAAATATATCACCTCCTGAAATATAATCTAATGGATTATTTACATAACCATAAAAAGTAACACTTTGTTGTAGGTTCAATTTCTCAACTTTTTCCTCTGTTTTTTTTCTCAAGGGACCATCTCCAATAAGGTGAAGATGGGAATTATTCTTTTTCAATAACCGATCAAAAATTCTTATTAAACCTTCATGATTTTTTTCAAATGTAAATCCGCCTACGTGGATGATGTTGAATTGCTTAGTTTCATACTTGGAAGGTGTAAAATTGATTTTATCTATATCCAATCCTATAGGAATTACTTTTGTCTTTGGCGTTGTTGAAGGAAATAAATTATTAAGATCTTCCATGGAAGACTTAGATACAGAAGCTATAATATTGGTATATCTATAAAAAAATGAATTGATAAATTTTGTGATTGGAGAATTAATATAATTACTAACCATACTGGCGTTTCTAAAACAGATTGGTTGTTTCCAGCTATGCAACAATTTTGATAAAACAGAATATTTTAATGTATCACCTGCATTTGCCTGTACAATATCAGGTGCGAATTCAGAAATTATTTTATTTAATGCTTTGTATGCTTTAAAGTCCCACCATCTTTTACTCTTTTGACCATTTAAGGGAATCAATAATTTTTCAGAAACAGGCATTTCTGCATCCCCATCAAATAAATAAACTATTAAAACATCATGACCTGAATTAATTTGATACTGTGCTAATTGACAGGTAAATATTTCAGCTCCCCTTAGTTGCTTTTTTTGTATAAGGTGAAGGATCTTCATCTTCTACTTGAATCTATAATTTCCTGATAATAAGTAAATACTTTCTCGTGAATATCCTCAATCTTGAACTTACTCCTAAATCTTTGAAGACTTTTCTTCCCCATTTCAGCTCTCAGCTTTTCATTATTTATTAAATGACAAAGCTTATCTGACAAATCCAAATGGTCATTCTTTCTAAACAGCAATGCATTACCATCCTTATCTACCACCTCATTTAACACTGGAATATCAGTACAAATTATGGGTAAAGCTGCTGCCTGAGCCTCTATTAAAGATCCACCAAGACCTTCATAAAAAGAGGGAAAAACAAATATATCTGTAACTGCTAAAAATTTTGCCACATCATTTCTATGTCCCATCCAGTGCATATCTGCACCAAGTCTGTTTGCCTTTAGAAATGATTTTATATCTTCACTCACATTACCTTCCCGACCAAAAAACAAAAAAGAGACTTTTGATTTTTCTTTAATATTAAGGCTCTTTATTGCATTTAATAAAACAAGATGTCCTTTCTGAAACTCCTGTCGCCCAACATGGGTTATTATAATATTGTCTTCCGGGATATCTAACTCTTTAAGAACTTCTCCTTTTAATTCTTCTTTTGATTGAATTAATTGATTTTCTTGTCTCCCTCGATAAATAACCTTCATCTTCGTTGGATGAATTCCCAATTCTTTTTGATAATGATTATGAACAACTTTAGTAATGGGAATAAATTTATCCGTAAACAACTTACCTGTGATCATATCAAGATACTTATAAAAGTAAAATGCTTTTTTTGATATCCTGCTATCAGTTAACCTTACCGTGTCATAAGTACAATTTACAAGACTTTCTATATGGACAAAAGAAGTGAATAGTTTAGCAATTCTTGTTCTCAGAGATGCTTTAAACAATACTGTATGCACCAAATCGGGATTAAACTCCCGGATTAAGCCGGCAATTTCTTTAGACTGGTTAAAAAATCCTTTTTCTTTAACAAAGTGCACATCAAAACCAGCCTTTAGTATTTCTTCTTCAATTCCAACTTGTCGATGTTCCAGTACAGCTATTTTTAAATCAACGCCTTTATCTCTTAGGTAATACCATAAATGAGCATTTGATCGTTCAGCCCCTCCAGTGCCCAGGCTGTCCTGTATAAAAAGAATCTTCATATTATTGCTTTACCGGTTTGAAATATCCGAATTCTTTTAACTCTTCGCTGGCTAAATCATTTATTACTTTCCAATCATTTAAGTCCAATCGATTATAACTTTTCTGATTTTGATTAGATATTTTAGCTGACTTACCATGAACTTGAAAAGTATCTGAAAAATCACTTTCATTTAAATTTGAGACACCCAAAAACTCTGTCACCTTATTTACTTCGCTTTTGGGATCGGCGGTTAAATCTTCGTAAGTTATTTCGATAAAATTAGGTATCTGGTTTTTAGCTTCATTCACTTTGTTAACACTCCGTTTCCATTGTTCAATAGCAAAAGAGATATCGTATTGATCTCCAACCTCGCCTTTTATTTCAGGCATCACTTCAGCTTTTCGCCTAATTCCTTCAGCGGAAGCATATCCATCTCTAACTAAGTGAATTACAAAAACATTATCTAAATTTCTGGTGAAGAATTCTATTCGGGCAGTGTTAGAGATAGATTTCTCTACAATAATTTTGTTTGACTTATTAACAAAATGAGACCAATGCCGTATCATCCTTTTAATAATCCGATTTGAATTATTTGAATGAACCTCCATATCCTTTTCACACTTCACCCACATTCTTCTCCAGCCAAAGTCTTCAGGCCTGGGAAGCACATCAGTCAGCATCACACCCTCGTCAGGTAAAACCGTAAGTTCGCTTGATTTGGATAAAATTTCAGTTAAAAGAGTGGTTCCGGAATTATAACAACCAACTATAAAAACCCACTTTTCAGGATTAACGTCAAATCCTGTATGATAAAAGATATCACTGACTATTTTATTCTTCCTGAAACGAGTGAAAAATCTATGTTTAATTGTCTTTTTAGCCACTAATTTAAAAGCTTATGTCCGGCTTTTATCAAAGGTAATAATTTACTGTGCCACCCCGATAAAATAAACTTAAACTTAGTCATTGGGGTTGAATCATTCACACTTAAACGAGATATTCTTAACGGATCAGGGTTTTTACCATTTACTTTATGATCAAAAAGAAAAGCATACTTAATACCGAATTCCTTTAGAATTGATTCGGCCAGTTCATTGAAATTGCCATTCGGGTAGGCAAAAGTCTCAAACCCATTCAATTTGTTTCTATCAAAGAAGTCTTTGGTTTTACTTAGTTCTTCCCTTAATTCATCTTCTGTGCATTGATCAACCATCGGGTGAGTATAACTGTGATTTGCTATTATCACTCCGTTATCCTGCATTTCTAATAATTGATCAATTGTTAGTTGTTTCTTCTTGTAAACAGGTTTATCACTATTTTGCTTTAATGTTTCTAAAAAGCTTAGACGGTCTTTATTGGGGATTGATTTTAACCAATTTAATTCGTTATTATTACCTTGATTATCTGAATAATAAAAATATTCATCCCACCAAAAAGGTTTATCCGTATCGATCAAGGAAGGAATTATAAAAAGAATAGAGGGAATATTATATTTTTTTAAAAGAGGAAAAGCATTATCATAGAATGACATATCACCATCATCTACAGTAATGAGAACATCAGTTCTATTACTAATTAATTTCAGGTGTTTATTAAACTCATTTTTAGCACTAAACTTATGATAAGCTAATATTTTAGATTTTAAACTGAAATCAAAATTCATCTTTCAAATTTAAAAGTTGCAGGATTCAATGATTTCCCCTTAACACCTAGAATTCCATCTAATAAACCAATTAACCGATATTTAAACTTTTTCAAATTTCCCTTTAATAAGGTCCCGATAATTCTCTTAGACTCTATTACTAAAAAATCAAAAACCTCAAATGAATTAGCGTGCAATTTCAAATAATGCACATGATTTCTAGTCTGGTAATAGCCACGCCATAATGAACTAGTTTGTCCCATAGCACCCGAATGATCAATTTCATGATAAATATTTTCAATACAATGAATTTTATATCCGGCCTTTCGAATTCTTTGACAATACTCAATGTCATCATACATCATAAACCAATCTTCAACAGGAGTACCAACTTTTTTAATGATTTCAGCTTTAAATATGCAACCATCAAAAAGACCAAAATCTAATTCAACTAGTTTTGAATTAGAAAAATCGGGTTTAGTTCTTTTTCCAAGCTTAATACTAAAACCATCCAAGCACAAAAAATCAGAAGAATATTTATAAAAATTCTTTATTACATATTCACTCAACTCCGGGCTGGGAACGCTATCGTCTTCAAACAACATTAGATTATCAGAATCGATAAAACTATCAGATAAATAATATTTAAAACCATAAGCTAGTGCAGCACCGTGTCCAATATTATTTCCTGTATTTAATATTTTAAGGTTATCAAAATTGCGATAATAATTAAGCACTTCGTCTGTACTATCTGTACTCCCATTATTAATAATATATAAAATTGAAGGCTTAATTGTCTGATTCAGAATAGAATCTATGACATTGCTCAATCTATCGCTACGATTAAATGTTACTAAAAACGCTTTATATTTTATTTTATCCATTATATTCTTTCCAGGGAACTGAAACAATATTATTCAATGAACTAATATCATTACTAAATATCTTTCGATACTTTTTCTTTTCAGAAATAGATAATGTTTCCTTCTTAGTCCCTAATGTTTTAATATTTGTATTATAAAAATGAAGAATTTTTGTCTTTGTCTTTTTAGGAAAGGAATTCCAGATCAGTTGCAAAGGTTTAAATTTGCTTAATACAGGAACAAGTCTATTGAAAAACTTTCCATCCTTTGATTCAAAATGTTTTTTAGTTACGTCAACTTTTGATCTTGAATTGATATTTAGAAAACTATATAATTTTTCCATTTCAAAGTGAGGATTCGCTTCTAATTCCTCAAGAAACATAAAATGGAAGTTTTCGATCGGAAAAAAGTCTAAATATTTTTTAATATTGGAGTAATATAAACTATTCCCTAAAACTCGTTCTTTTATTTTATTAAAAGATTTTTCAGACGATTCTTTATAAAGTACATCATCCAGGGTCAAACTTATTTCATCAATCCTTTTTATCATTTTATAATGAGAAAATGCTCTTTCAACAGGTTCTCTCATAATAACAATCAATTTAAGATCTGGATTATAATTGTATAATCTTTCAGGAACAAGATCATTGACAAAATACCTTGAAGCTACTTTACCCTTTAACCCTTCAAAATTATCAAAATAATTATTATGATAAACATCAACTTTATCCGGATCAAAATCTTCAGCATTAAAATAATGCAATTCTTTTTCAAATGGCATTTGAACCTCTGGATTACCCTTTAGATAATGAAAAAGACTTGTGGTTCCTGACTTAGGAGCACCTAAGCAAATAAAGTTCATTTTATTACTTTTCATTTTATAAAATCCTTAAATACCATTTAAAAAAGTATTTTAACCTGGTAATTCTAAAATTAATTGAATTTGGATAATCGGCCTTTCTTATGTTAAACAAAGCTCTCCTGTAAGCTAATATATATTTTGATTTATAATCCAGGCTGCTTTTAATATTGGAAAAATACTCATACTGAATATTAGCTAAAAATGATTTTGTTTTAAAATTACTTGTTGAGATACGGTTTTCATCATGAACTCTTATCATCGCTGTGGGTTTTTCCCATTTACCAGGAACAACATTATAATGAAAACATAATCTACCCCAAAGTTCAGAATCTTGATGCAATCTTAAATCTTCTCGAAAAGCCTGAATTTCATTAAATATATCTTTCCTGATTGTTATACAATTTGTACAAAATGAACCAGCTCCTGGTATTAATAATTTATGAAATAAGTTAATTCCCGAATAAGGTTGATGAAATCTTGCAAATTTATTTAATGATTTGACTTTCTTTTCAGAATAATATTGCGCACAACTGTAAACTCCATAGACATTCGAATTATTAAATAATTCAGCCTCATTACTGAATCTTCCTGGCAAATACCAATCATCAGCATCTAAAAAGGATATATATTCACAATTAGAATATTCAATCCCCAAGTTTCTACTTGGGCCTGCTCCTTTGTTTTCTCTATTTGGATGTGTGAATAATTTTACTTTGTCATATCTATCAGCCAAACTTTTACAAAGTTCTAATGCATTATCAGGACTTCTATCTTCTATTAATAATATTTCTCCAACTTCCTTTTGGTTAATTGCAGATTTGACAGCATTCTCTAAATACTTTTCTGCATTATAAACTGGAATAATAACAGAAACTTTAAAGTGGGACATAGCTAAATTTAAAGGATGAAACAGTACTATTTATTAATATCAATTTGATTTACAGGGAGTTCAAATAAATTTCTTTTCTTTAAGATCTTCTCTGTTGACCAATTCCACCATTCAAGTTTTTCTATCCTATCTATTGTTTCCTGATTAAATCTATATTTTATGACTTTGGCAGGGGATCCCACGGCTATAGCATAAGGAGGTATTTCACCGTTTACAACGCTATTTGCAGCAATTATTGCTCCATTCCCAATTTTGGCTCCGGATAAAATAACACTTTGAGTACCTATCCATACATCATTTCCAATGATTATATCTCCTTTAGAATAAATATCATCTTCAACCTTACCACCCAATATATTTGTATTTATATAATAACTTGTTAATCTATCAAAATGATGATTAAATTCTTGAATAGAAACATTTCTTGCTATGCTACAGAAAGAGCCAATATTTACAGAGTTTACACTTGCAAGAATATCCATGTTAGGCCCATTAAGTGAAGTATACCTGCCAATGTTAACGGGAGATTTACCAGTAATTTTAACTCCTCCTATTATTTTACAACCTTCTGCAATATTAACCTTACCCTTTATTTCAGATTTTCTTATAATAGCATTTTGGTCTATGGAGTATCCTTTTTCTAAATTTATATGGTTAAATCTTTTAAATTCAAAAAACAATTTATTTATAATCCGGTATTTTATTTTAGCTATTAATCTCATCTAATATAACTTTATAATCTTTTTCTGTATTCGTTTCCTTTCTATCATTTTTCCCAAGACTAATAACAGTATCAATTAAAGATAAAACTTCATCACTATTTTCAAGACAGCCATTAAATATAGTCTGATTGAGTTCAAGATCTTTATATATTTCCAAACCTATTTCATCACATATTATTGAAGGTACACCTACCATTGATGCTTCAGATATTGAACCGCTATAACGTGAAATATGAACGGAGGCAATTTCTAATAATTGTGGCAACTCAAGTTCATTAGGGATATCAAAATTAACCTTTTTTAGAATATTAAATTCCTTCAACTCCTTTTCAAAATCGTTTTTCTCAGACAAAGTCATTCTAGGATGATACCTAATCCACCATTCATACCTATCACTACTTTTATAAATAACTTCAAGAATATCTTTCTCTAGAACAGGATTAAGAGGTTGAACCGTGATTAATATTACCGGTTTATCAACATTAATTGAAATAGATTTCTCTTTTAAAAAATCAATCCATGGATTTCCACCATAGATTACCTTTTTATTTGGTCTAATCCAATTTTCAATATTTTTTCCAGAAACTTTATCCCAAACCCAATAGATATCAGGAAGCATTTCAAAATCACTTAAAAGTTTACGATTATAAGTGTACATTGGATGAAGTTCTCCCTGTGCTCCATGCTGCATGTCAATTGACATTACCCCCAGACGAGAGGCCGCTAGATTCATACCCAACATTTCATTATTATAATAACATAAGCCAAAACTTAATTCAGGATTAACCTTTTTAAAAATAAATGAATAAATCTTGGCCCAAACAATTACAGTAAAAAGAATACTTAAAATTTTATTTAGAAGTAACTGTTTATCTAGATCATATCTTTCTTGGACTTCTAATAAGATATTATTTAAATCCGTTTCATCATTTTTTAAAGAAACAGAAGGGAAATTTGTGAAAAATTTAAAAAAGGGAAACAAATAAGTTAGTTTAAAAACCCTTTCTCTTCTATAAAGTTTTGAATTATTGGTAACTGAATACTCAAACAAATAACCTCTTCCCCCATGAATTTCCAGTTGATCAATAATTGGATCAAAATACCTGTTAACAGAATGTTTATTGTAAAATACGCGATGCCCTTTCGCTCCAGAGAATACAACTTTTGATTTACTCAAATTGTAATAAAACAGGAGATTAAAAATTGAGTAACAAAATCTAATTAGCGACAGGAGCTTGTTTCTAAATTTTCCGTATAGAGTATTTCTTACTTTTTTTTGAGAACTCTTTTTTTTGTTTCTATTGAACTGAAGAAAAAAAATCGACTTCTTAATAATTGGCCATATTTTAATCCCCTCAATTTCAATTCTTTCAACTTTATACTTTTGTTCGAGATTTAAAAGAAACTTCACTAATGCAATCCGGTCTTTATATTGCATGTATTTTATTGTTAATTTTATAAATAAATAACGTGCCTATACCAAGAGTTATGAAGGAAATAAAAATTTTGTATTGCTGCTCAAACTCAACAGTTATTTTAGCAAAAACAGTTAATATAATTGTTAAGAGCAACCAAAACATAGGATAAAATTTAGCATCAGAATTATCCGAAAAAACTTTGAAATAATACCCTGAATAACCCATTACCATATAAGAAACAAAGGTTGTATATGCTGCAACCTCAAATCCGAAAATTGGTATAAAACATATGTTCAATAATAAATTAATAATACCTGCTCCAAATGTCACTCTCCAGAGTAAATTGGTTTTTTCTATATACATTAGTTTTGCGTTAGCTCCAAAATACATTGGCCTGTAATTATAAGCCATAACAATTATGACCCCCAAATAATACATCGATGCCAATTCTACATTTTTAATTAGTAATCCGAATAACTCTTTCATCCATATTGAAAGAATAAAAGTTATAATCAGGAATGAGATCTGAAGAATAAATATTAAGCCTGCGGCTGACTTATCATCATTTTTTTTATAATATCCATTTAACAGTGGACCAACGGCTAATCCACTGGCGGTACCCAATGAATTTGTGAATTTCCCTACAGTATATGCGATATTATATCTTCCAATATTTGCAGTAGGAACTTTCATCACATCCATTATCAATTTGTCACTACTTTCCAGTAAATACGAAGAATAGTAATGAGGAACCATGGGTAAACTTATTTTCAAAGCAGAACGAATATATCTCCATTTAAAATTAAATATTGGAGTTAATTTCAATATATAATTCAGAGGAAAAAAATAGGATAAATTACGTAATACACCAACTATAAATGATGACCAGAACCATCCCATATATCCCAGCTTATAATGAACTATAAATAAAATGTTAAGCCCCACAGATAAAACACCTAAAATAATTGTTCTGATAGCTATTTGTAAAGGCATTTGCTTTAGCTGATAGTATGTGCTACACAAATTTGATGTTGGACCAAAGAATAAAATTGGACCAATGTTTAGAAATACAATTAAATATCTATTATTATGGGCTTCCTCTGGAACAATAAAATATATTAATGTGGCTAATAAAAAAGAATATATGATATTCCATAAAGAAAGAAACCCATATATTTGTCTCCACCCCCATTTATAAAAATTAGGTGATTTAAAAAAGAGTTTACTAAAACTACCCTTAATCCAATCATGGAAAATACAGATAATGCCGCAGTATATGCTGTTAATATTCCAGCCACTCCATAATCTATATCTGTTAATTCTTTTGTTATTAATGGTAGCGAAAAAAAAGAGGCCACTTTCGTTACCTGGGGAGCTAATCCATAAATTGCTGTATGTGAAAATAGCTTTTTAAGCATTTGAAAGTTTTTCCAAAATTAATTTATAAATATATCTTTGGCCTTTAGAATTTAGGTGAATAGAATCCGACATAATAAACTCTCTAGGAATATCATTTAGGTCAATAAATTTATCTAAATAAAGTTCCTTCAAAATAGAATTATATTTTGCAATGCTTTGAGTTATACCAGGAACTTTCTTTTCATATTTTTCAGATGCGGGCAAAATTGATAGTGCATATATATTACTATCTTTTAAACTCATTTTTATACGACCATTTTTTTCTTTAAAATCTTCTGGTGATGTATAGCTGGTTTTACGAATTTTACGTAATGATTTTGAATTTTTCTTTATTAGTTTAAGAAGAACATTTGATATAAAAGGAATTCTTTTTATTAAATCAAGCTCAAAATGTTTCAATGACCTTGGAGCACAATCAACTATCCCACTTTGAATAATTACAATATCTGGCTTAAACATTTTATGATAAGAAACCTGCCTTAATAAATCGCCTATTGTTCCTCCACCTATAGAAACTTGATGGACTAAAAAAACCTCTTTCAATAGATATGGCCAAGTTTCCTCAAATTCACAGGTCTCAGGTAATTCTCTTGGTAAGCCTAATGAATCTGTAAAAACCAAAATTCTTTTTACCATCCAACTATAGTTAAATTTGATTTTTATAAATCTTTTCCTTCCGCTTTATTATTTGGTCATGATTTTTCCTATAAAAATCATTTATCCTTTTGATTACTAAATCATCAACAGTTGCTTGGACCTTATCTGAATTAATGAATTTCAAATTTGGATTTTTTTCAAATAAGGAATCAACATCATAAATATTGGGAATATAATTAGATGAAAAGTTTTTAAAAATTTCATTCATAAGAATAAAATCTTCCTGATAATCTATGGTTAATCTAAAATTTGATTCAATATTTTTCAAAGTTTGGTCAATACATTTCACATTAAATACCTCCGGTCTATTTATTAAGTACCCCCATATTTCTGTATCAACTTCCTCTTTAATCTCACAAATTAACTCCAAAGCTTTAACATTAAGCCCATATACAGAACAACCAATAGGTAGACCCTCAGTATAAATAAAATCCGTATTTAGGTTATTTTTAAATTCATTAACTACTAGATTTGCATTTTCAATAGAAAACAAGGGATTCTCACCAGTTATACTCACAATATAATCCAACCCATAAAATCTAGCAGCATTATACATCCTACCCAAAACATCTTCCTCTGATCCTAAAAAATAATGAATATTATTATCCAGGCATATATCAGTTAGAATACTATCCTGAGAATTAGTTGAAGTACATAATACTGCCTTATCAATATTTTTGATTTGCTTAGCTCTGTTGATTACATGCTCGACTACAGATTTACCATTTAAATCCATGATTAACTTAAGTGGTAATCTCGAAGATTTTAGTCTTGCGGTAATTAATACACCTATTTTCATTTCTCTTTTACAAAAAATTGTGACACATCTGGTTTTTTAAATTTATAATCTACAAGATTATAATTGATAGGAGTATCTTTATCTATTTTTTGATTGGTAACTTCTCCCAAAAAGGAAAAAATTTCATTTTGCTTTACAGGTACGCTATTGTTTGTTCTTTTATATGCTAGATCAGTGATTTGAATTTCATGACCTTCTTCTAAGTCTTTTGCAACTACTAGTGCTTTTTTCATTGGTCCAACATCACCATAAGCCTTTTCACTATCACTCATATCCAATCTTCTATCAAACGAAAAAGCTTCATAGGCAACATTCATTAAGTTTCGAATTTGTTTTAATTGATCTAAACTTACGGCTGCCTGAGAATCAATTCGTTTTTTACTAGTATCTAGTGTAAAATGTTTTTCAAGAATATTAAAACCTGAAGCTACTCCCATTGTGCTGATAAACGAATTATACTCATCTTTTGGATCCGTATGATCAGCGTATCCTACAGGCAATTTATATAAGTCTCTTAATACAGATAATTTTGATAAAATAGCATCTTTATAGTTTGTTGGATAAGATTGAAATCCATGCATTAATATTATGTTTTGCTTACCTTTATTTTTCAAATATGATATAGCAAATTCTATTTCATCAAACGTAGAACCACCTGTACCAAGAAAAACTGAGGATGTGAATTTTGAAGCTTCCTCTAATAAAAATATATCATTAATTCCAGTTGCATGTATTTCAATGCCTAATACACTATTTTTGTCCTTCTTATTTACCCATCTTATTGCTTTTACATCATTACACAAGTAAATAGGATTAATACCTTTTTTTAAACAATAAGAATGAATTTCATTCCAATCATTTTCTGGAATAATCATATTATCAAGCACCTCATATGCTTCATGATCTTTAATGAAATAATCATCAAGATCAAATAATAAATGAAATTTCAGTGTATCTACCCCAGCTTTGATTCCCTCATCTATTAACTTAAATAAGTAATTCACATCTCCTTGGTGATGAAATGCAGTTTCTCCTATTAAATATGGTTTTTTATAAAAATGCATTATATTTTCAATTTCATAATATCGCTTTGAGCTTTATTGTAATCTTCATGTTTACCTATATCCAGCCAATACCCTATTAATGGATATGAATGAACTTTATTGGAGCTTTTTATCAGTTTTTCCATCAAATCAGTCGCATTGAAAAACTCATTTTCAGGAATTAAGTCTAATACATTTTTTTTAATTAAATAAATCCCCCCATTTGAATAGTATGTATATGTTGGTTTTTCTTTAAAATCATGAACCTGGCTATCATTCGTTTCCAATACTGCATAAGGGATATCTACCTTGTATGGAATTGTTACAACAGACATATCAGCCCCCGACTCTAAAAATTGTATATAAAAATCTTCATAATCCAGATCGGTTAATAAATCAGAATTTGTTACTAATACGGTATCATGTTTGAAATTTTTTATTTTTTTTACAGCCCCAATGGTGCCTAATGGCTCATCCTCTGTTACATATTGAATGGTTACACCTTTATAGGATCCATCCTCGAAATATTCCTTTATCTGATCTCCAAGATATCTAATAGATAACCACAAGTCATCAATACCAAAACTATTTAACCTATCAATATTATGTTCAATAATTGGTTTTTCACCAACTTTCAATAAAGGTTTTGGAGTATTATCAGTAAGTGGCCTTAATCTAGCCCCTCTGCCACCGGCCATGATCACGGCATCAATAGGAAGGTAAGATTTCTTTTTTCTAAAGTTAACGACATTAACAACCGTATGATCTTTTTCTACAACAGGAATTATTTTATAATTATTTTTTCTATAATCAATAACTTCAGAAATATTATTCTCACCTTTTTTGAAAAATTTCGGATTTGATTGAATAATATCATCCACCTGAGCATCAATCTGTATCCCTTTAATTAACCCCCTTCTTACATCTCCATCAGTTAAAGATCCGATCAATTTATTACTTTCGTCAACTACGAACAAAATTGCATCACTTGCTAAATCATTTAGCTGTACTAACGCATCTTTTATTTTTGTTCCTTTAGTAATTAAGTGCCTTCTAAAATCCGTCATAGTCTTTTATTATATTGATCACTTTTTGGATAGAATTTTCCTGAAAGTATTCATTATTACCTTTAAATTCACCCTTTGGTATAATTTCTTTCACTTTAAAAAGTATATCTTTATAATCAAAGTCAACATCGATAGTATTTAAACTTCTAGCTCTCCCCTTTTGTCTATCTCCAATATTAACAACATATTTATTGAAAGTAGCAGCTTCAATTATACCGCTTGAACTATTCCCCAATAATAATTTAGCGTATTGCATAGCTGCATAATAGTTTTCTGAGCCAAAATTCTCTATTAAAGAGACATCAGTGGGAAATTCAGATTTCAGCTTTTTCCACATATTTCGAAAAATAGATCCTTTAGTATCACTATTTGGCATCGTTATTACCAGATGAAAACCTTTAATTAGTTCAAATGCTGCTTTATAAATTTCTTCAGCAAAAACTTCATTACTATCAATATTTTTAGTTTCAGGATGAATTGTAATTAATATAAACTCCTTTTCAGGAATATTATATTTGGTTCTAAAATCATTTTCAGATATTAAAGAAGATTTATTTATTTTATCCAGAGCAATTGATCCTACATTATAAACTCCTTGTGAAGAGCCAATTAATTCAATAACTCTTTTACAATATAATTCGGATGAAGTAAAATGAATATGTGAAGCGAGAGT
Source organism: Mangrovivirga cuniculi (assembly GCF_005166025.1). Taxonomy (NCBI): domain Bacteria; kingdom Pseudomonadati; phylum Bacteroidota; class Cytophagia; order Cytophagales; family Mangrovivirgaceae; genus Mangrovivirga; species Mangrovivirga cuniculi. The sequence continues at coordinate 3,329,842 of NZ_CP028923.1, forward strand.
TATTTGATGCCTGTAAATATTATCAATCGCACCAAGAGATTCTTCTCCCCGTGAAAATGAGCGAATCTAATATTATAGGGTATTCCTGCTTGTACTGCCGCATTCATTTCATATCTATCCCCTAAACAAAGTACAATATCAAAGTTATTATTATCCCAAAAATCTACGAACTTCTGAACCGTTAATCCATATGATGTTGAGATTGAATTCATATCATCATTTGCGATAACAGTATTAATCTCATGAATAGGAACTGAAAATTCTGATTTTATTTCATCTATAGTAAAACCATGAAATTTTGAAAGATGAGTACCAAAGGCAATTATTTCAAAATTTATTAGCTCCGAAATCTCCTTAAGCAATTGTTTATATATTCCAAAGTCGGCTCTTGAACTTGTTAGTACGCCTAATTTCATAAATTTCAATTTTTGAAATCAATTAGATATATCTCTCCACTCCAACATATGATTTGCTTCAAGATCAGTTGTAACCCTTTTACCGACTATCCGCTCCCATTCCATAGGAGAAATCCCATCGCCTGGTCTAAGGCTAATTAAGTTAGATTCCCGTATTTCATCTCCTTTTTTTAAAGGCCTAATAATATGAATACTTTTGCGAGCAATCTTTTTATTTTCCAATTCACTTGGAGTAACCTCTTTTATCCCTGATCCTGAAGTGGCTAGTTCTATATTTCTAATTGCATGCACCATACTTGTCAATTCATTTGGTTCAAGTGATGCAACATGATCAGGGCCATCCATTGTTCTATCAAGGGTAAAATGCTTCTCAATAACTGAAGCACCTAAAGCTACAGCAGCTGTAGGAACCTCAATCCCCAAGGTATGATCTGAATATCCAACATTGACTCCAAAAGCAGTTTTTATAGCATTCATTGCCAGGAGATTAACATCTTTCAATGGTGTAGGATATTGAGTATTGCAATGCAAGACAGTTAGTTTATCTTTTTTTAAACCATTCTCCATTAATAGTTGAATGGCAGCTTCGATCTCGCCGTAATTAGCCATACCTGTTGACAATATCAATTTTGCCCCTGTTTGAGCAAGAGCTTTCAAATAAGGGTAGTTTGTTATTTCCCCACTTGGACATTTAAATAAATCAACTCCTATTTTCTGTAAATATTCTATACTCTCAACATCAAAAGGACTTGAAGTGAATTTTATACCGCATTTCTCTGCAAACCCTTTTAGTTCAATATGATCAGAATGAGAAAGCTCTAACTTCTTCAACATTTCATATTGTGAAATTTGATCATCATTAAGATTCAAAGATTGATAATCAGCTTTTTTAGCCTTAAAACTAACAATTTTTTCAGCTTTAAATGTCTGAAACTTAACATAATCAGCTCCTGCTTCAGCTGCAGTTTCTACAAGTTTTTTAGCAATCTCAATATTACCGTTATGATTTACTCCTGCTTCAGCAATTATCAATGTTCTCATCTAGATTATTCTAAATATTATAAATATCCGCTTTATAATTTTTTAGGTTTTCTGTTTGAGAAAACCAGCTTATTGTTTCAGCCAATCCTGTCTCCAAGGTATAATTCGGCGTCCAATCAGTAAGTTCTTTAATTTTCTTCGCCGAACCAAACAACCTGAAAACTTCACTTTTTTCCGGTCTTAATCTCTCATTATCTGTAACAATTCTAGCTTGAGGATTAATTTGATCAATCATTGTCTGAGCTAATTCCTGCATTGATATTTCAGATTCTGTCGCTATGTTTACGTGCTCACCTATAGTTTTATCAGATTTTGCTATTTCTATAAATCCTCTTGCAGTATCCTCAACATACAATAAATCCCTGGTTGGCCTTAAATCACCAAGTTTAATTTCTTGCTTTTTATTCAATAATTGTGAAATAATTGTTGGGATGATAGCCCTTGCTGATTGTCTGGGGCCATAGGTATTAAATGGCCTGACAATGGTGAGAGGAAGATCAAAGCTTCTGTAAAAAGATTCTGCTATACAATCTGCACCAATCTTTGATGCTGAATAAGGTGATTGGGGTTGTTTGGGATGATCTTCTGTTATTGGAACAAACTGGGCCGTTCCATATACTTCAGAGGTAGATGTAACAAGTACTCTTTCTAAACCTAGATCCTTTGCTGCTTGAATGATGTTAAGGGTACCCTTAACATTCGTGTCAACATAAGAATCGGGAGAATGATAGCTAAAAGGGATTGCGATTAAAGCAGCTAAATGAAAAACCATATCCACACCTTTCATAGCAGTCCTAACTCCATTTGGATCTCGAATATCCCCGGAGAATATCTCTATTTGAGATAAAGTATCCCTTGACAAAGTCTCAAGCCAGCCCCATGAATTAAATGAATTATAATAAACAAATGCTTTTACTTTATAGCCTTCTTTAATCAGTAATTCAGTTAAGTGGCTGCCAATAAATCCATCTGCCCCAGTAATTAAAACTTTTTTTTCTTGCATATTTTATTCTTCGTAATAACCTCCTTGTGATGATTTCTTATTCCCATAGCCATAGCCATAACCATAACCATAGCCATAACCATAGCCGTAGCCATACCCCATACCACCTTTTCTAATATCATTAAGTATGATACTCACATTTCTTAGCAATCCTTTTTCATAAATTTCCTGAGAGGTTCTAAGCACATTTTTTGGAGAATAACCCTGCCGGACTATATAAAGAGTATGATCAGCATGTTTAGTAATTTCCAATGCATCTGCAACTATTCCAACTGGTGGTGTATCAATTATGATATTATCAAAATCATGATGTAATTCTTTTAATAAGCTACCGAATTGCTTGCTCATTAACAATTCACTTGGGTTTGGTGGTACCGGTCCACCTGAAATAAGGAATAAATTTTCAATCTCAGATTCCTGAATAACATTTTGCATTTCAGACATTCCTGACAAATATGTACTTAACCCCTGGTCATTGGATAAATTCAAATCATCGTAAATCCTTGGTTTACGCAAATCAGCTCCAATTATCACAGTTTTTCTTCCCGCATAGGCCATAATAGTCGCAAGATTTAAACTGGTAAATGTTTTCCCTTCTCCCGCAATAGAGGAAGTCACCATGATAACCTTTTTATCTTTCTGACCTATAAAGTAATTCAAGTTCGTACGAACTGATCGAAAGGCCTCGGAAATGGCTGACTTAGGTTTTTGAGCAACCACCAAAGATCCTTCAATATCTGTATGACCAATACCTCCAATAACAGGGATTGTTGTTATTCTATCAATATCTTCTTTAGACTGAATTTTATTATCTAATAATTCCAGTAATACAAATAAAGCTAATGGAAGAATTAGCCCGATTGTTCCTGCTATTGCATAATTTCTGGTAGGCTGAGGTACTATCGCGCCTCCTCGTTGCATAGGTGGGTTAACCATATCTACATCAGCAGTTGTACTAGCTACTGAAATCCCTGCTTCTGCACGTTTCTGCAGAAGATATGTATATAAACCTTCCAGTAAGTTATAATTACGTTGAATATTAATCAGCTTTCTCTGGGCAATGGGTAACTTATATAATTCTCTTTCTAAGCCTGAAATAAGTGTATTTAAATGATTGACAGTAATATCATTTGTCTGCCTTAAATTTCTTACACTTTCAATAATATTTGATTGTATATTTTTTATTCGCTGTTTGCCTTGAATGTATAAAGGGTTTTTTTCACCTCCATTAACCAGGGCAGTATTCATTTCTAACTGAATGTCTACAATCTTATTAACAAGATTTGTTAACAAAGCGTCTTCAATCCCCACAGATGATGGTAAAATAATCTGGTCTAAATTCTCTCCGTTTTCAATGTATTTCACCAAGTAATCATAATAGGTTTCTTTGGCTATAATTTCAGTTTTTCTTGATTCCAGATCATCAATTTTTTGATATATCCTTTCAGCTTCTGCATCAAGATTGGTTATTCCATTGCTTTGTTTAAACCTTTCCAATTGCCCTTCAAAAAACACAAGAGAATCAGAAATATTTTCCAACTGTTCATCAATAAATTGAATAGATCTGCTTGCTGCCTGGCTCTTTTTCTTTATTGAATAATTGACATAATTCTCAACTATGCCTCTAATAAATGCAATATCTTTATGGGGATAAGGGCCTGTCATAGAAATATCAACAACACCACTACCTTGCTCAGCCCAACTCACCTTAAGCCTTCTAACATATCCCCAGACCATACTAGATGGTTTTTTAAAACTTAGGGTATAGTTAATATTCTTATAAGAATTTATTGAAACATTCGTTTTACGCCCAACTAATTTAATTCCCTTATAGCTAATTGTATCACCAATTTGAAATTGGGTGAAATCTGAATTATCTAATTCTTCGCCTGAATTATTAGCAAGTCCAAAATATCGATCATTAATTATTGATAATTTTAAAGATTTGCCATACGCTTTATTTTTATTGCCTACCAGGTAAAATTCAAAGGGGAAATTATTATAGAAATCTTTGGTTTTAAAATCACCTACTCTCAAAACTGAAACTTCAAAATTAAGATTTTCAAGGGTTTGATTTACGAGAGGATAAGAACGTAAAATATATAACTCATTCAGGTAATTTTTATAATTATTTACAAATGGATTATTATATAAAAGCTTAGCTCCATTTAATTCACTTTGAGTCTCCTTTATAATTACGGAAGAAGTGACGTTATATATTCTTATAGTATATAGATTGATAAAATAAGCTATTGTTAAGGCGGCTAGTACTGATAAAATAATCAAATACCAGAATTTTAAGGACCTAGAAAAAACTCTTTTTATATCTATATGAAATCCTCCTCCGGGTGATTTTACAGTAGTATCTTGTTCACTTTCGAAATCTTTAAAATCTATATCAGCCACAGAATTAATTAATTAAGTTAATAGCTAACAAAACAACTGACACAGTAGAGACAAACAATGCCAAATTTTGACCGAAATATCTTCTCATTGGACGTTGCCTTAATGGTGGAATTATTAAAATATCCCCTTGATGAATATAGTAATAAGGTGAAGTCATAATATCCTCCTCAAGCAAATTGACATATACCACTTTAGTTACACCCCCATTAGATCGTATTAATTTTACTTGACTTCTATCAGCAAGTTCACCAAGCCCACCTGCTAATGCTATAGCTTCCGGTAAGGTGACTCTATGGTTCTGTACTGTTATCGTTTGTTCATTATCTACTTCTCCTAAAATTGAATATCTAAAATTTAAAATACGAATTCTCACTACAGGTTCAGCTACGTATTGTCCAGCTAATTCTTTAATTTCATCTTGTACCTCAAATATTGTTTTACCGGAAACTTTAAGCCTACCCACTACAGGATAATCGATCATACCTTCCGGATCGACTAATTCACCTATCATACTCTGATTTCGATTTGCTGCACCTTGATTTCCTTGATTTTGAGCTCTGGCAAAAAAGTCATATTCTTCGCCTGTCAAACTTTGAATTCGGATAGACAACACATCCTCTGGCTGAATTAAATAAGTATATTCAGGAAGATTGTAGGTTCGTACTACCGTATCCGTGGGAAGTGAATGTTGTCTTGCATTCACATCATCGTGTTGCATGTATTGTACCTTCTTATTGGTAACACATGAACTCGTAATTATGATCAAAAATAAAAATGCCGTATTAAAAAATTTCATTAACGGTTTTATTCGTTTGACAATGACCAAATGGTCTTTAATTGTGTTAAAAATTTAGCCATCTCTGCAAGTGGAACCATATTTGGTCCGTCACTCAATGCTTTTGATGGTTCTGGGTGCGTCTCGATAAAAAATCCATCCACCCCAGCAGCAGCCGCTGCTTTTGCTAAATATGGAGCAAACTGTCGCTGACCTCCACTCTTACCTCCAAGTCCTCCCGGTTGCTGTACACTATGTGTTACATCAAATACTACCGGAGCAAACTGCCTCATTACAGGAAGTGAACGCATATCCACTACCAGGTTATTATATCCAAAAGTAGTTCCTCGCTCTGTTAAAAATGCTTTGTCGGAATTGATCGAGTTTACTTTTTCTGCAGCAAACTGCATACCCTGGGGATCCATAAACTGACCCTTTTTGATATTAACAGCCTTACCACTCTTACCGGCTTCCATCAACAAACTGGTCTGCCTGCATAAAAAGGCCGGAATCTGAAGAACATCAGCAACCTCAGAAACAGGTGCTACTTCATGGGTTTCATGGATATCAGTAACGATAGGAAGATCAAATTCGTCTTTAATTCTTTGTAAGATCCTGAGAGCTTCATCTACTCCAATACTTCGAAAAGAATCTGCACTGGTCCTGTTCGCTTTATCATAAGAGGCTTTAAAAACATAACTGAACCCGGTTTCTTCTGAAACCTTTTTCATGTGTTCGGCCACCTCTGCGCAAATATCCCAATTCTCAACAGCACATGGGCCTGATAATAATACAGGCTTTTCCCCTCCTAAAATTACTTTATCTGTTATTTTTACTGGTTGCTTATATCTCTCCATGAAGACTTATTTTGAGCAAATCTAACTGTTTTTGGCTTTAAATACTAATAAGCCTAACGACAGTATTCTATATGAAATATAATTATTTAGCTCCTTTTTTGAAAATTATGAAATTCTGACAAACACTTTCAGGAATACTTCTCAACATACCACTGATAAACCTTTTCGAGTCCTTCCCTGAATTTCACTGTTGGTTTATAATCCAGATGATCGCTGATCTTTGATATATCTGCCTTACTATGCTTTACATCTCCGGGTCTTTCCGGTCCGTAAATCGCTTCGATATCTTTTCCTGTTATTTCCCTGAGCATCTCGACCATTTCATTTAATGTAGTCTGCTCACCACAGGCCATATTGTAGATTTCGTTTAGAGCATTTTTATTTTCGGTAAATATCCCTCGAATATTAGCCTGTACCGCATTATCTACAAAGGTAAAGTCCCTTGAAGTTTTTCCATCACCATTGATCGTTGGCTCCTTTCCCTCTATAAATGCTTTACAAAAAATCGGAATAACCGCAGCATACGGATTATCAGGATTTTGCTTTGGCCCAAACACGTTAAAGTATCTGAATCCGATGTAATTCAATCCATAAGCTTTTTGAAAAACATCAGCATAAAGTTCAACTGCATATTTTGTTACTGCATAGGGACTTAAGGGCTTGCCGATGTTATCTTCAACTTTAGGAAGTTCTTTGCTATCTCCATAGGTACTGGAAGAACAAGCCAGGATTACCCGATCAATATCATTCTTAACCGCAGCATGAAGGATATTAATTGTTCCATCGACATTGACTTCGTTGGAAAGCATCGGATTTTCAATCGAACGTGGAACTGATCCTAAAGCTGCCTGGTGTGAGATCGCATCATATCCGGCAGTCAGTTCGACCATCTTATCGTAGTTCCTTATGTCTTCCTTTTGAAATTCAAATTTT